>DRKS01000059.1 GCA_011051655.1 Sedimenticola sp.
GGACGGGCGGTCCCCGCGCTGGGCTGGACGGGCGATCCCCCTCCCGGCGCAGCACGCAGCTTTCCGGGATTCCGGCTCTACGCCAGCTCCATCGACCATGTGGCGCCCATTCGCGACGCCCTCATCGCCAGCGGCATAGAGGTCAGAACCAGGGCCACCGACATCGACATGGTCCAGTCCATGGAGCGACGTCTGAGCGCCGTATTCTGGTTTATCGCCGTCATCGGCCTGGCCGGCTTCTCCTTCTCCCTGGGCGCCAACCTCTGGGCCAACGTGGACCGCAAGCGAAAGGAGCTGAGCGTATTGCGCCTGGTCGGCTTTCGCACCGGGGATATCGTCTGGTTTCCCGTATTGCAGGCCCTGTTCACCGGCGTGCTGGGATGGTTGCTGGCGAGCGCCATCTACCTGGGCGTGGAGGCCAACATCAACCGGATACTGATTGCCCAGGTCGAAGACAACAGCCCGGTATGCCGCCTGTTGCCGATCCATTTTGAAATCGCGCTGGCGTTCACCGTGGGGGCCGCCGTGCTCTCGGCGGCGCTGGGGGGCTACCGGGCCGCGAGGATCCAGCCCTCGGACGGCCTGCGGGAAATCTGACCCGCACCCCCGCCCGGCGCCCTCAGACCCGCCGCCGCACCTCGAACACCTCTGGCATCTGGGCTATTTTGTTCAGCACCCGGCTGAGCTGGCGTATGTCGGCGATCTCCACCGTGAACTGCATGCTGGCCATGTCGGTCTTGCGGTTGGAGCGGCAGACGACCCCCAGGATATCCAGCTCCTCGTTGGTGAAGACGGCGGAGATGTCCCCCAGCAGCCCCTTGCGGTCCTGGGCGCTGACATGCACGTCCACCGGGTAGCTGGCGCCCGCCTGCTGATCGCTCCAGATCACGCGAATGAGGCGCTCCCGCTGGGGCTGCTCCAACCGGCTTACCATGGCGCAGTCCTTGCGGTGAACCGTGACGCCCCGGCCCTGGGTGATGTAGCCGACGATGGGATCGTAGGGCACCGGCTTGCAGCAGCGGGCCATGTTGGTCATGAGATCGTCCACACCCTCGACGATGACTTCGCCCCCCCTCTTCTCCCGGCCCCGCCGGCCGCCGGGCGCTTTCTTCCTGGTGGCAGGCGGCTGCCGCCGCTCCCCCGTGGCGCCGGCCACCTGGATGGGTGAGATGTCGCCCCGGCCGATGCCGGCCAGCAGGTCGTCCGCTTTCTGGCAATTGAACTTGCCCGCCAGTTGCTCCAGGTTGGGCCTGCCCACGCCCAGCCGGTTGATCTCCCGCTCCAGGCTGGCCCGCCCGAGCTGCACATGCTGTTCGTGATCCTGATGCCGGAACCATTGCCGCACCCGGTTGCGCGCCCGGGCCGTCTTGATATAGCCGTGGTGGGCGCTGAGCCAGTCCCGGCTGGGGCCGCCCTCACGGGCGGTGATGATCTCCACCGTATGGCCGCTCTCCAGCTGATGGGTCAGCGGCACGATGCGCCCGTCCACCCGGGCCCCGCGGCAGCGGTGCCCGACATCCGAATGGATGGCGTAGGCGAAGTCCACCGGCGTGGCGCCCAGGGGCAGCTCGATAACCTTGCCCCGGGGGGTCAGCACATAGACCAGCATGGGCTCGAATTCGGACTTGAAGCGGTCGAAGAAGTCCTCGGCGCCGCTGTCCTCGTCCTTCAGCTCCAGCCAGTTGCGCATCATCATGATGCGCCGCTCGAATTCGGCGTCATGGCGGCCGCCTTCCTTGTAGGCCCAGTGGGCGGCCACGCCCAGCTCCGAGTGCTGGTGCATCTCGTGGGTGCGGATCTGCACCTCCAGGGTCTTGCCGCCGGGGCCGATCACCGCCGTGTGCAGAGACTGGTACATGTTGGACTTGGGGGTGGCGATGTAGTCGTCGAACTCGCCGGGAATGTGCCGCCACAGGCCGTGCACCACCCCCAGCACGGCATAACAGTCGGCCACGGTCTCCACCAGCACGCGCACCGCCCGGAGGTCGAAGATCTGGTCGAAATCCACCGCCTTGCGCTTCATTTTCCGCCAGATACTGTTGATGTGTTTGGGCCGCCCGGTGATCTCGGCCTTGATCCCGGCCTCGCGGAACTTGGCCTGCAACAGCTTGATGATGTCGGCGATGAAGCGCTCGCGGTCTTCCCTGCGGCCGTCGAGCCGGCTGGCGATGCACTGATAGGTTTCCGGCTCCAGGTAACGCAGGGCCAGATCCTCCAGCTCCCACTTGATCTGCCATACCCCCAGGCGGTTGGCCAGGGGCGCGTAGATCTCCCGGGTCTCGTGGGCAACCCTGCGCCGCACGTCCTCCGGCATATGTTTGAGGGCGCGCATGCCGTGCAGGCACTCGGCCAGGACGATGAGCACCACCCGCACGTCATCGGCGATGCTCAGCAGCATGCGCCGCAGGTTTTCCGCGTGCTGCGCCTCGCTGCCGTAAAGGATATCCCGCTGGACACCGGCCACCAGGCCGATGCGGGCCAGGTCCTCCACCATGCCGGCCACGCCCCCGCCGAAGCGCTCCCGCAGCAGCCCCATGTCGGCAGCCCCGGAGGCCAGCACATCGTGCAGGATCGCGGCGGCCAGGGTTTCGTGGTCCATGCCCAGGCCGGCGAGGATATCCGCCACCGAGAGCAGGTAGCGCATGGTGCTCTCGCCGGAGTCCTGACGCTCGCCCTGGTGGGCCCGCGAGGCCAGCTCACAGGCGCCGCGCACCAGGGCCAGTTCCTCTTTGCCGAGATGCTCGCCGAGGGATTCCAGCCAGACGCGGATGGCCTGGTCGTCGGCCTGATCGCCGAGGGGAAGATTCGAGACAATGCTGACCATTGGTTAACCCGCATTTCTCACCAGGCGGACCCGGTTAATTGAGAAATTTATGAAATTCAATGTGCTTAGCCTCATAAGGTGATGGCGGTTAATTTATACTCTGTCCTATTTGGTTTTTGGAACACAAATTCGCCTGGAGCGAATTTGGACCGCGCAGTGACCCCGAAGGGGTGGAATACAGGGATGTATTCCATCAATCTGGCTTCGCATCTTGAACGATCAGCCTTGAATCATAGCTACGGCTATGCTTCGGCGGCCGATCGTCCAACCTGCTTCGCCAGCTTGCCCCAAAAATCCAAATCC
>DRKS01000060.1 GCA_011051655.1 Sedimenticola sp.
CCGGCGATGTCGGAGAGCCAAAAAATACGCAAATCCCCATCCTGGCAAGCGCGTTGGCACGAGGAAGGGGCTCTCGGGGCGTCTCGGCCACATCCCGGCGCTAAAAAATGTCGAAGTCTAATAATCGGTGAGCGATGCGGGTTAGAGGTTCGAGCCATTTGTCAGGAACAAATGGCGTCGCGCAGCGACCCGAAGGGCGGAGGGCAGGATGCCCGGAGCAATCCTCTCACTCCGACCAGCTATCTTCAGCACTCCAAAGCAGAACTACCGGTTTACCTTATTAAGAGTTCCGATGCCTCCAGTGAGAGGGTTCGAACCGTTAGAGGTTCGAGCCATTTGTCAGGAACAAATGGCGTCGCGCAGCGACCCGAAGGGCGGAGGGCAGGATGCCCGGAGCAATCCGCTTACTCCGACCGATTATCCAGGCCACTGGATCCCAACCCCCTTCCCCCAGACGCAAAACAGCCCGCCCGCTTGCAAGCGGGCGGGCTGGGGATCGCCGGGGATATTTATTCGAACGGCTTCGGCCGCAGCGTCTTGTCGGTGGAGGGGGGCAGGATGGGCAGGAGGAACGAGGGCTGTTCTCCCGTGAGCGTCTTCAGGAAGGCCACGATCTTGCTCTTCTCCTCATCCGTAAAGGTCTTGCCCAGTTGCAGGCGGCCCATGGTGTCCACCGCTTCCGCCAGCGTGGCCGCGCCGCCGTCGTGGAAGTAGGGATAGGTGAGTTCCACATTGCGCAGGGTCGGCACCTTGAACTTGAAGCGGTCGGCTTCGTTGCCCGTCACCGCGATACGCCCCTCGGCCTTGCTGGCGGTCTTGTAGGGCGCCACGACCCCCATCTTTTGATAGGAGGAACCGCCCACCGCCGGGCCGTTGTGGCAGGCGACGCAGCCGCTCTGTTTGAACAGCTCGTAGCCGGCCAGTTCGGTGTCGTTGATGGCGTTTTCATCCCCCATGAGCCATTTGTCGAAGCGGGAGTTCGGCGTCACCAGGGTTTTCTCGAACTCGGCAATGGCCTGGGTCACGCCGTCGATGTCGATCTTGCCGCTGCCGAATACCTGTGTGAATTCGGTGACATAGCCCGGAATCGATGCGAGCACCTCTACCGCAAGCTCATGGGTGAAGGCCATTTCGCCGGGGTTGGCGATGGGGCCGCCGGCCTGTTCCTTCAGATCCTTGGCGCGGCCGTCCCAGAACTGGGCCAGATTCAGGCTGGAGTTGAGTACGGTGGGCGCATTGATGGGGCCTTGATTCCACTTGTGGCCGATGGAGGTCTGGAGATTGTCCGTGCCACCCATGCTCAGGTTGTGGCAGGAGTTGCAGGAGATAAAGCCCGACTTGGAGAGACGGGGATCGAAATAGAGTTTTTTGCCCAATTCCGCCATGGCCAGGTCAATGACCTTCACCGGAGCGATGGGCTGGATGGGTTCCTTGCCCCGGGGCGCCGCCCACAGCGCAGGCGCCGCGGCCATGACGGCCAGTGCACAGCTGATAATCATGGATCTTTTATGTTTCATTCCTGTCTCCTTGAGTGGGGTCGTAAAAAATAAGGCCTGCCGCATGAGGCCATGTGAGGGCAAGCATAAAGGCCGCATAGCAATCTATCCAATTGATATTATTCATCGCTGTTTTCGGTTTTTTCGATTTATAGGCCTGCCCGCTATTCATCTTCACACCCGGGGGGCTTCCCCCGGATTACGAAATCAATGCGTCCCTGGCGCAACCCGACCTTTACCCGGCTGCCCCCGGGACATTCCCCCTTCACGATTTTCATGGCGAGGGGATTTTCCACCTGGCGCTCCACTTCGCGCCGCAGGGGACGGGCGCCGTAGACGGGGTCGAAGCCGTCTTTGGCGAGCTTGTCGATCACCGCATCGTCCACCTCCAGGGTGATGTCCCTGATTTTCATGCGCTCCACCAGTTCGGCGATGAACATGTCCGCTATCCGGCGCACGTGGTCCCGTTCCAGGTAGTGGAACACGATGATGTCATCCAGCCGGTTGAGAAACTCCGGCTTGAAGAACTTCTTGACCTCGTGCAACACCAGTTGCTGCGCCTCCTTGTAGCTGGGGGTGGCCGACTGGACGAAGCCGATGGGGCGCTTGTCCGGGGAGAGGGATTCCGTCCCGAGGTTGGAGGTACCGATGAGTATGGTATTGCGAAACGAGACGGTGCGGCCCTGGGCGTCGGTAAGGCGGCCGTCCTCCAGGATCTGGAGCAGCATGTTGAAGACATCCGGGTGGGCCTTCTCCACCTCGTCCAGCAGCACCACGGAGTAGGGGTTGCGCCGCACCCGTTCGGTGAGCTGGCCGCCCTCGCCGTAGCCGATGTAGCCGGGAGGGGCGCCGATCATTTTCGAGACCTCGTGGCGCTCCATGTATTCGGACATGTCGAGGCGGATGATGCGCGACTCGTCATCCAGCAGGAAGGCGGCCAGGGCCCGGGCCAGCTCGGTCTTGCCCACGCCGGTAGGCCCGAGAAAGAGGAAGGAGCCGATGGGGCGGCGGCTGGCGGTGATGCCGGCGCGGTTGGCAGGAGGTTCTCCAGGATCCTGAACGCCTCGCTGTCCGGCTGGGAAATCAGGGCCAGCAGGATGAAATCGGGGGTAAGCACGTTCTGGCGCAGACCCGCCAGCTCCGCAACGGCCATCTCCAGGCTCTCGATCACCTTCTGGGTGCTTTTCTGGATATAGTTTTGAAACATGGCGCCGGCCTCTCCCCATAAACCCCGTGACGGACAGGTTTCTATGCCCACCCTGCGAATCTTACACCGTGGTGCGCAATCTGGCTGTTGAAAATATAGTGTTGCTGATTTGAAATAGCTCAACCATGCGCATCCCCCGCATCCATACCGGCCAACCACTGAGCCCGGGGACCACCGTCCGGCTGGACGGGCCTCCGGCCCGGCGCATCATCCAAGTGCTGCGCCTGCGGCCGGGGGCCCGGCTCTGTCTTTTCAACGGCGACGGCCGGGATTATGAGGCGCGCCTCTCGGCATGCGCCAAACACGAGGCGACGGCGGAGATAACGGCGGCCTCCGACACACAGGCCGCCCCGCCGGTTCACTTCGTCCTGGCCCAGGGCATCTCCAAGGGCGAGCGCATGGACTACGCCCTGCAGAAGGCGGTGGAATTGGGCATCGGCGGCTTCATCCCGCTTTTTACCGAACGCACGGTGGTGCGCCTGCAAGGGGAGCGCCTGGAGCGACGGCTGGAGCACTGGCGCAGCATCGCCATAGCCGCCTGCGAACAGTCCGGACGCCGGCGCATCCCCTCAATAGGGCCGGCCCGGCGCCTGGAAGAGTGGATATCGGATTCCAGCGCGGGCCTGCGGTTGCTGCTGCACCCGGGGGCGCCCCGGACCCTGAGCGACCTGCCCGCCCCTGACGGGCCTGTGCATCTGCTCATCGGCCCGGAAGGGGGGTTGAGCGACGGCGAGGCCGGGCGGGCGGAGGACAGAGGCTTCACCCCGGTGCGCCTCGGCCCCCGGGTGCTGCGCACCGAAACCGCGCCCATTGCCGCCCTGGCCGCAATGCAGATGCTATGGGGCGATTTCAGATAATGTCGAAGGGAATCAGCCTTTGGTGGAAAACCGGTATCCGGCGCCGCGGACGGTTTGCAGCAAGCCATCATGACCAGAGGGCTCCAGGGCCTTGCGCAGACGGCGGATGTGGACATCCACGGTGCGTTCCTCAATGAAGACGTTGGTGCCCCAGACCCTGTCCAGGAGCTGGGCGCGACTGTAGACCCGCTCCGGGTGGGCCATAAAATAGTGGAGCAGGCGGAATTCCGTGGGACCAAGCTCGAGTTTTTCACCCCCGGCGAAGACCCGGTGAGTGGCCGGATCGAGGCTGAGGCCATCCATTTCAATCTCCTGGTCGCTGTCCGGGGGCGCCACGCGGCGCAGAATGGCCCGGATCCGCGCTTGCAGCTCCCGGGTGGAAAAGGGCTTGGTCACATAGTCGTCGGCGCCGCTCTCCAGGGCCAGTACCTTGTCATCCTCCTGCCCCCGCGCGGTCAGCATGAGGATGGGGATGTCCCGGGTGGCGGGATCGCGCTTCAACTGGCGGGCGAGCTCCACCCCGCTCTTGCCCGGCAGCATCCAGTCCAGCAGGATCAGGCTGGGACGCCGCTTGCGGATATGCCTCTCGGCGCTGGCCGCGTCCTCCGCCTCCACCACGTCCAGGCCCTTCTGCCGGAGCGTGAAGCGCAACATCTCCCGTACGGCGGCCTCATCTTCGACTACGAGGATTGTGGGGGCGCTCATGGTATAAGGTTTTTTCCACTGTGAACCTGAAAACGCCTCCTATTACACCCCAGTTTTGTTGCAACAAGATGACAAACGTCAGTTCGTGGCCCGCCAGGTGCCGTCGGGCTGGCGGCAGGCGGTGCCGTAGACCACTTCACTCCGGCCGCCGATCACGGCCTCGGTCTCATAGTCCCGGCAGGGGCCGCTGGCGCTTTCATAGGTCCTGGTGGGGGTGACGGTATACTCGTTGCCGGTATCCGGATTCCGCCAGGTGCTGGGCTTGTTGGTGGGATATCTTTCCAGGGCCTGTTGGGCCTTGTAGCGGTCGTTTTCATCCATTTGCTGGCCGATGGAGCCGCCGATATAGGCGCCCACCAGGGTGCCGGCAATGATGGCGGCCGTGCGTCCGGAGCCGCCTCCGATCTGATTGCCGATGACGCCACCGGCGATGCCGCCGATGACGGCCCCGGTGTCCCGTTTTGTGGGGGTCTGCTGGCAGCCTGCAAGCAGGCTGAGGGATAAAAGAATGACGAGTGCTCGAAAATCCATGGCTTGCCCCTTGTGTCTTGAGATGATTGTTCCGCCGGCCGGTTCTTGCCTGCCCGCTGACGGTTAGACGGCGCCGCCGGCATGAGGTTCACAGACGGTCACCCATGCTCCCGCCAGCCCTCCACCAGCCGCCCGATAACATCAACCGCCGGTGCGGAAATATCGATAATCTGCATGCCGCTCCAGTAATTGCGCCTCCCCTTCGCCTGCTGGCACCACAGGCATTCCACGCCGAACTCGACAGTCTGCGTTCCATCCACCGGCGTCGGCAGGGAGATCTGCAACTGAAACAGGGTGCCGGGGGCGATGGATGCCGCCCCCACCAGCATGAGGCCGCCGGAGGATATATTCGCCAGGCAGCCGATGATGTCTCCGGAATTGACATCGACGACCTCGATCCTTTCAGCGGGGGATTTTCTGGGGGTTTTTCTTTTGTTCCGCATGGCGGATGTGCTCTGAGTCTGGGTGAGTCTTTATCTTCACGGCTCCAGGCGTTGCGCCGGCGCGCCGGAGCCGCCGAGGGTATGCTCGAGCTTGGCGCGAATGGCCTCGAGCGCGCGGTCGACAAAGGGGATCCTGGAGCGCCCCAGTATCCGGGCGTTGCCCGAACACAGATCCCGCGCGAGTGAACGGCCCGACATCATGACCGCCTGTACGCCGGACTGATCGACAAACATGTATTTCCCCGTCGCCGGGCTGTACCAGGAGAGCTTCACCCGCCGGAGGCTCCTGTGTCCGCCGACCCTGAATTCAAACCAGGTGCCATAGCTTATGGTTTTCAATTTTTCCATCATGGCGAATTCATCGGCGGTCAGCTCCAGGGAGCGGGAATCCTCCACCGGGATCTCC
>DRKS01000061.1 GCA_011051655.1 Sedimenticola sp.
ATGGTGGAGATGATCTCCTTGGTGTCGCCGTCGACGATGGAGACCTTGCCGGCGTCACGCTGGACCACGCCGAAGAAGTTCTGCCAGTTGCGCGCGGGCGGCTTGGTGGGACGCTTGTCCACCGGCACGTGCACCTTCCAGGAGGCCATCATCTCCTTCAGACCCCAGGGCGGAGGCTGGGGAGGCTCGTTCTGCACAAACTTGGCCAGCAACTGGGTCTCGGCCTTGGTCAGCTTGCCGTCCTTGCCCCAGCCCGGCATACCGCCGTCGGTGCCTTCCCACAGGATCTTCTCCAGCTTGGCCAGCGATTTCTTGCGGGTCTTGGCGGGCGTGATGTTGGGTCCGGTGGCGCCCTGCCTCAGCGCGCCGTGGCAGCCGGAACAACGGTCAAAGTAGATGTATGCCGCCTTATCCATTTCCTCCTGGGTCAGGGAAGGCACGGGTTGCAGCCCCGGCACCTTCGCCTTTGCCACGGAGGCCGCGGCCTCTTCTTTGACTTGGGTTGATTGTTGGCATGCCGTGAGTCCGACAGCCACGATAGGTAGCAGTAGAAAACCTAAACGCCTGTTCATTCATAATCCCCTTAACTTTTTGGAGCGGCCTTATTTTAGAGGCAATAAGAAACGCCTTTATCGGAACGATGAATTTAACAATCGCTTCTGGAAAAATCAACTTTTGCCAAACGCCGGCCCGGCCTAATACTTAACCTTTTCAATATATTAGCGTAATAGTCAGGCAATAAGCGGTGTTTCGCCGGCGGCCCTTCAGGGCATAGGGCCGAATCCCGCTGCCGCCTGCATCACGATCAGGCCATAGACGCCCGCCAGCACGTCATCCAGCATGATGCCCAGGCCCCCGCCCACCCGGCGGTCCAGCCAGCCAATGGGCCAGGGCTTCCAGATATCGAACAGGCGGAACAGCACAAAACCGGCCGTCAGCCAGAGCCAGCCGGAAGGCGCCCAGGCCATGGTGATCAGGAAACCCACCCATTCGTCCCAAACGATGCCGCTGTGATCGTGCACCCCCAGGTCCCGGGAGACCCGGCCGCACAGCCAGATGCCGAACAAAAACATGGCCAGCACCACGAATACATAGGCCGTTGAACCCAGCGGCAACAGCAACCCGTACAAGGGCACGGCCACCAGGGTGCCGGCCGTGCCGGGGGCCCTGGGCAGGCCGCCGGAGCCCAGGCCGAAGGCCAGCAGGTGCAGGGGATTGCGCCAGTCGGGGCGGGGCCGCGACGCCAGACCTGCTTTAAGACGAGAAGTGCTCATACCCACGGGAGGGTTTTTCCAATTCTGTTCCATCGGCTCTCAGGCAGCGAATGCCGGGGCGGGGCTCCATGACGCCGATTCGGGTCAGGCCGCATTCGAAGCCGGCGGCGAGTCTCTCCACCTCGGGTTGCCGCCCGGGCGGCACGGTGACGCAGAGTTCATAGTCGTCCCCGGAGGACAGAAGCAGACTCCAGTCTCCGGTTTCGTCCAGCCAGGCCTGGCCCGCCGGCGAGCGGGGCAGCCGCTCCAGCTCCAATCGCGCGCCCAGGCCGCTGGCCTCGCAGATGTGTCCCAGGTCGGAGATCAGGCCGTCGGAAATATCAATGGCCGCCCCCGCCAGGCCGGCCAGGGCCCGGCCCTCCCCCAGGCGCGGGCTGGGCCGCTGGAGCCTGGATTGCAAATAGGGCAGGCATCCGGCGGGGGCGGGAATATCCTCTATCCCGCGCAGGGCCAGGCCGGCATCGCCCAGTGTGCCCGTGACATAGACCAAATCCCCGGGCCGGGCGCCGTCGCGCCGCAGGGCCCGGCCCGCCGTCACAAAGCCGTGGGCCTGAACGCTGATGGTCAAGGGGCCCCGGGTCGTATCTCCGCCAACCAGCTGCACATGATACGCCGCCGCCAGGCGGGAGAATCCCCGGCTGAAGGCCGCCAGCCAGTGCGGGTCGGCCCCGGGCAGGGTCAGCGCCAGGGTCGCCCAGGCGGGCTCCGCCCCCATGGCCGCCAAGTCGCTCAGGTTCACCGCCAGGGCCTTGTGGCCGAGAGATTCGGGATCCGCCCCCTGATGAAAATGAACCCCCTCCACCAAGGTATCGATGGTGACCGCCAGCTCCTTGCCCGCCGGGACCCGGAGCAGGGCGCAGTCGTCGCCCACGCCCAGGCGGACATCGTCCCGCCAGGGGCCGACGCCATCGAAAAAGCGGTGAATGAGTTCGAATTCTTTCAAGGGGGCGGTCGATAGTGCTCGGTTGCCGTGGTGTGCAGCGTTGTCCGCCCCGGCGGCCTTCCCTGCGCCGTCAGGCCGTCTCCACCGGGCGAAGCCTCTTCGCCAGCTTGTCCAGCACACCATTGACGTACTTGTGACCCTCTTCCGCGCCGAAGGTCTTGGCCAGTTCCACCGCCTCGTTGATGACCACGCGGTAGGGCACTTCGGGATGATGGGCCAGCTCGTAGGCCCCCAGGCGCAGAACCGCCCGCTCCACCGGGTCCACGCTCTTTATGGCACGGTCGAGGCAGGGGGCGAGCGCTTCGTCCAATTCATTGAGGCGGGCGGGCACGCCGCGCAGCAGTTCCCTGAAATAGTCCACGTCAAAGGCGCCGGCGTCCTCTCTATCCAGGAACTGGTTGATGATGTCGCGGATATCCTGGCCGGCCATTTGCCACTGGTAAAGCCCCTGCAGCACATGCCGCCGGGCCCTGCTGCGCTTGCCGCTCATCAAAGCCGGCGCAGCAGATTGACCATTTCTATGGCGGACAGGGCGGCATCCGCCCCCTTGTTACCCGCCTTGGTGCCGGCCCGCTCCACCGCCTGCTCGATGGTGTCCGTGGTCAGCACGCCGAAGGCCACGGGCACCCCGTGCTTCAGGGTGACCTGGGCTATGCCCTTGACGCATTCGCTGGCCACATAATCGAAATGGGGCGTGCCGCCGCGGATTACGGCGCCCAGGGCGACGATGGCGTCATAATCGCCGCCGGCGGCGATCTTTTCCAGGGCCAGGGGCATGTCGAAAGCGCCGGGCACGCGCACCACAGTGAGATCGGCCTCTTCGGCCCCATGCCGCTTCAGGGTGTCCAGCGCCCCTTCCAGCAGGCCTTCCACGACGAAACTGTTGAACCGCGAGACCACCAGACAGAATCTGGCGTTGCACACCTGCAGTTCGCCTTCGATGGTTTTTATGCTCATAACGTTTTGTCCTTTGACAGAATTGGCCCGGAAACCTCACACCTTTGCGCAGGGATCGCGCGGGCTTCGGCGATTACGGGCGATGGGGGAAATGTCTCCCGGGAAAGCAGCAGACAAGCGGGATTGCGCATCATTCATGCATCTTCCGGTCAGGGCTCCTCGATATGGACGCCGCATTCGTGGCATACATATTCCACCACCTCCAGGCCGAATCCCGAAATCCCGTGGAAGCTCTTGGGGGCGCTCAGCACCCGCATCTTGCGCACGCCGAGATCGGACAGAATCTGGGCGCCGACGCCGAAGGTGCGCAGTTCCTTGCCGCGGTCGCGCCTCGGCGGCTTGCCCTTTTCCTCGCGGATCTGGTAGTCCCGGATGCGCTGTATGATCTCCCTGGAGGAATCATGGTTGCGCAGCACCACGATGATGCCGGCCCCCGCATCCGCCACCCATTTCATGGCGCTGCGCAGGTGCCAGCCGTGATCGAAACGAATGGTGCCGAACAGATCGTAGAGGGAATTCTGCATATGCACCCGCACCAAAGTCGGCTCCTCCGGATCCACCTCGCCCAGCACCAGGGCCAGGTGGAGTTCGTCGTCGATGCAGTCCTGGTAGGCCACCAGGTGAAAGTCGCCATACTCCGTCGGCAGCTGGCATTCGGTCACGCGCTCCACGGTTTTCTCATGGCGCACCCGGTATTGGATCAGGTCGGCGATGGTCCCGATCTTCAGGCCATGCTCCGCAGCGAAGGCCTCCAGGTCAGGGCGCCGCGCCATGGTGCCGTCCTCATTCAGGATCTCCACGATCACCGCCGCCGGGGTCAGCCCGGCCAGCCGGGCCAGGTCGCAGCCGGCCTCGGTGTGACCGGCCCGTACCAGGACGCCGCCGGGCAGCCCCATGAGGGGGAAGACATGGCCGGGCTGGACCAGGTCGTCCGGCCGGGCGTCCGGGGCCACCGCCGCCAATATGGTGGTGGCCCGGTCAGCGGCGGATATGCCGGTGGTCACCCCTTCCGCCGCCTCGATGGAGACAGTGAAATTGGTGGCGTACTGGGTGTCCAGATCGCTCACCATCATGGGCAGGCGCAGCTGCTTGCAGCGCTCCTCCGTCAGGGTCAGGCAGATCAGGCCACGGCCGTAGCGGGCCATGAAATTGATGGCCTCCGGCGTGACCTTGTCCGCCGCCATGAGCAGATCGCCCTCGTTCTCACGGTCCTCGTCATCCATGATGATGACGATTTTCCCCTGACGGAGATCTTCAATGATTTCTTCAGTGCTGTTCAGGGCCATAGGGTCAAGGTCGAATCGCGCCCGCCGCGGGGCGCGCAAAATGATTTCATTGCAGCGAACGGGATAGTCTACCAAAGGGCCGGGCATTCAAACAAAAAGCCCCCGCTCCGCGGCCGTCTATTTCAGAAAACCATGCTCCGCCAGGAAAGCACGGCTGATGCCGGCCGCATTGGCGCAGCCGGCCTTTTCCCCGAGCAGCAGGCGCTCCAGGTAGCGGGCGATCAGGTCCACCTCCAGATTGACCGCCGTCCCCGCCCGGTAGCCGTCGATGATGGTCTCTTGCAGGGTATGGGGAACGATGTTGAGCCCGAACACCCGGCCCGCCACCTCATTGACCGTCAGGCTGGTCCCGTCCACGCAGATGGAGCCCTTGGGGGCGATGTAGCGGGCCAGCTCCTCCGGCGCCTCGATGCGCAGGCGCACCGACCGGGCGTCATCGCGGCGCTCCAGCACCCGGCCCAGGCCATCCACGTGGCCGCTCACCAGATGCCCCCCCAGGGGGGTGCTCAGGGTCAGGGCCTTCTCCAGGTTGACCGGGGTGGCGGCGCGCAGCCCTCCCAGGGTGGTCAGCGACAGGGTCTCGTGCGAGACATCGGCGGCAAAGCCGTCTCCCGCAAGCTCCACCGCCGTCAGGCAGACACCGTTGACCGCGATGCTGTCACCCGGATTGGCGCCCTCCAGATCCAGCTTGCCGGCATTGATGCACAGGCGCACGTCACCGCCCCGCTGCTCCAGATTGGCCACGGTGCCGATGGCCTGAATGATGCCTGTGAACATAAAATCCGTTCCCTAAAAAAATATGGAGCCTGGATGGCAATTCCGGTGGATCCGCTGCGCCTGGTCCAGCCTCCATCAAAAATCCGCGCTGAAAGATGGAGTAGAAGTTATCTGGCGTTTTTTGTAAAGGATCACCTTCGGCGCATCCGTCACAGTCCGGTACCTGTGGTAGAAGGGGTCCGGCCTGTTGCCCCAGGGGATGTCCGGGTAGTCGATGCGAATCGGCCGGTAGCCCCGGGCCAGGTAGCGCAGAAAGCCCTCGTTCGGCCGCCCCCGCCTGGGGATGATCCAGTCCGCCTGCTCCGGCACCCGCAGATCCTGGCCGAAGCCGATGGCCCGCATGCCGGTGTAGAACATGATGGGCAACTGCCCGTAGTTGGTGATGACAAACTGGTCCGCATCGCCATGTTCCTTCAGATAACGGACGATCCCCTCGTTGGGGCCATCGTAGTCGTGGGTTATTTCGTAGAGAAAATCCGGGAAATCGAATTTCAGCCGGTGGGGCGGCAAGGCCAGCGTAAAGACGTTGGTAAAGATCAGCAATGCCAGCACGACGGTGGCGGCCGCCCGGTTGAAATCCCAGATGCGCCATACCACCAGGCCCAGCAATATGGCGCAGACCGGCGTCAACCCAATGAGGTAGCGGAAGTAGGCCCAGGGCAGCACCGACAGGACCGCCACGGTGGCCAGCACCGTCAGAAGCAGCAGAAAAAAATTGCCCCGGCCGATGCCCGCGCCGTTCCAGGCGCTCTTCTTCCGGCGCCAGAAAAGGAGGGGGATGAGCAGGAAGGGGAAAAAGTAGCCGTTCAGATTGATGATGTTTTTCCCCACAAACAGCTTCAGCCGGTCAAAAAAGCCCAGGGCGTACTCTTCGAAGACATTGGACTTGTCCCAGGCCTCGGTATAGAAAATCCAGGGCAGGGTAAACAGGGAGACGACCAGCACCGACGCCAGCACCGACTTGAAGGCCGGCCGCCCGGCCTTGAAGACGAAACATCCCAGATAGTGCAGCAGGATGCCTCCCGCCACACCGAAGAGGATGACAAAATTGCTGTAAAACAGCGTCACCGCCGACAGCGCCACCTGGAGAACGGCGCCCTTCTCCCGGTCCCGCAGTCTCAGACAGGCGTAAAGCAGCCAGAGGGTCGCAAAAACCGCCAGCACATACCACCGGGCCTGGCGGGTATGCAGCAGAAAGGGAATGGAGGTGACGAACAACAGGGTCGAGATGCGGGTCAGGGTCTCGTTGCGGCCCAGCCGCAGGGTAAAAAAATAAAACAGCACGACGGCGGCCAGCCCCACCAGCGCAAAAGGGAGCCGGGCGGCGAACGCATTCATCCCAAGCAGCTTGAACGAGAAGGCCGCGGCATAGAATTGCAGCCAGGGGCTCCAGGTCCAGACATGGCCTTCGTTGGAATCCAGCCCGGCATTCTGGGTGATCAGGTTCTTGCCGTCCCAGGCGCTGGGATAGCCCTTGGCCAATATGCTCTTGGCCAGCAGGGCGGTCTCGGCCTCGTCCTGCCACAGGTACTGGTTGCCGAGGTTGGTGAAAAGCAGGAGCCCGGCGATGGCCAGGATGGCGACCAGGAAGAAGTGTCGCGCCATTAACCCGCATTTCTCACCAGGCGGACCCGGTTAATTGAGAAATTTATGAAATTCAATGTACTTAGCCTCATAAAGTGATGGCGGTTAATTTATACTCTGTCCTATTTGGTTTTTGGAACACAAATTCGCCTGGAGCGAATTTGGACCGCGCAGCGACCCCGAAGGGGTAGAATACAGGGATGTATTCCATCAATCTGGCTTCGCATCTTGAACGATCAGCCTTGAATCATAGCTGCGGCTATGCTTCGGCGGCCGATCGTCCAACCTGCTTCGCCAGCTTGCCCCAAAAATCCAAATCCTGGTGAGAAATGCGGGTTAAATCCCCCCTTGCCCCCCCTTGGCAAAGGGGGGCCGGGAGGATTTGACAGCACGGATCCGCCAGTCCCTGCCTATGGGCCGGACATCCAGGATGTCCAATTCAATGCGTTCCTGCATCCTCTCCAGGCCGGGCAGGTGAAACAGCCCCTTGCCGCCATCCCCCATCAGGTGCGGCGCCATATAGATCACCAGCTCGTCCACCAGCCCCGCCTGCAGCGCGCTCCCGGCAAGGGTCGGCCCGGCCTCCAGCAGCACCTCGTTGATCTCCAGTCCGGCCAGATATTCCAGGGCCGCCCGCAGATCCACCCGCCCGTCCCGCTCTCCCACCGCTGCGACAGAGGCGCCGGCGGCCTCCAGGGCGGCGCGGCGATTGTCGCCGGCATGCGCGCACAGGATGAGGGTTTGGCCGGGGAGATCCAGCATCCGGGCCTCCGGCGGCGTCCGCAACCCGGAATCCAGCACTACGCGAAGAGGCCGCGGCAGCTCCGCATCGGACTCGATGCCTTCCAGCTCCGGCGGCGCCAGCCTGACGTCGAGGGAAGGATCATCAGCGATCACCGTCTCCACGCCGGTCATCACCGCCGAGCTGCGCGCCCGCAGGCGGTGCACGTCCCGCCGGGCCGCCTCCGAGGTGATCCACTTGCTCTCACCGCTGGCCATGGCGGTGCGGCCATCCAGGCTCATGGCCAGCTTGCAGCGCAGATGGGGCAGGCCACGGCTCATGCGCTTGATGAAGCCTGGGTTCAGCCCCCGCGCCTGGGACTCCAGCAGGCCGGACTCCACCTGAATCCCGGCCTGGCGCAGCCGCGCCAGCCCCTTCCCGGCGACCAGGGGATTGGGATCTCGCATGGCCGCCACCACCCGCCCCACGCCGGCCGCGATCAGGGCGTCGGCGCAGGGCGGCGTGCGCCCCCGATGGGAACAGGGCTCCAGGGAGACATAGGCGGTGGCACCCCGGGCGCGCTCACCCGCGGCCGCCAGGGCATTGACTTCGGCATGGGGTCCGCCGGCGCGGCGGTGAAAGCCCTCGCCCAGGATTTCCCCCGCGCGCACAAGGACACAGCCGACACGGGGATTGGGATGCGTGCTATAGAGTCCTTTGCGCGCCAGCCGGATGGCCCGCGCCATGAAGCGGTAGTCCAGGGAGCATGTCATGTCTTGCCCGGAAGATCCAACTGCTTCTGTCCGGCCTCCGGCACAAGCTGGCGCTCAAGCCGCTCGATCTCCTCCCGGAAGGCGTTCACATCCTCGAACTTGCGGTAAACGGAGGCAAAACGCACATAGGCCACCTCATCCAGACTGCGCAGCTCCTCCATCACCCACTCACCAATCTGGTTGGTGGGCACCTCGGACTCACCTGTCGCCATCAGCCTGCGCCGGATGTGGTTGAGGGCGGCGTCCACCTGCTCGGTGCTCACCGGCCGCTTCTCCAGCGCCCGCATGATGCCGGAGGCCAGCTTGCGGCCGTCGAAGGGCACCCGGCTGCCGTCCCGCTTGACCAGGCGCGGCAGGTTCAGCTCGGCGGTTTCGTAAGTGGTGTAGCGCTCCTTGCAGACGGTGCACTCCCGGCGGCGGCGCACCTGATCACCCTCCCCCGACAGGCGGGAGTCGATGACCTTGGTATCCTGGGCGCCACAGAAAGGACAACGCATATTTTCAGCTTCGGGTTTCCGGTGACGGGTTTCGGGAAAAGGCCCCGCAACCCGCCAGCCTGGTTACTGATAGACAGGGAAACGCCGGCACAGCGCCAGCACTTGCTCTTTCACGCGCTGAATCGTCGCCCCGTCCCCGCGGCTGTCGATCACATCGCACATCCAGCCGGCCAGCTCCCGGGCCTCGGCCTCGCCGAAACCACGGGTGGTCATGGCCGGGGTGCCGATGCGGATGCCGCTGGTGACGAAGGGGGATTGGGGGTCGTTCGGCACCGCATTCTTGTTCACCGTGATGTTGGCGCTGCCCAGCCAGGCGTCCACGTCCTTGCCGGTGAGGCCGGCCTGGATGAAGCTGACCAGGAACAGGTGGTCGTCGGTGCCGCCGGAGACCACGTCATAGCCCCGCTCGATGAACACCCCGGCCATGGCCCGGGCATTGGCCACCACCTGCTGCTGGTAGTCCTTGAACGCCGGCTCCATGGCCTCCTTGAAGGCCACCGCCTTGGCGGCGATGACGTGCATCAGGGGGCCGCCCTGGGTGCCGGGAAAGACCAGGGAGTTGAGCTTCTTCTCGATCTCGGGGTTGGACTTGGCCAGGATCAGGCCGCCGCGGGGGCCGCGCAGGGTCTTGTGGGTGGTGGTGGTGGTCACATCGGCGATCTGCACCGGGCTGGGATAGATGCCGGCGGCGATGAGACCCGCCACATGGGCCATGTCCACGAACAGCCAGGCGCCCGCCTCATCGGCGATGGCGCGGAAGCGCTGCCAGTCCACCACCCGGGAGTAGGCGGAGAAACCGGCCACGATCATCCTGGGTTTGTGCTCCCGGGCCAGGCGCTCCACCTCGTCATAATCGATCTCGCCCGTATCCGGGTTCAGGCCATATTGCACGGCGTTGTAGAGCTTGCCGGAAAAGTTGGGCCTGGCGCCGTGAGTCAGGTGGCCGCCGTGGGCCAGGCTCATGCCCAGCACCGTATCCCCCGGCTGGCACAGGGCCATGTAGACGGCGGCGTTGGCCTGGGATCCGGAGTGGGGTTGAACATTGGCGTAATCGGCGCCGAACAGCTCCCTGGCCCGGTCGATGGCCAGTTGCTCGGCGATATCCACATACTCGCAGCCGCCGTAATAACGCTTGCCCGGATAGCCCTCGGCATACTTGTTGGTCAGCACCGAACCCTGGGCCTGCATCACCCGGGGGCTGGCGTAGTTTTCCGAGGCGATCAGCTCGATATGCTCCTCCTGGCGTTTCTCCTCGGCCTGAATGGCCGCCCAGAGTTCGTCGTCATAGCCGCTGATCTGCATCGTTTTACTGAACATCGAAACCGTCTCCGCCGGGGAAAAGGATGCATTTTAACCTAAAACGGCGCCCGAAGGCGCCGTTGTTCCGGGTGAATACGTCACCCCCGGACTGGGCAAACCTCAGCGCCGGCGCCGCGTCAATCCCACCAGCCCCACCAGGGCGGAACCGAACAGCCATACGGCCGCCGGCACCGGCACCGGGCTGATATCACCGTCACGGACGGCCAGCGCAGCATACTTATAGCCCTTGGAACCCGCCTCCTGCTTGCCATTATTGAAGAAGAAGTACCAGGCGTTACCGGGAGCAGGATATTCCGTGCCAGACCAGTAACCGCCGGAGCGGAAATTGCTGAACGGGCCGGTGTTGCTCAATCCATAGCCCGACTGGGCATGGCCATCGGTATCGTAATAACCCAGGTTGCCCAGGGTCTCGTAAAACAGGTGGGCCATCTCGCTGGTGGATGGATCGACGTTATAGCCGACAATACCCGGATTCACGGCGGGTAAACGCCAGCCGGTGACGCCGTTGATATCCAGCCCGCCCGCCCAGGCGGTGGCGGTGCTCCAGGTCATCAGGCTGTTGACGTTGGCGTTCGCCAGCCAGGTAACATCGAGCTCGGTGTCGTAGTAGGCCTCGAAGGTGGCCGCGTTCCCATCCAGGTCACGACCCAGCAGGGTGGTTTCCCAGGTGCCCTGGCCACTGACCGGCGCCGCATCGACCATGGCTGCCATTCCCAGGCCCAATAAACCGGCGCATAGCGCCCCTTTCCAGTTTTTGTTCATTGCTTCTACCCGTTTATTCGAATCGGCAGCCCTGGGGCCCGGATGCGCCGAATCCCGCCCCGGCGCACAGCCCTGAATATTTCATCAAGAAACCTGTTTAGCAAAATCTATTCCATACAGCAATAAGACCAACTATCAATTGGTTGCAAAAACTGATGCGCGGGCAACCCCCCCGGATGTAAAAAAACCTGACACCAGAAAAGGCCCTTTTCCCAGCGACCGCCTGGATCATCACCGACCCTTGAATAATAAATTCCAGCAAAAACAAGCCGTTTCGATTTTGACCGATCGGCGACCGGGGCCAAAACAAGTGTAAAATTTTCTGACAAGGCCCTGCTCCTTCATCCGGAGGCCGCCCCGGCGGTCCTTTCCAACACCACCACATCCCCCATGTTCAGGGCCGGCCGGTAAGTCCGCCGCAAGTACTCGACCACCTCCGGCGCCTGGATGGTTTCCCTGATCTCATCCATACGCCAGGTCTTCAGGCTGTAGACGACATAGCGCGGACGATTACGCTCCAGACCGGCCACCAGTTCCTTCCTGTGCTCCGCCGTTATGGCGATGTAGGGACTGGCGTAACGGGTCGGGTTTTTGCGGTTGAACAGAAAATAATAAACGGCCTCGTTGGGGAAAAAGTAGACATAGTCCTCCGGCTTGGTTCTCTTCTCCAGGAACCGCTGGATCTTCCGTATGGATGCCGCCGTTTGCGGGGGGAAATAGATGCCGCCGCGGGCAAGCGCCGGAAGCCTGGTCCCCCAGGGGACAAGATTCCACTTTGCATCCATCGACATGAGATCATCCCGGGTCGCCGTCACCATGCTTTTCAGGAACGGGGTTGCCCCAATCCAGGCCACGACGGACCCGGCGACAAAGAACGAGAAAAACAAACCTGCCACTCTTGGCCCCACCTGGGCATGAGACCTGAACAGGCAGAAGCCATCTTCGATATAAAGGATGATCAGGAGTATTGCCGGCGGCGCGGCCAGCAAGGCATGAAAATCGTCCGAACGCCCGAGGGCGGAACGAAACAACAGCACACCGAATACCAGCAGGGTGATACGGATCAAAAGCCCAGGCGAAACAGGCCCCACCATCAGCCGCGACAAAAGCTGGATAGCGGCGAATATATAGATAAAGATAATGCCAAACTGCAAATAGGCCGCATTTGAATCCAGGTTGTCGATGAACCAGTTGAAAGAGGGAAAGGGCATGGCGCTGTAGCCCAGCATGAACAGCCTTGGGTAGCCGACCATGCTGTCGATGAAAGGGCCGAATGCGTCGTTCATAAAAAGATAAAAAAGCATCGGGGCAACGGAAATCACCACCCCGGCCAGAAACAAAAGACAGGCTTGGCCGGCCCTTTTCCACTCACCCCCGGCGCCGTGGTAGAGCAGGAACAGCACCAGCAGCGCAAGCAGGGAACAAAGCCCCGCCTCCTGGCTGAACAGCAGGCTCTGCCCCACCACCAATCCACAGACCGGCAACAGATACGGCCTGCGGCTGTCCATGTAGCCGTAGGCAAAAATCATGGGCAGGATGGCGAGGGCCACCCGCAGATAGCTGCCGCTCGGATGCACCGCCAACTGGGCCGGAAACAGAAAGAGATAAAAGACGCCGCCCAGAAGAAAGACCGTCCTGGAACACACCACCCGGTACAGAAAGAAAATAACAATGGCGTGGGCCACGAGATTGAGGGCCAGGGCATAGGCCCTCTCCACCAGCACGGTTTCGCCGAAAAGCCGCATGGCCCAGGCGAGGGGATAGATCAGCATGGGGCCGTACACGCAGGCGAAATCCTTCCCGTAGACCCCGCCGGAGAGGATGCTCTGCACCCAGGCGAGATTCAGCCCTTCCTCTCCCAGCAGCGTCCAGGCGCCGACAAAAGGATCATACGCCGTCAGGTACAGGCGGCCGACGGAAAAGGCGCAATAGAGCGCCAGCAGCAGCAAAACCGCCAGCTCCGCCCTCCAGGCCGCGGAGGCGGGCCGGCCCTCTGGTTGTGAACCGGCCGAAAGCTGCCGCAACTCCCGGCGTCTTGCGCGGCCCCATGGCCACCAGACAGCCATAGCCGACAGGACCGGCAGGCCCAGGGTGATGAGATAATCAAGGACATCCCTGGATTTGGGATAGCCCTCCAGGACGGTCAGGCTGACGATCCCCAGCCGGCGCGCCTCCTCGACATCAGCGGAAAAATCGAACTCCATCGAAGTGAGCCAATAGGCGGCGGCAAAACCCAGGACCGCGCCAGCCGTCAGCAAAGCGGTGTGCCGGAAGAAAAGCAACCACCCCGGCAGGTGCTGATGCGGCCCCGCCTGCCGGAGGTTGCCCGGGTTCATACGGACCATCGCCTCTTTACGGCGACAGCCGGG
The DNA here is from genome assembly GCA_011051655.1 of Sedimenticola sp. GTDB lineage: Bacteria > Pseudomonadota > Gammaproteobacteria > Chromatiales > Chromatiaceae > DRKS01. Next base: position 13,264 of record DRKS01000061.1, read on the forward strand.
TGCTGTCCGGCCCCTTCCAGCGCCAGTTCCTGATCTCCGGCATGTCCTCGCCATAAGTGGTGATGTATTCCCGGTGCTCCACCAGCCTGTCGTGCATGGCCTGATGCAGGTGGCCGGCGCGGTCCTTCAGCGCCGGCACCCGGTCGGCCACGTCCATCACCAGGTGGAAGCGGTCGAGATCGTTGCGCACCACCATGTCGAAGGGTGTCGTGGTGGTGCCTTCCTCCTTGTAGCCACGGACATGCAGATGATGATGGAACTGCCGCCGGTAGGTCAGGCGGTGGATCAGCCAGGGATAGCCATGGAAGGCGAAGATCACGGGAATGTCGGTGCCGAACAGGGCGTCGAAGTCGGCATCCGGCAGGCCGTGGGGGTGCTCCTCGTGGGGTTGCAGGGTCATGAGGTCCACCACGTTGATCAGGCGGATGCGCAGTTCAGGGGCGTGCCGGCGCAACAGATCCACCGCGGCCAGGGTTTCGAGGGTGGGCACGTCACCGCAGCAGGCCATGATGACATCCGGCCCGCCATCCTGGTCGTTGCTGGCCCACTCCCAGATGCCGATGCCGGCCGAGCAGTGCTTGATGGCCGCGTCCATGTCCAGCCACTGCGGCTCCGGCTGCTTGCCGGCGATGATGACGTTGACCAGGTTGCGCGAGTCGAGGCATTCGTGGGCCACGTACAGCAGGCTGTTGGCGTCCGGCGGCAGATAGACGCGCACGATGTCGGCCTTTTTGTTGACCACGTGATCGATGAAGCCGGGATCCTGGTGGGAAAAGCCGTTGTGGTCCTGGCGCCAGACGTGGGAGGTGAGCAGGATATTGAGGGAGGCGATGTCGGCGCGCCAGTGGATTTCGCTGCACACCTTGAGCCACTTGGCGTGCTGGTTGAACATGGAATCGACGATATGGATGAAGGCCTCGTAGCAGGAAAACAGGCCGTGGCGGCCGGTGAGCAGATAGCCCTCCAGCCAGCCCTGGCAGGTGTGCTCGGACAGGATCTCCATGACGCGGCCGCCGGGACCCAGGTGATCGTCATCGTCATGGCGCTCGGCCTCCCAGGTCCGGTCGGTGACCTCGAGCAGGGCGCCGAGCCGGTTGGACACGGTCTCGTCGGGCCCCATGACGCGGAAGTTGGCCGCTTCTTTGTTGAGACTCATCAGGTCACGCAGATAATCACCCATGCGCCGGGTGGCCTCACCCAGGCCGGCGCCGGGCCGCTTGACCGCCACCGCATAGTCACGGTAGTCGGGCAAGTGCAGCGGCTTCAGCAGCAGGCCGCCGTTGGCGTGGGGATTGGCGCCCATGCGGCGCTCGCCCTCCGGGGCCAGGGCCGCGATTTCCGGCTTGAGCCGGCCGCTGTCATCGAACAGCTCCTCCGGCCGGTAGCTCTTCATCCACTCTTCCAGGATGCGCAGGTGCTCCGGTTTGGTGACATCCGGGATGGGCACCTGGTGGGCGCGCCAGCAGCCCTCCACCTTGAGGCCGTCCACCTCCTTGGGGCCGGTCCATCCCTTGGGGGTGCGCAGGATAATCATGGGCCAGCGCGGCAGGCCCGCCTCTCCGTCTTCGCGGGCGCGCCGCTGAATGCCACGGATTTCGTCGATGACCGCATCCAGGGTCGCGGCAAGCCGCCGGTGCACCGCCATCGGCTCGTCACCGGCGACCACGTAGGGGTGATAACCATAACCCTCGAACAGCCTGATGAGATCCGCCTCCCCGATGCGGGCCAGCACCGCGGGGTTGGCGATCTTGTAGCCGTTGAGATGCAGCACCGGCAGGACGGCGCCGTCACTGGCGGGATTCAGAAATTTGTTGGAGTGCCAGGCGGTGGCCAGCGGCCCGGTCTCCGCCTCGCCGTCGCCCACCACACAGAGTGCGATCAGGTCCGGGTTGTCAAACACGGCGCCGAAGGCATGGGCGATGGAATAACCGAGTTCGCCCCCTTCGTGGATGGAGCCGGGCGTCTCCGGCGCACAATGGCTGGGCACCCCGCCGGGAAAGGAGAAGCGTTTGAACAGGCGCTTCATGCCGGCCTTGTCCCGGGAAACCCCGGGATAGCATTCGCTGTAGCTGCCCTCCATCCAGGTATTGGCCACCAGCGCCGGGCCACCGTGACCCGGGCCGGTAATGAAGATCGCATTCAGGTCTTCGCGCCTGATGACCCGGTTCATGTGGGCATAGAGCAGGTTCAGGCCGGGGGTGGTGCCCCAGTGGCCGAGACGGCGCGGCTTGATGTGCGCGGGTTTCAGCGGTTCTTCCAGCAGGGGATTGTCCATCAGAAAGATCTGCCCGGCACAGAGATAATTGGCGGCGCGCCACCAGGCATGCAGGTTTTCCAGCTCTTCGGCGTGCAGGGGTGGGCTTGTGGTGGTATCGGTCATGATGGCTCCTTTCCGGCAGTCAGGCGCATGGTGTGCCTGGCGATGATTGACTCTTCGTTGGTGGGAATGCGCCATACCGACACGGCGCTGTCAGGCAGGCTGATGCGGGGGCGGTTTTCGGCATTGGCCTTCGTATCGAGTCCGATGCCCAGCCAGGCCGATTCGCGGCAGATCCGTTCCCGGACGGCCGGGGCGTTTTCGCCGATGCCGGCGGTAAAGACCAGGGCGTCGAGTCCGCCCAGCACCGCCGCCAGCGAACCGATGGCGCGGCGGGTGTGATGAATGAAGTAGTCGATGGCCGCGGCGGCCCCGGGTTGATCGCTGGCCAGCAGTTGGTGCATGTCGCCGCTGATCCCCGACAACCCCAGCAGGCCGCTGTGATGATTGAGCAGGTCGTCCACCTGGCCGACGGACAGATGCCGCTCACGCATGAGCCAGGTGACAGCACCCGGGTCCAGCGCGCCCGGCCGGGTGGCCATGGGGATGCCGTCCAGGGGGGTGAAGCCCATGGTGGTGGCAACCGAACGCCGCTTGCGCATGGCGCAGAGACTGGCGCCATGGCCGAGGTGGGCGACGATGACCCTGCCCTCGGCGGCCTCGCCCAGACAGCCTGGCAGGACCGAGGCGATGTATTCGTACGAAAGCCCGTGGAAGCCATAACGGCGCAGGCCCAGGTCGAACCACCGCCGCGGCAGGGCGTAGCCCCGTTCCTGCCGGGGCATGCTGTGGTGAAAGGCGGTATCGAAACAGGCGACCTGGGGCAGGCCGGGCCGCTGCCTGTGCAAAATCTCCATGGCGGCGAGGTTGTGGGGCATGTGCAGCGGGGCCAGCGGCACGAATTGACCCAGTTGCCGAAGGACCCGGGCATCGACGAGGACGGGGGCCTCGAACCTGCCGCCGCCGTGCACCACCCGGTGCCCGACGGCCCCGATGGGCAGGCCGGGGAATTCGCCCGCCAGCCAGTCGAGCAGGTGCGCGAGTGCCGCCTCGTGTCCCCCACTGGGGCATTGGGCCTCGAACAGGGGCCTGGCGTCGTCATCGAATACGGTGAAACGCGGCCTGCCGTCCAGGCCGGACAGGCCGCCGTAGACCTGTCGCACGGGGCCGCCCCCGGCAACATGGAACAGGGCAAACTTCAGGCTGGAAGAGCCGGCATTCAGCGTGAGAATGGCGGCCCCGGCGTTCATGCCTGCACCAATGCCTCCAGCAGCAGCCGGAATTCGCCGCCGATGAGCCATCCACGCCGGTCACAGAAATCATTTACCCGATCAGGTAAGATCATCCGGTCCCCCTGTCGTGAAGGACCCTCTCTGAAAAATGGACAAGAAAATCGGCCTGTGGCAGGCCGTCTCCATCGCCGTGGGCACCATGATCGGCGCCAGCATCTTCTCCGTATTCGGGTTGGGGGCGCGCATCGCCGGCCACAATCTGCCGCTGGTGTTTGTGATTTCGGGCGCGCTGGCATTGCTGGTGGCCTACTCCTACGCGACGCTGGGGGCAAAGATCGTCTCCAACGCCGGGCCCATGGAGTTCATCCTGCGCGGCCTGGGAGACGGGGTGCTGACCGGGGCATTGAGCATACTCTCCTGGCTCACCTATGTCATCTCCATCGCCCTGTTCGCAAAGGGCTTTGCCGGTTATCTGCTGCCGCTGCTTCATCTGCCTGCCACCGGCCTGGCGGTGGGTGTCACGGAGGCAGGGATAATCGGGCTCTTCCTGGCAGTCAACTTTCTGGGGCCGGCCGCCGTGGGCAAGGCCGAGTTTTTCATCGTCCTGATCAAGGTGGGCGTGCTGGGGGTGTTTGTCGTCCTCGGGCTGTGGACCATCCGCCCGGGCTGGCTCAGCCCCGGTTTTGACCCCGCCCAGGTGAAAGGCACCCTCTACGCCGTCGCCGTCTTTTTCCTCTCCTACATGGGGTTTGGCCTGGTCACCAACGCCTCGGAAAACATGGTGAACCCCAGGCGCAATGTGCCGCGGGCCATCTATCTGAGCATCCTGATCGTCACCCTGATCTATGTCGCCGTGGCGACCGTGGCGGTGGGCAACCTGCCTTTGAATGCGCTGGTCAGGGCCCAGGACTTCGCCCTGGCCGAAGCGGCCAAACCCTTTCTCGGCAGCGCCGGTTATCTGCTGGTCTCCCTGGGCGCCCTGTTTTCCATCGCCTCGGCCCTCAACGCCACCCTGTACGGCGGCGCCAACATCGCCTACGCCCTGGCCAGGGATGGCGAGCTGCCGGAGTTTTTCGAGCGCAAGGGCTGGTTCCAGGCCTCCGAGGGGCTCTACATTACAGCGGGGCTGAGCCTGCTGTTCGCCCTCGCCTTCGATCTCAACGGCATCGCCGCCATCACCAGCGCCGTCTTCATGGTGATCTATCTCTTCGTGCTCGTCGCCCATTACCGCCTGGCCCCCCGCTTCGGCGGCAACCGGCCCTTTATCGTCTTTGCCCTGGCAGCGGTGCTTGCCGTATTTGTGCTGTTAATGCTCTACCAGTGGCGCACCGATCAGAGCGCTTTTTACACGACCCTGGCCGCCTTTGCCGCCAGCCTGGGGCTGGAGGCGATCTACCGTGGCATCAGCAGGCGGGCGCTTCAGGAACGGGAGTGAAGAGCGCATGGGGCATCACCTTCATGCAAACACCCCCTCGCGCCGCAGCAGGCGGTAGGTGTAGATCTTTACCGCATCGTTGATGATGAACCAGACCAGGGCGTAGACCCAGATCCACAGGGCGTACTCCCAGCCGATGGGGGTGATCAGAAAACCATAGACGGCAATCAGGGTGCCGAGGATTTCGGTGCCGAAGGTGGCGCCGAAAAGCAGCGGCGCGGGCCAGGGACGCTCCCAGAACCAGCCCTCGGCGCGGGTGACGTAGAGGGTGCTGTGGCCGGCGACGATCAGCTTGAGAAACAGCAGGCTGCGGATCATATCCTCGGGCATCCCCTTCTCCTGCAGGATAAAAAAGAGCAGGAAGGATGAAACCACGCCGCTGACCCCCAGCACCGTGGAGACGGTCAGCAGCTCGCGCATATTCCAGCGCACCGGCGCCTGGTGGACCCTGGTGTTGTCGTAGGCGATGGTCAGGATGGGGATGTCGTTGAGCAGCGCCAGCAGGATGATCATCAGCGCCGTGATGGGGTAGAAATCGAACACCAGGATGGAGAGGGTCATGAAGAGGATGATGCGGATGGTCTCGGCGATGCGAAAGGTGGCGTAGCTCTTCATGCGGGCGAACGTGACGCGCGCCTGGCGCACCGCCTCGTTGATCACCGACAGGCCGGGCGCGGTGAGGATGATGTCGGCGGCGGCGCGGGCGGCGTCGGTGGCGTTGGAGACGGCGAAACCGCAGTCGGCCTTCTTCAGCGCCGGGGCATCGTTGACGCCGTCGCCGGTCATGGCGACGATGTGATTGCCCTTCTGCAGGGTATCCACGATGCGGTACTTGTCCTCCGGCACCACCTCGGCGAAGATGTCCACCTCCTCGATCATCTCGATGATGGCGGATTCATGGGTGTGGATAAACTCACGCTCCAGCAGGCTGGTATCGTAGATTGCATTCACCTCTTTCATGACTTCGCTGGCGAAGCGTTTCGCCTCTTTCAACGAAACGCCACCTCTGAGGCGCTGATAAATGGCCATGGCCAGGGCCTCGGCCAGGGCCAGCAGCTCATTGCTGGCGGCGCCGGAGAGCTGGGCCGAGCGGATGGTGCGCTGTTCCAGATCGAGCATGCGGCCCACCTCCTTGGCGATGGCCAGGTTGTCGCCGGTGACCATTTTCACCTGCACGCCGTAGTCGCCCATCTCGGCGATCACCCGCTTCGAGTCCTCGCGGGGCGGGTCGTAAAGGGGGATCAGGCCGAGCAGCTCCAGCGGCGCCTCCCCCATGCGGCGGCCCACCGCCAGGGTGCGATAACCCTTGGAGGCGAGCAGCTCGACGGTATTGTTGAGGTCGTGGGCGCTGTCCTCATCCATTTCCGTCATCTCGATCAGCACCTGGGCCGCCCCCTTCACCGCCAGCGCCTGCTCAGCGTCCTTTTCGACCCGGGCCTCGGTGCGCTTGCGGATGGGATCGAAGGGGGTGAACCGGGTCTGGCGCCAGGCCCGCCAGTCCAGGTCCGGGAAATGCTCGTCGATGTAATGAAAAATGGGCAGTTCGATGGGGTCGCGATTTTCCAGCTTGGAGGCCAGGGCCGCGTAGAGAAACAGCTCCCGCTCGCTGTATCCGTCCAGCAGGACGGGCTCGGCCACTTTCATCTCGTTTCTGGTGAGGGTCCCGGTCTTGTCCGAGCAGAAGATGTCGACCCCGGCCAGCTCCTCGATGGCGGTCAGCTTGGAGACGATGGCCTGACGCCGGGCCAGGTTCACCGCCCCCACCGCCATGGTCACCGACAGCACCGCCGGCAAGGCCACCGGGATGGCGGCCACGGTCAACACCAGGGCGAAGCGGGCGATCTCCAGGAATGGCTCATGGCGAAACAGGGCCACCATGATGATGAGCAAGACCAGCGCCACCGTGATCAGGATCAGGTAGTTGCCGATCTGGATCACCATTTTCTGAAAGTGGCTGCGCTCTTTCAAACCGGCCTCGGCCACCAGGGACACCACGCTGGAGAAGTTGGTGCGCATCCCGGTGTTGACCACCACCGCCAGCATCTCCCCCTGCTTGACGATGGTGTTGGCGTAGGCCAGTTCATTGATCTTCTTGCTCACCGGCAGGGACTCACCGGTCAGGGCCGCCTGATCGATGAGCAGGTAATCACCCTGCAGCAACTGCACATCGGCGGGCACCACGTCGCCGATCTTGAGTTTGACCACATCACCAGGCACCAGCTCGCGGGCGGGAATGGTCTTGTACGCGCCATCGCGCAGCACGATCACCTCGTTAGCCAGGCGCTGCTTGAGCGCCTTGAGGGCGTTGAGGGCGCGGTGCTCCTGGAGAAAATCGAGCACGGCGTTGACCAGCAGCATAATGACGATGATGGCGAAGTCCTCCCACTTCTCCACCACCGCGGACAGGATGGCGGCCACCTCGATCATCCACGGGATGGGGCCCCAGAAGCGGCGGAAGATGCGGTGCCAGAGAGGCTCCTCCTTTTCCTCGATCTCATTGTAGCCGTATCGTTCGAGACGTCCGGCCGCCTCGGCCGTATCCAGGCCCCGCCCGGCGTCCGTGTGCAGCGCCCGAATCGTCTCCTCGATGGATTGGGCGCTGTAATCATCCGTTCTTGGCTGCATGGCATTCCCCGTTTTTTCGCTTCTGAAAAACCGTTTATCCTGTTGCGGTTTCGGTTCCGTTGCCCGCGGGTGCCGCCCCACGGCAACCTCATCCGCCAGTCAGTGAGATTTCTTTTTGGCGGGAACGGAGACGGCCCATCTGCCCAGCACCCGCAGCAGCAGCGGCACCACCCAGGGCTGGTCCAGCAGGGGTTTCAGCTTACCCTTTCCCGCCGCATAGCCGCTGACCAACGCCACCGTCAGCAGCGGCCACGGATGGCGCGCCACCACCGCTTTCGAGGTGATGCGCCCGGCGGCTTCACGCAAACGGGCCTTGGCCTGCTCGGGCGTCAGCGAAGGAGCCGGCTCGTCAGCCATGCAAAACCTCCCGCCACGGCGATGATCACCAGGCCGCAAATCAGGCTCGCAGCGATCGGCCCGCTGACGAGCGCCAGGTATTGATACCCGGCCCACAGGCAGAAGCCGATACCGACCAGGGCCAACACCCCGGCCACGGCGACACAGGCCATGGCAACAGCCGTGCGCACGGCCGAGTGTTTCAGCGCCCGACCCTCCGCCTCCAGCAGATCGGTCATGGCGATGATCAGTTCCGCCAGGCTGTTCAGCGCCGTTCCCCCCCGTCGAGCAACTTGGCAACGATGAATCCCACACCGAACGCCGTCAACAGGCTGGTCCCGGGGTGTTCGGAAATCTGTTGCTCCGCCTTTTTCGCCACTCCCGAACCCTGCTCCAGCAGCTCCTCGAGCTTGCCCTCGATATCCTCCACCGTGCTGTTCGCACGCTGCCGGGCCTGGCTTTTGGTCTCATCGATCTTCTCTCCCGCCACGGTTTTCACCGCATCGGTCAGGCCGCTGATGTCCTTGCGAAGTTGAGCGATATCTTTTTTGAGGGCGTCAAGCTCTTTGCGTATCTGATCTTCTGCCATGGTCGTGCTCCTGTTTGATTGATTGGCTCGCGCCATCGCCCCGGGCGGCATCAAGGGGCGGGCGCATGCGGTTGTGCTTTCCTTCCCGCCCCTGACGAAGCTGCCCTGTTCGGCCGATGGCCGGGATAAGCATAATCTGCCACTCCCTGTGGCCGGTTTCTGTCACCTATGTTACACCTCTGCATCGGCAATGCCAGGGAGGACCGGTTCAGGCGCCAACGGCGCGCTCACATCGGGATGGGCGGGAACGATGCGCGGCGCTACAGCCCCGCCAACACGCATCTCAGAACCCCATAGTCGTACCTTCCCTCCAGGGCCTCGTAGACGGGTTTCATGGAGCTCTCCTCCCCGGCGTCCAGCATCTCCATGGCGGTGACGATTTCCGCATATTGGGCGTCGTCCAGGGGCAGGGCCTCACGGGCGCTCAGCAGGCCCGCGGCCACCGCCTCCGCCAGGTGGGTATAGATGGTGGAAGGCTTCAGGTTGCGCTCGCTTGCAATGGCCCCGGCATCCTTGCCCTGCCGGTGCAGGGCCAGGGTTTCATTGATGGTGTCGCTCAGGTTGTTGTCCAGCAACCCGGGCAGGGGGTGTTTGGCGATCTCGGCCAGAAACCGTTGTCCATAGTGTTTGAGCTTCTGCTCGCCGACGCCGGATATATAGCGCATGGTCTCCCTGGTTGCAGGCCGGGTGCGGGCCATCTCCATCAGGGTCGAGTCATGGAAGATGACATAGGGCGGCACGCCCTGCTCCCGGGCAAGTTCAAGGCGCAGGGCACGCAGGGCTTCAAACAGGGGCTCATCGACAGAGCGCAGGGCCTGTTGTTTGCGTTCGGCCTTCTCCTTTTTGATCTTTTCCGGCCTGGTCGCCTTGCGCAGCTCCAGGCCCGCCTCGCCCCGCAGCACGGGGCGGCATTTTTCCGTGAGCCTGAGGGCGCCATAGCCCTCATCGTCCACACTGAGATAGCCCTGGGCGATGAGCTGGCGGAAGATGCCGCGCCACTCCGCCCCCTTGTGCTCGCCGCCAATGCCATAGGTGCTGATTTGATCATGCCGGTTGTGGCGGATGCGCTGGTCATCCTTGCCGGTCAACACATCGATGACATAATTGACGCCGAAACGCTGGCCGGTGCGGTAAACGGCAGAAAGCGCCTTCTGGGCGGAGACGCTGCCATCCCAGGTCTCGGGGGGGCGCACACAGTTATCACAATTGCCACAGGGCTCGCTCAGGGTTTCACCAAAGTAGGCCAGCAGCGCCTGGCGGCGGCAACCTGTAAGTTCACACAGGCCCAGCATGGCCTCCAGCTTGTGGTGGGCGACACGCTTGAACTGCTCGTCGGCATCACCGCCCTGCACCATCTGGCGCAGCATGATGACATCCTGCAGGCCATAGGCCATCCAGGCGTCGGCCGGTTCGCCGTCGCGGCCGGCGCGGCCGGTCTCCTGGTAATAGGCCTCGATGCTCTTGGGCAGGTTAAGGTGGGCCACGAAGCGCACGTCCGGCTTGTCAATGCCCATGCCGAAGGCGATGGTGGCCACGATGATCAGCCCCTGCTCCCGCAGAAAGCGCTGCTGGTGCTCACGGCGCATCCCGTCCGGCATGCCGGCGTGGTAGGGCAGGGCCTCACGCCCTTTGGCGGACAGCCAGGCCGCTACACTCTCGGTCTTCTTGCGCGACAGGCAATAGACGATGCCGGCGTCCCGCGGATGCTCCCGCTGGAGAAAACGCCATAGCTGCTCGCGGGCATTTTGCCCCTCGCTGATGGCATAGTGGATATTGGGCCGGTCGAAGCTGTTGATGAAGACCGCCGCCTGCTGCAGCCTCAGCTGTTCAATGATTTCAGCACGGGTGCGTTGATCGGCCGTGGCGGTCAGCGCAATCCGCGGCACCTCCGGATAGCGTTCATGCAGGATGGAAAGCTGCTGGTATTCTTTGCGAAAATCATGTCCCCACTGGGAGACGCAGTGGGCCTCGTCGATGGCGAACAGGGCGACCCGGGCTTGGCCCAGCAGACCGAGCATGCGCTCGGTCAGCAGCCGCTCCGGGGCGATATAGATGAGGTCCAATCCGCCCTCGAGCAAGGTCTGCTCAACCTGTTGCTGGCTGCAGCGGTCCAGGGTGGAATTGAGGAAGGCAGCCCGGATGCCCAATTGCCTGAGCGCATCCACCTGATCCTGCATCAGCGCGATGAGGGGCGAAACGACCACCCCCACGCCGTCCCGGATAAGGGCCGGGATCTGATAGCAGAGGGACTTGCCGCCGCCTGTGGGCATCAGGGTAAAGACATCCCCGCCCTGCACCAGGGTCTGGATGATCCCGGCCTGGTTGTGCCGGAATTCGCTATACCCGAATGTATTTTCGAGGATCTCTTGGGCGGAGGGCACGATTTAACCCGTTACGGTTGACGGTTTACGGCCATCAACCGTAAACCGCCAACCGCAAACTGTAAACCGTAATTTTAAAGATCGTAGCCCCGCTCCCCATGCTGATTGAGGTCCAGTCCTTCGATCTCTTCCTCCTCGGTGACGCGCAGCCCCAGCAGGGCATCGACAACCTTCAGGATCCCGAAGGTCACCGCCGCGGTATAGATAACGCCGGCAAGCACCCCCATCAACTGGACGCCCAGTTGTTCACCCACGGACTCGATACCATCGGCAAAACCGTAACCGCTGAACACCCCCAGGCTGGTGGCGGAGAAAATACCCGCCATCAGGGTGCCCAGCATGCCGCCCACGCCGTGGACCGGGAACACATCCAGCGACTCATCGATCTTCAGGACCCGCTTGAGATAGCTGGTGGCGGCATAACAGACCCCACCCGCCATAATGCCGATCAGCAGGGCGCCGCCGGGGCCCACGAAACCGGAGGCCGGGGTGATGGTGCCAAGACCCGCAATCACGCCGGTCAGGGTACCCAGGGCGCTGGGCTTGCCATAGCGCTTCCATTCAATGGCGCCCCAGGTAACGGCTCCCGCCGATGCGGATATATGGGTCACCAGCATGGCCATGGCAGCATCACCATTGGCGGCCAGGGCGCTGCCGCCGTTAAAGCCGTACCAGCCCACCCAGAGCATGCCGGCACCGGTGGCGGTCATGGTCAGGTTGTGCGGCGGCATCGCAGTGGTGGGAAAACCCTTGCGCGGCCCTATCATCAGAGCGGCAACCAGGGCCGCCACGCCGGCGGTGATGTGCACCACTACGCCGCCGGCAAAGTCATACAGGCCCATGGCGCCAAGCCAGCCGCCACCCCACACCCAATGGGTGACAGGGGCATAGACCAGCAGCAGCCAGATGGCGCTGAACAGGAGCATGGAGGAGAACTTCATGCGTTCGGCGAAGCCACCCACCACCAGGGCGGGGGTAATGATGGCGAATGTCATCTGAAACAGCATAAAGAGCGATTCGGGGATATCACCGGAGAGCGTCTCCTTGCCGATCCCGGCCAGCATCACCTTGCTGAAATCGCCAATCACGGCATTGCCTTCACCAAAGGCCAGGCTGTAGCCGAGAACGAACCACAGTATCGAGGCCATGCCGGCAATGGAAAAGCACTGCATAATGACCGACAGCACATTCTTGGTGCGCACCAATCCGCCATAGAACAGGGCCAGGCCCGGCAGCGTCATGAACAGCACCAATGCCGTAGACATCAGAATCCAGGCCGTATTGGCGCCGTTCATGGCCGCCTCCCCCGCCAGCGCCGCGCCTGGAAGAAACAACAACAAGGCTGCTGGGAAAACAGGCCCTTTAATATTCATCAACCGCATCAGTACACCCCTTGGTCAATAGCCGGACAGCGTAAAATAATCATCGACAGGAAGTCTTCAATAGCGCCGGCGCCCCATAGTTGCGCCTGCAACATGAATCAACGCACCGACAAGAAGCACAATTCATGCCCAAATCACATCCGCTTTAAGATCATGAAGTTAAGTTGCAACACAGGCGGTACGCGAGCCGCGCCCGCACCTGCTTGGTGCGAGCGGCAGACATGGCCGCACTCTTTTAGTGCGACCATGTTGAAAAACACTGGGGCCGCTATGAAGACGGGCAGGGGGAAACGTCAAAAAATATGCGGGGAACAAACACCAAGGCCTCTTGCCGGTTCAGGCACCGGCATGATGCTAATGCAAGGCCACCACCAGGTTCTGTTCAAAAGCAACCGTTCTGAACCTGGCTATCTCTTGGGTTAATTCATCCAGACGGGCGGTTACATTATTCAACTTCTCCACCGCCAAGTGATGGCGCTGTTGAACGATGGCGGCATAAAGGAATCCGCCCGGCATGACCACGGTGATGAGGCCATCGCTGATATTGAATTTACGGGCCTCCGCCATGCGAGACAATTCCGCTTTATGCGCCTGGAGGTTGGAACGGACCTCTCCCATTTCCTCGAAAAGCCCGTTAACGCTAACGGCAGGCAGGCTTATGATCAATCCGCTTTCTCTATTTGTCTGCAGCAGGATATAGCCTTTCGAATCCGCTGACGACGATGCCGGTGCGCCTGCATCGCTGGCCTGCAAGGCAACAGCAATCTGCATAAGCACTATAAAAGAGCCAAGACGAAACAGTGGCATAATTTCTCTCCGGCATTTATTTGCCTGACTTAGATCTAGGGTCGACTAGGGAATTAAAATCTTTAGACTCATGTCTCTTTCGGCCCAGAGATACATGCTGAGGCAACCCGTGATGACTGTCGGCCATCAACGGATTCCGTTGGACAAAGGGGCGGGAACACCAAGACAAAAAAAGCCCGCTGTCAGGCGGGCGCTATGGATTTCTGTGGATTTGGTAGCTACGGGTGGACTTGAACCACCGACCCCAGCATTATGAATGCTGTGCTCTAACCAACTGAGCTACGTAGCCAGAGGGATGGGAAATTTACCGGAAAGCCTGATTTGTTGCAAGTAACTGCCCGGAACGGATAAAAATAAAGCCGGGGAACTCCCGGCGCGGGGACCGGCTCAGTCAGATTCCCCGGCCGTTTGTGCGGCCGGCTGATTCGCCTCTTCCGGGGATGGCTCCGGCCCTTCCCTGGCCGGAAGGGCCGCCAACCCCGCCTCTTCCAGCTCCACCTTTTCGATCTTCTCGAAGCGGCTGCTGATCTTGCGCGCCGAGATGTCCACGTCCTCCACGTCCCTGTGGGCCAGGCGTATATGCTTGGCCAGCTTGGCCATGCGATCCTGGAAGCGGCCGAAATCCTTGGACAGGGCGCCGAGATGCTGCTGGATGATATGCACCTGCTCCCGGGTGGCCGCATCCTTCAGCACGGCACGGGCGGTGGTCAGGATGGCCATCATGGTGGTGGGCGAGACCATCCAGACCCGCCGCCGGTTGGCCTCTTCCACCAGATCAGGATAGTGGGCGTGGATCTCGGCGAACACCGCCTCGGCGGGGATGAACATCACGGCGCCGTCCGAGGTCTCGCCGGGCACGATATACTTGTCCGCGATATCGCCGATGTGCTTGCGGATATCCTGGCGGAACTGGTTGCCCGCCTTCTCCCGCTCGCTCCCGGACAGTTGAAGATCGGTCATGCGCCGGAAGCTCTCCAGCGGGAACTTGGCGTCCACTGCGACGTGGCCCGTGGGCTCGGGCAGGAACAGCATGCAGTCCACCCGCTTGCCGTCCTTGAGGGGGTATTGCAGCGCAAAGCTGTTCTCCGGCATCAGGTTGCGTACCAGGGCGTTGAGCTGCACCTCGCCAAAGGCGCCGCGGGAGCGCTTGTCCGCCAGCACCTCTTGCAGGCTGACCACGTTGCTGGAGAGTTCGGTGATTTTCTTCTGGGCCTCGTCGATGCGCGTCAGATGGGTCAGCACCTGGGTGAAGGTCTCGGTGGTTTTCTCGAACCCCTCACTCAGGCGCTTGTCCACCTGGCCGCTGATCTCCTGGAGACGTTTGTCCGTGGACTCGGTCAATCCCTCCACCCGCTTGCTCAGGTCTTGGGTATTTTTCGCCAGAACCTCGCTCACCTGTTTGCCGACGCCGGTGATGCCCTCATGCAACGCCGACTGAAGGGCCTCCCGCAGCTCATGCAAGGACCGCTGCTGGGCCAGGCGGCCATCGGCAAGGCTTTCCGCTATGGTCTTTTGCAGGGTTTCGAAACGCTCCACCAGGCTGGTGCGCAGCGCACCGGCATCTTCCGTGATCCGTTTCTGCATCTCCCCGAGGCGGCGCTCCTGGGCCTGGCGGTCTTCCATCAGCTCACGCCGGAAGACCCGCTCCTGTTCGCGCAGCAGCTCCTCGATGCGGGCCAGCCCCGCCTCCCGGGCGGCCCGTTCCTGCTCCGCCCCACGCTGCACGCGGGACTGGCGCAGCCACAGCAGGCCGACCAGAACCAGCGTCAACAGGCCGGACAGGAGCAGCGCGACATCAATAAGCGCAACGGATTCCAACATGAACGGTTGTCACCTGAATCACATGAATCAGGCCCCATTATGACCCAGCCTGAGGCATAAACCTAAATTCATCCCTTGAAACCAGGCGCAACCGCCACTACCTTTGCATATCTTTTTTCCACTCCCGGCCGGTTTGTCCCATGCGTGTCTATCTGAAAACCCTCGGCTGCCGGCTCAACGAAGCAGAGCTGGAGACCTGGTCCCGCGGCTTCCAGGCCCTCGGCCATGGGCTCACCCGGGAGCTGGAGCATGCGGATCTGGTGGTGGTGAACACCTGCGCCGTCACGGGCGAAGCGGTGCGCAAGTCCCGCAAGCTGATACGCCGGGCGCAACGGGCGAATCCCAGGGCCAAGCTGGTGGTCAGCGGCTGTTACGCCTCGCTGGATCCCACCGACACCGCCGGCATCGATCTGGTGGTGGACAACCGGGACAAGGACCGTTTGGTGGAAATCGCCACCAAACGGCTCGATCTCCACGCCATGCCCGAAATGGCCACCGAGCCGGGAGAGAGCCCCCTGCTGGCGCAGGGCCGCCAGCGGGCCTTCGTAAAGGTGCAGGACGGCTGCCGTTACCGCTGCAGCTTCTGCATCGTAACCGTGGCGCGGGGGGAGGAACGCAGCCGTCCCGTCTGCGACATCCTGGACGAAATCAACCGCCTCCATGCCGAAGGGGTGCAGGAGGCGGTGCTCACCGGCGTGCACATCGGCGGTTACGGCAGCGACCTGGGCACCGACCTGCATCATCTCATCCGCGCCATACTGGCGCGGACCGAAATACCCCGCATCCGGCTGGGCTCGGTGGAGCCCTGGGATCTGCCGGAAAATTTCTGGTCCCTGTTTGAAAACAGGCGGCTCATGCCTCATCTGCATTTGCCGCTGCAGAGCGGCGCCGATTCGGTACTGCGGCGCATGGCCCGGCGCTGCGCCACCGCCGATTTCAGCCGCCTGATCGAGCAGGCCCGGCTGGAGGTGCCGGATTTCAATGTCACCACCGACATCATCGTAGGCTTTCCGGGGGAGACCGATGACGAATGGCGCCAAACCCTGGATTTCGTGGAAAGGACCGGGTTCGGCCAACTGCACATCTTCACCTACTCCCCCCGCCCCGGCACCCGGGCGGCCGGTCTGCCCGGCCAGGTGGACAGGGAGACAAAAAAGGCCCGCAGCCAGGAATTGCACGCCCTGGGACAGCGCCTGAAAACGGCCAACATGGAGGCCTGTGTGGGGCGGCGGTTCCCGGTGCTGATCGAGGGGAAACCCCTGACCGGCAAGGACGGCCGTGAGATCTGGGGCGGTTATACCCCCAACTTCCTGCGCGCCGCCGTCAGCGCCCCGGCCGGACTGGAATTGGAAAACAGCATCCGGGAGGTACGCCTGGAGCGGGTGGCGGACGCCGGGGAACGGATCATGGCAACCTTAGTGTGAGCAGATCCTCTCCACCAGTCTTCGCATGCGCTGGTAGTGGCCGCCCTTCCAATAGACCTGCCCGCAGCCGGCGCAACGCCAGAACTCGCTGAAGATCCTGCGGGCATCATCCGGCAGCCGATGCTCGACATCGGCCTTGGCTACGGCTTCCAGATCCCCATTGCAGCGCATGCAACGGGAAAACGGCCGGATGCAGCGGCACAGGTCCAGCCGCCGGACAATGTCTTCCAACTGACCCAGGGGCCTGCGCGCCCGCACGTAGCAACCGTGGGTCACGATACGGCGCATCAGCAGGGCGCGGTCACGGGTCAGTAGGATACGGTGCTGTGCGGCGGCGATGGCGGCCAGCTCCCGGTCAGGGCAATCGCTGGCGAGGAGGGTGTCGAACCCCAGCATGCGCAGGTAATGGGCCAGTTTGCCCAGATGGGCATCGGCCACAAAGCGGGGTTCGCGCAGGGGCCGCCGCCGGATCCGCAGCAGCGGGGAAATATCCAGGGATTCAAACATGGGGTAGACGCTGACCCGGTCCCCATCCGCCACCCGCTGATCCAGGCCGGCAGACTCGCCATTGATCAGGATCAACTCCACCTCAGTGTGAGGTACGCCCAGGGTCTCGATGAGATGCCGCACCGGCGCCGGCGGGGTGAATGCCAACCGCAGGTCCCGCTTGCGCCGGGCCGGGGGCAGGAAATCATTCAGCTCTTCGTAGAAGCGAAAAACGGCGGAAGCCATTACAGCGGTTCAACCGTTATTGCAGACCTCCAGCTCCGCCAGCAGAAAACGCAACTCGTCGGCAAAGATATTGGAACCGTCCGCGCTGCTGCCCAGGCGCCCCTTTTCAAGGCGGTGCCGCAGGGCCTCGATGAGGGTCTCCTCCGGCTCCCACTGGCCCGCCATGCGTCCCATGGAATCATGGCTGGCGTTGACCTCGTAAAGCCTGCCGTCCCGCTGCAACAATACAAAGGCCTCACCGCATAACTCATCACGCACATAAGAGGCGAGCAGGATTTTCGTCCCCGCCAATTCACCGCCGCTGAGGCCAAACTCTCTCTTCAATAATTCCTCGTCGCCTCCCTGCCATTCGTTCAGGAACATGTGGGTCTGATAGGTATCCATGGTCAAAATTCAAAAGTCGCCCACACGGGGCAATGATCGGACGGCCTTTCCATGCTCCTGATATCGTAGGCTATGCCGGCATCAATGCAAGAGCCGATCAGCGATTCGGTGGCGAGGATCAGATCGATACGCAGCCCCCGCTTGGGCTCCCGGTCGAAACCGCGGCTGCGGTAATCGAACCAGCTGAAGCAGTCATCGGCTTCAGGGTGCAGTTTGCGAAAGGTATCATGCAATCCCCAGTCGGTAAGATCCTGCAGCCATTCCCTCTCTTCCGGCAAAAAACAGCACTTGCCATCGCGCAGCCAGCGTTTTGCGTTATCCGCGCCTATGCCGATATCCAGATCCAGAGGCGCGATGTTCATGTCCCCCATAATCACCAGCCTGTCATCGGGCGTGAAATGATTTCTGAGATAGTCCATCAAATCCTCATAGAACTTACGCTTGTTGGGGAACTTGGTCTCATGGGACCGGTTCTCTCCCTGGGGGAAATAACCATTGATGATGGTGATGTCCTCACCCGCCGGGGTCTTGAAAACGCCGCTGATCAGGCGACACTGGGCCTCTTCCCCGTCAGAAGGATAGCCCTTGCGCACCGACAGCGGCTCGGCCTTGGACAAGAGGGCAACCCCATAATGCCCTTTTTGCCCATGATAAGAGGCCCGATAACCCAACTCCTCCACCATCGCCTCCGGAAACTCGGAATCCTGCACCTTGGTTTCTTGCAGCCCGATAATGTCGGGATCATATTTTGTCTTGAGCGCCAGAAGCTGGTGGGGGCGGGCGCGTATGCCATTAACGTTGAATGAAACGATTTTCATATATTCCCGGATCTCAGGAGTCTGGCGCGGCCCCGTCTCTCTCCAGCTTGTTCAGTATCTGGATCAAGGACATGGCGGCGGTAAAAAAATCAACAGTGGGGCGTTCATCGCAATGAATCTGAATGCGCCGCATGGCCCCCTCTATTTCCACACCGCGCAGCATGTCCTCACCCATCGCCAGATTGAGGCCCGAGACAAAGCCGGCCAGCCAATCCCGGAAGCGCAAGTACTGCTCGATATGTTCCTCCTGACCCAGATCCCAGCCTTCATAGGCCGTCAGGTAGGCCTCGCACGGCTTGACACCATAGCCCAGAAGCTGAGGCTTTTCCGCATTGGCAGGCGCCAATGGCAGCAACAGGCATGCCAACAGCAGGTATTTACCCAGCGACGAATCTGTATTCATCAATCAACGCCTCAGAGGCCCTTCTGACATCCCGGAAACAAATAAAGGGGGTGGAAACATCTGACCAATCCATCCCTCAGGCAGGGTTTGCGGGGATGGTTTTTATTATGCATCCGGCTTCTCCACACTGCAATCAACGCCGCCGGCCATCTTCAGTGCATGCAGGCATGCCGGCGCTTCGGATCACTCTTCGAGCCTGTTCTTTCCTCCGTTCTTGGCTGCGTACAGGGCCTTGTCCGCATGACTGATCAGGTCATCCGGATATTCTGCATCTTCTGGAAAGCTGGCCAGTCCCATGCTGACCGATATGCATCCGAGAGGTTGTTTTTCCCGATGTTCAAACGGGTGCTCACTGATAATCCTGATCAGCTTCTGCGCCAGCTTCCTGGCTCCCTCTTTACCCGTTTCCGGCAAGATGATAACCAACTCCTCGCCACCATACCGGCAGGCGATATCATTCTCCCGGATGGAGGCTGTTATGAGGGAGGCCATCTCTTTCAGCAAATTATCACCCGCCTGATGCCCGTTGGTGTCGTTGTAATGCTTGAAGTTGTCAATATCCATCATAAAGATGGACAGCTTTTGATGACTGCGCCGGGCTCTCGCTATTTCAGAGTTTATGACGTCCATGAAGAAACGCTTGTTGTAGAGGCCGGTAAGGCCATCGGTAATGGCCATTTGCTTGGTCTGCTCAAACATCCTGGCGTTTTCGAGGGCCACGGCCAGATGCTCCGCCACACTGTTGAACAGGTTCATGTCCGCCGGCCTGAATTTCTCCGGCTTATCTTTGTAGGCACATATCAGCCCCAGCACTTCCCCCCTTCTGTGAAAGGGCACTGCAATAATCGAATTGATGGCTTCGCCTGCAATCTCGTCCTTCCTGATGCCGTTGCTTTTGGCCACCTCTTCCACCAATACACATTTTCCCGCGAGCACTACGGACTTATAAAATCCGTCATCGAGGTGTTGTTGGAGCCGCATGACTTCGGCATCATCAAAACCGGTATGGGATGCAATCCTGAGGGCACCTGTCTCTTTGTCCAGCAGGATGATCATCATGCGGTCCACTTCCATGCTTCTGCTGATATCCTTTACAAGCCCGAGCAGCAATTGCTCGGTCTCAAAGCTTGCATTCAACGTCTTGCTGACATTGTACAGGGCGTAGATCTCCAGCAAGCGCCGGTCCAGTTCCTTTTTCGTCTCCTCCAGGGAGGAGGCCATTTTGTTGAATCCAACGGCCAGTTTGCCTATTTCATCCTCTGTCTTGACGGGGGCCCTTACCGCCAGGTTCCCATCCGACACCTTATCGAAAATCTTCACCATGTGATGAAGATTCTTTGTAATGATAATGGATACGAGAAGGGTGATGATCCCGAGATATATGATGAACCTGACCGCCCATATTCCCGCCATGGCTACATTGTTGGCCCTGATCGCCTCATTGATTTCCTGCAGGGAAAACTTGATGCTGATCGCCCCCAGCACATCGCCCGGCCGTCCATATTTGTGGCATCCCGCCTCCTCCGCACAACCTTTCTCTCTGATCTTGTAGGGAATTACAACCCGGGCATCATCCTCTTCGAATTGATAAAGGGCCTCCCCCGTATCCAGCACCCGCCGGTCGAGCTCGTCTCTGGGCCTTTCCATGTCATTGACGGGGGCGAATTCACTTTCCTTCGCCACCTCTTCATCGATCGCCTCAATATCCCCTCTCAACTCATTGATCTGCTCCGCCAGCTCTTCCTTCTCATCCTCCCGCGTTGCCCTGTCGAGCCGGGCCTCCAGTTCCTGCAGCTCTTGGCGCATGCCCTCTTTCTCGTACAGCAACTGGGGGATAATGTCTCTTTCGGCGACCAGCCGGAACAGCTCATTGATTTTCTCACCACGGATGACGCGCACCTCTTTCAACCCCTGCAGCTCATCAGCCATGGACTGGAACAGCGCAAAACGCACATCCATCTTGTCTTCGCGCATCAGGGTATTGAGGGAAATCCGGACATTTTCGGCAAAGAGATATGTCCATTCCCTGACGGCCTTGCGGGTAATCTCGGTCTCTTTGTGGGCGTTGTACCAGATGTCGAGCGCCGTGGAGACAAGCAGCACCACTCCCAAAGCGATAATGAACTTTGTGTTCAGCTGCAGCTTCCTGAATCTTCCCAGGAATCTATCCGCTCTGTCTGGCTCAACTGTATCTTGCACAAGCGAAATCTTTGGTCATTGCCGTAATTTCGGAATCCGAACCTCTTTCACAGGATTACCGTGAAAGCCATTGCCGGCTCAATACAAAATCACGGCTCCGTTATCCGGGATATAAGACAGCCCGGCTGGCGGCCACGGCTTTGGCAGGCCTGCAGCAGGCGATGGGACGGTGACGGCCGACAGCCTGGGGCCGAACCGGTCGTCACCCTGGGCCCCATCCTTTTGTATCCGATCAGTTCTTTTTTCGGCGAATCACGGCGTTACTTGAATCGAGCCTCCCGCCCCCGTCGCCCGGTGGAAGGAAGATTTCGGCGGATGCGCCATGGCGGGGCGGGAGCCCGGCGGACAGGCAGGGAGTGAATGAAAGAGGGATCAGGCGGTATCGCCTGATCTCCAATGGCTTGCATGGTGGGTCGTGTAGGAATCGAACCTACGACCAATGGATTAAAAATCCACTGCTCTACCGACTGAGCTAACGACCCAGGTCTGGGAGATGCCGGCCCGGGAATGCAACGCAACCTCGATAGGCCAGGCATTTGAAGGAAGGCGATGATACCGTAACTGCTGGTTTCTGAAAAGCCAAAATCGCCGGCGGCTCTATGTCTTGTAGCGGGTCGGGTCCGGCAGCCCGGCCTGCTCGAATCCCTGGATGCGGTAGCGGCAGGAGTCGCAGGCCCCGCAGGCCCGGCCTTCACTGTCGGCCTGGTAGCAGGAGACCGTGAGGCCGTAATCCACCCCCAGCCGGGCGCCTTCACGGATGATCTCCGCCTTGCTGAGATCAATCAGCGGCGTCTGGATGCGAAAGCGCCTGCCCTCGACACCCGCCCTGGTGCCCAGGTTGGCCGCCGCTTCGAAGGCCCGGATGAATTCCCCGCGGCAATCCGGGTAGCCGGAGTAGTCTACTGCCGTCACGCCGATGAATATATCCCGGGCGCCGATCACCTCGGCCCATCCCAGGGCCAGTGAAAGAAATACCATGTTGCGGGCCGGCACATAGGTGGCGGGGATACCCTCTTCCGGCTGCTCGGGCACCGCAATGGCGCGGTCGGTCAGGGCGGAGCCGCCGATCCCGCCCAGGTCGATGCCGATGACCTTGTGCTCGCGCACGCCGAAGGACTCGGCGACCCAATGGGCCGCCTTCAGCTCCACCCGGTGGCGCTGGCCATAGTCCAGGCTCAGGGCATGGCAGTCATAGCCCCGCTCCCGGGCGATGGCCAGGGTCGTGGCGGAATCCAGCCCCCCGGAGATCAGGACAACGGCTTTTGGCTTGTCAATCATCTTCCCCTCTCATCCCCCCAAAGGTACTTGTGCAGCTGAATCTGAAACCTTACCGGCAGACGGTCGCGCAGGATCCACTGAGCCAGTTCTTTTGCATCCTGGCGGCCGTGGCAGGGCGAAAACAGCGCCTCGCAGCGCTGCGGCAGGCGCCACTGTTGCAACTGCTCCCTGGCCCAGCGGTAATCCGCCTCGTCGCAGATCACGAACTTGACCTGGTCCCGCGGCCGGAGATGGCGGATATTGTCGTAGCAATTGCTTTCACATTCCCCGGAGGCCGGGGTCTTCAGATCCACCACCCTGACCACCCGGGGATCCACCCGGGAAATATCCAACATCCCGCCGGTTTCCAGGGACGTCTCATAGCCCGCGTCACAGAGGGCGCTCAGCAGCTCCAGGCAGCGGCCCTGCGCCAGGGGTTCGCCCCCGGTAACCGTCACATGGCGGGGTTCGAATCCGGCAACGGCGGCAAGGATCTCCGGAATCTCCATCCATTCGCCCCCGGTGAAGGCAAAGCCGCTGTCGCAATAGCCGCATCGCAGCGGACACCCGGTAAGGCGCACGAACACCGTCGGCAACCCCGCGCTGCGCGACTCCCCCTGAAGGGAAAAGAAGATCTCATTGACGCGCAGCTGTGGCATAGGGGGCGGATGGAAGCTGTCCCGGGGATTTGAAAAAGGCGCAAGATATCACAAGATGACGGGGCCGGTCTCACCGCCCTTCACATTGAACCCCGATGGCCGTACAGTGTGCCCAGGTTCACCCATCATGATTGCGCGGCCATGGCGAAGATCCTGATCATCGACTCGACGGAGGGCAAACGGACCCCCTTTCTGCGGGGCATCCTCACGCGTTCCCTGCAGGCTGCGGGGCTGCCCTTTGAAGAGGCCTTCGGCATGGCCTCGAAAATCCGCCAGGAGCTGGCCGACACCCCGGAGATAACCACCAGCGAGTTGCGCAAAATGGTGACCCGGCACCTGAACCAGACCTACGGCGAAGCCACAGCACGGCGCTATCAGACCCCCTCCCGCGCGCCCGCGACCATATTGGTGGAACGCACCAACCAGCAGGCGACGCCCTTCTCCCGGGGGGAACTCCGGCGCAGCCTGGAGTGCTGCGGCCTCCCCGAGGAGGAGGCCATGCTGATCGTGGCGGAAATCTACAATCATCTCGTCGGCAAAGGCATCGCCAAAATCAGCTCCGCCGAACTGGGTCTGATGACCTACCGCTACCTTCGCCGTGAACTGGGCCCGGACGCCGCCAAGCGCTATCTGGTGTGGGCGGACTACCGGCACGGCAACCGCCCCCTGCTGATCCTGATCGGCGGGGCGCCGGGCTGCGGCAAAAGCACCCTGGCCACCGAGTTGGCCACCCGGCTCGACATCGTGCGCACCCAGTCCACCGACATGCTGCGCGAAGTGATGCGGGTCATGCTGCCCAGCCGCCTCCTGCCCGTGCTGCACACCTCCTCATTCGACGCCTGGAAGGCCCTGCCGGCGCCGGTGGAATCCCTCACCGACCGCAACAGCCTGCTGGCGGACGGCTACCGCACCCAGGCGGAGCTTCTGTCGGTGGCCGCCGAGGCGGTCATACAGCGGGCCCTCAAGGAACGGGTCTCATTGATACTGGAGGGGGTCCATGTGAACCCCGGCTTTCTCGAAAACATCCCCAAGGAGGCGGACGCCATCATAGTGCCTGTCATGCTCGCCGTCATGGACCCGGACCTGCTGCGCCAACGCTATAAAGGCCGGGGCCAGCAGGCGCCCAACCGCCGGGCTGAGCGTTACCTGGAGAACTTCGACGCCATCTGGCGGCTGCAATCCATCCTGCTTTCGGAGGCGGAGCGCACCGGCGTCCGCATCGTCACCAACGACAACCGGGAAAAGGCCATTCAGGAGGTCATGGAGACCACCATCAACGCCCTGACCCAAGACTTCTCCGGCACTCCGGAAGAGGTATTCGTATGAGCCCGCGCCGCAAGGGCCTGCTGCTCATCCTGGATGGGCTGGGAGACCGGCCGGCCGCCCTCTTTCATGGCGCCACCCCCCTGGAGGCCGCCCACACCCCCCGGCTGGACCGGCTGGCGGCAGCCGGGCTCTGCGGCATGGTGGACCCACTGTTTCCCGGCGTCCCCGTCGCCACCCATACCGGCACCGGCATCCTGCTTGGACTGGCCCCGGGCGACGCCGTCCGCTTGTCCCGGGGACCGGTGGAAGCAGCGGGCATAGGGCTGCCCATCGAGCCGGGCGACGTGGCCATTCGCTGCAATTTCGCAACCCTGCGGGCCCGGGGCGACAAGCTGACCGTAGTGGACCGGCGTGCCGGCCGCATCCGTGAAGGCACCGGGGAATTGGCCGCCGGACTGCAACAGCTCCCCGTCGGAGACGGCATCCTGGCCAGCCTGCAGCCCTCTACCCAGCACCGCGCCGTACTGCGGTTGTCCGGGCCCGGGCTCTCGGCCGCCATCACCGACACGGATCCGGAGGATGACGCCAATCCCGGAAAGGAACTCCTGAGCCGGCCACTCGTTCCCGGCGACCCGGCGGCCGCACGCACCGCCGAGGCCCTCAACCGGTTCATCCGCGAGGCCCACAAGCGGCTGCGGGACCATCCGGTCAACCGGGAGCGCAAGCGGCGGGGACTGCCACCGGCCACGGGGATCATCACCCGCGGCGCGGGCATGCTGCACCAGGTCCGCAATCTCGTCCATCATCTCAACCTGCGGGCGGCCCTCATCGCAGGCGAGGGAAGCGTGCGCGGGCTGGGCAGGCTGTTCGACTATACGGTCATCACCGAGCCGGGGTTCAGCGCGCTGCCCGATACCGACCTGGCGGCCAAGGTCAGGGCGGCGCGCATGGCGCTGGATGAGCACGACCTCGTATTCATGCATGTGAAGGCGCCGGACATCTGCGCCCACGATCTGGCGCCGGACAAGAAAAGGGACTTCCTGGAGCGCTTCGACGAAGCGATATCGCCACTTTTCACGGACGACCTGGTCATCGGCGTATCAGGCGACCACTCCACAAACTCCACCACCGGCAACCATTGCGCGGACCCCGTGCCGACGCTGCTCCACTATCCGGGGACCCGCCGGGACGGCTGCCGCCATTTCGGCGAAAGCGACTGCATAGGGGGCGGCCTGGGCCGCATCCCTGCAACCGGCTTCCTGTTGACGCTGCTGGATGCAATGGGGGCGATGCACAACCTGCGGCCGGATGACCGCATTTTCTTCACCCCAGGGCTCTAGCCGGGAATCAGGTTCATGGCCGCCACCGCCTCCCCCACACCCTGGGGCCAGATGAAGATGCGGTCATAGGGCTTCACCTTGTGATAATCCTGGGGTTCATGGATGCAGCGTGTGGTCATGTCCACGCAGTAACGCCTTACCCAGCCCGAGCGTTCGCGGGTGCTCAACCTCTTCCCCTGCACCAGTTTTCTGGTCAGGTCCCAAAGCCGGTAACACATCCGGAACTCATAACCGGTGAGCACGTGATGGGCCTCCTCCCAGGCGCCAAGGCCGTTCTCAAAGGCCTTTTTACCGCCCTCCCGCAACATCACCATGTCCCTGTATTTCGGCAGGCTCGGATAAATCGGGAAGGAAGCGGCCCAACCCGACTCCACCATCAGCAGGTTGAAGGTTGCCCGGTCGTGATAGGACATGCCGGCCTGCTCCCTGCTGTTGTACGATGGCGCCATATAGGCAAGCAGGCGGCCGTATTGATCGAAGGGCTGATCCGCCGCCCGCAGGAAGACGGTGCGCTTGGAACCGTTCGGCTTGGTCAGTTTCAGATCCAGTAGCTGCTGGAACGCCTGGGTGGCCTTCTCCCCCTGCTGCTTTTGCAAGGTGCCCGCGGTCCCCGTGGCCAGCCTCGGGAGCAGATAGGCCGCCAGTTCATCACTGACCGGCGCCCGGCCCGCCTGGATCCAGCCGGCGAGATCCACGAACTTCTCATCATGCCTTTGCGGATTCTGGTTGCCGGGATAGTGCACCTCCGGCGTATCGATGCTCAGCATCCGGATGGGCATCTCCACATAAGGCGTGTCGCCGTCGGTGATGCGCCGGAATTTCTTCTTGCCCAGGCTGTCCAGCACCAGTCCGTTGGGATCCCAAAAAATATCGACTTCGGACATAGCTCCCTCCTCCTTATCTTGTTTTGGAAAATATCAGTTGCCGAGCTCCATGACCGCATCCATCTCCACCTGCGCATCCCGGGGCAGGGCGGCCACGCCGACGGCGGCGCGGGCCGGATAGGGTTCGGTGAAATAGTCGGCCATGACCCGGTTGACGACGGGAAAGTGGCCGAGATCCGTCAGATACACATTGAGCTTGGCCACATCGGCCAGTTCGCCTCCGGCGGCGCGGGCCACCGCCTGGAGATTATCGAACACCCGCCGGATCTGGGCCTCGATACCGCCTGCCACCATTTCCATGGTCTCCGGCACCAGCGGTATCTGTCCGGACAGATAAACCGTGGTGCCGGTCTTTACCGCCTGAGAGTAAGTGCCGATGGCCCGGGGGGCCTGGTCGGTGCGGATGATTTCGCGGGGCATGGATCACTCCTCGGATTGTTTCTGGAAAAAACTCAATGATTAAGTGGTTTACGGCTGACGGTAAAAAGCAGTGGGGTTGAGACTGCCCGCCGTCAACCGCAAACGGGCGTTCAGCCCTGCACCCTGGTTATGCGCATAACGGTCGGCAGGCCGCGGAGCTGGCGTATGATCCGGGCCAGGTGCTTGCGGTCATGGACGGCCAGGACGAAGTCCATGGTGGAGGAGAGGCCGTCCCGCTCCTCGATGCTGACGTTCTCGATATTGGAGCCCTCCTCCGCAATGGCCGCCGCCACCGTCGCCAGCACGCCGCGCTTGGAGCCGACCTCGATGCGGATCTCGGCGCTGAACTCCGCATCCACGTCCTCTTCCCAGCGGACGTCCAGCCAGTTCTCGCCGCTCTTGCGGAATTCCCCCAGGTTGGGACAGCCGTGCCGGTGCACCGCCATGCCACTGCCCGGGTTGAAAACGGCGACAATGGCGTCGCCCGGGATGGGGCGGCAGCACTTGGCGAAGCTCACCACCATACCCTCGGTGCCCTTGATCGCCAGTTGTCCGGCCGGGCCTTCCTGGTCCGCAAGCTCCTTCGCCCGCTCCGCATCCGGCCCCGCCAGGCGGCGCGCCACCAGCCGGGCCAGACGGTTGCCCAGCCCGATATCCGCCAGCAGGTCATCCACCTTTTGCAGCTTGAATTCATCCACCAGCCGCTGCAGCTCGTCCTCGGGAATGCCGGCCAGGGACTGGTCATAGGCGTGCAGTTCCGTCTCCAGCAGGCGCCGCCCCAGGCTCACGGCCTCCTGCCGCCGGAGGTTTTTCAGATAGGCGCGGATATTGGCCCGCGCCTTGGCAGTCGCCACGAAATTCAGCCAGGCCGGGTTGGGGGAGGCGCCGGGGGAGGAAATCACCTCCACCGTCTGGCCGTTGTACAGCCGGCTGCGCAATGGCGCCAGCCGGCGGTCCACCCGGGCCGCCACGCACTGATTGCCAACGTCCGTGTGGACGGCATAGGCGAAATCAATGACGGTCGCCCCCTTGGCCAGCACCATGATTTCACCGCGGGGGGTAAACACATAAACCTCATCCGGAAACAGATCGACCTTGACGTGCTCCAAAAATTCCAGCGAGTTGCCGGCGCCCTTCTGCATCTCCAGCAGGTTCTTCAGCCATTCGGAGGCCCGCGCCTGGGCGGTGCCGTTGCCGCCTTCACCGGTCTTGTACATCCAGTGGGCGGCAATGCCCGACTCCGCCAGCCGGTGCATCTCTCCGGTCCGGATCTGTATCTCGATGGGCATGCCGTGGGGACCGAACAGCACCGTATGCAAAGACTGGTAGCCGTTGGCCTTGGGGATGGCGATAAAGTCCTTGAAGCGGCCCGGCATGGGCTTGTAGAGATTGTGCACCGCCCCCAGCACCCGGTAGCAGGTATCCACCTTGTCCACGATGATGCGGAAGGCGAAGACGTCCACCACTTCGGTAAAGGCCCGTTTCTTGAACCGCATCTTGTTGTAGATGCTGAACAGGTGCTTCTCCCGCCCCACCACCTCGCAGGGCAGCCCCTCCTGGCGCAGGCGCTCGCCGATGGCGGTTTCGATATTGGCCACCGCCTCCTTGCGGTGCCCCCGGGCCGTGGCCACCGTCTTCTTGAGCACCCGGTAACGCATGGGCCACTGGGCCTCGAAGCCCAGCTCCTCCAGCTCCAGGCGAATGGTGTTGATGCCCAGCCGGTTGGCGATGGGGGCGTAGATCTCCAGGGTCTCCCGGGCGATGCGCCGGCGCTTCTCGGGGCGCATGACCCCCAGGGTGCGCATGTTGTGCAGCCGGTCCGCAAGCTTGATCAGGATGACCCGGATGTCCTTGGTCATGGCCAGCAGCATCTTCTGCAGGCTGGCGGCCTGGGCCTCGGCGTGGGTCTTGAAGTCGATCTGGGTCAGTTTGCTGACCCCGTCCACCAGCTCGGCGATTTCTTCGTCGAAGATCTCCGCAAGCTGCTCCTTTGCGGTGGCGGTATCCTCGATCACATCGTGCAGTATGGCGGCCATCAGGCACTTGTGGTCCATGTGCATCTCGGCCAGGACGCGCGCCACCGCCAGGGGATGCTGGATATAGGGCTCGCCGGTCAGGCGGGTCTGGCCCTTGTGGGCCTCGGCGCCGAACAGAAAGGCCCGGCGGACCTCCTGAATCTGTCCGGGGGCGAGATAGGATTCCAGCAGGGCGCAGAATTCGTCTATGGAATAATGCGCATTGTCCGTGGCCGCATTATGGGGAAGGGTGGCGGGAGCCGTCTGTTGCATGACCTTTCCTCCCTACACCGGGAAGATCGGTAAAAAAAAGCGCCCTTGCGGAGGGCCTCCGCTCTCAAGCATCGGCGGGCGGAGGCCGCCGTCCAGCTTTTTATGGCCGTAGCCCGGGGAATATCCGGTAACGATCATTCCTGTCCGGCGTTCCCCTCGCCACCAGCGGGGGGAGCGCTCGCCTCAACCGCCCCGGCGATTTCTTCCTCCACCGCCAGCTCCACGTCCGCAAACTCTTTCGGCGCCTGGATGGTCGAATCGTCCACCAGGCCTTCCGCAATCTCGCGCAAGGCCATGACCGTGGGCTTGTCATTCTCCCAGGGCAGCAGGGGGTCGACCCCGTTCGCCAGTTGGCGCGCGCGTTTGCTGGCCAGCAAAACCAGGGCAAACCGGTTGTCCACATTTTCCAAACAATCTTCGACCGTGATGCGCGCCATAATCAAACTCCGGAGAAAACGGCCCTGCCCCCTGGCAGGGAGGAAGGCCTCAAAACAGATAGCGGGACCGGAAACGGCCCTCGTTGACTTGGTAAAAGTGTAACGTATTCAGGCCATTCAGGCCAGCAAAGCAGCCAGTTGATCCCGTAACCTATCCGCCTGCACCGATTGGCGCAGGCGCAGGGCCGTTACGATGGACCGCAATGAGGCCAGGGCCTGGTCGAAATCGTCATTCACCACCAGGTAGTCGTACTCGGCATAATGAGACATCTCGTTTTTGGCGTCGCGCATACGCCGGGCGATGACCTCTTCGCTGTCCTGGCCACGGGCGCTCAGGCGCTCCTGCAGGACCCGGGGATCAGGGGGCAGAATAAAAATCGACACCGCCTCCGGTATGCGCCTGCGCACCTGGCGGGCGCCTTGCCAGTCGATCTCCAGCACCACATCCAGCCCCTGGGCCAGACGCTCCCTGACGGCCGCCTCCGCCGTGCCGTAATAATTGTCGAATACCCGGGCGTGTTCCAGAAAGGCCCCCTCGCCGATCATGCGGACGAAGCCTTCCTCATCGATGAAGTGATAGTCTTCGCCATCCACCTCGCCGGGCCGTATCGGCCTGGTGGTATGGGAGACGGAGACGCCGATCCGGTCGTCGGACGCCACCAGGGCCTTCAGCAGGCTGGTCTTGCCGCCCCCGGAGGGGGCGGAAACGATAATCAGGGTACCATTCAAATCAATAATCTCTTTATTCGATATTCTGCACCTGCTCGCGCATCTGCTCAATCAGAACCTTCATGTCCACTGCGGCCCGGGTGATTTCCGCATCGTTCGACTTGGAGGCCAGGGTGTTGACCTCCCGGTTGAGTTCCTGCATCAGGAAATCCAGACGCCGTCCCACGGGCTCGTCCTGCCGGAGTACGCGATCCACCTCATCCAGGTGGGTGTGGAGCCGGTCCATCTCCTCATCCACGTCCAGGCGCTGGGCCAGCAACACCATCTCCTGTTCCAGGCGGCCGGGGTCCAGCTCTTCCATGAGCTCGCCCAGGCGGGCGCGCAGCCGCTCCCGCACGGCCTCCAGCACCTGGGGAATACGCTGTTTCACCTGGGCGACCTGCTCGCGCATGGCGGCATTGCGCTGCCGGATCAGCTCCGCCAGCCGGCCGCCCTCCCGCCGGCGGGTCTCGATCAGGCTGTCGATGGCCCGGTCCAGCAAATCAGCCGCCTGCGCCTGCACCGGCGACAGGTCCTGGGGCTCCACCTCCAGCACCCCCGGCCAGCGCAGCACATCCATGATGGAAGGGGGAACGGCCTCATGCAAAAGGTGGCCGACCTTATCCGCGGCCTCCATCAACTGGCCGGCCAGGCGTTCATTCACGTCCAGCGCGGCCACCGCCGCATGGGCCGGCCTGAAGCGCAGACTGCAATCGATCTTGCCGCGCCCCAGTCGTTTGTTCAGGCGTTCGCGCACCAGCGGCTCCATGGCGCGCATCTCCTCCGGCAGGCGCACGAACGCCTCCAGATACCGATGATTCACCGACCGCAATTCCCAAACCAGTTCACCCTGATCATCCCGGTGCTCCTGGCGCGCAAAAGCAGTCATGCTATGAATCATCGATATCCCCTATACTTGAACCAGATTGAAGGCCCGGGCCGTAACGGGGCCCATGCCCGTTTCCCGGCGGCCGGCCGCGAACCCCTGTATGATAGTGCCCCGGCAGCCTCCTTGCATCCGCAATTCAAAGACCACCCTCCCATGGCGCACCCCCGAGACAGCCTCCCCGCCGGCACCATTATAGACTGCTACTGCATCATCAAAACGATCGGCAGCGGGGGATTCAGCCTCATCTATCTGGCGGAAGATGAAGACACCCGCGAGCGGGTGGTCATCAAGGAATACCTTCCCAGAAAAACCGCCGCCCGCAAGAACGGCACCCGGGTAAAGGTGATCGGCGGGGAAAAACAGTGGAACGACTTTCAGCATGGACGGAAGCTCTTCTACCGGGAGGCCAAAACCCTGGCCACCATGCAACACCCCAATGTGGTCAGGGTCCGAAACTTTTTTCTGGCCAACGACACCGCCTACCTGGTCATGGACTACGAGCCGGGCAAGAACCTGGGCAGCTACATCAAGCAGCGCGGCGGCGGCCTGAGCACCCGGTTCATCATGACCGTCTTCCCGCCGATTCTGGATGCCCTCAGCCTGATCCACTCCCGTAACCAGCTTCACCTGGACATCAAGCCCGGCAATATCCATCTGCGTCCCGGCGGCAATCCCCTGCTGCTGGATTTCGGGGCCGTGCGCCACTATGCGAAGGGCCCCGGCACCAAAACCAGCCAGGTTGTCACCGCCGGTTTCTCCCCGCTGGAGCAGCATCGCGGCTCCGGCCATATCGGCCCCTGGAGCGACGTCTACGCCATCGGCGCCACCATGCGGGCCTGTATCGAGGGCAAGCCGCCGCCGTCGGCCGTCAAACGCCACGCCAGGGAGGTCATGCCGGCGGCGGCCAGCCGCTTCAAACGGCGCTACCCGCCCAGCCTGCTGGAGGCGGTGGACTGGGCCATGGAGATGGATCCGCGGCTGCGTCCGCAAAACGCCGGAGACCTGCTGAAGGCCCTGACCGGCCAATGCAGCCGCCCTCCGGCGCCTGACCCCAGGCCGGGCAAGGGACCGGGATAAGAGACATGCGCTACGAAGCGGCCCATGCCACCTCCACAGGAGACCGGGCGGTCAACCAGGACAGATGCGCCCTGGCCGAATCCGCCGGCAGCGTCCTGATGTGCCTGGCGGACGGCATGGGCGGACATCCGAAAGGCGAGGCCGCCGCCCAGATCCTGATCGACACCGGCAGGCGGATGTTCCGCGAGGCGCCCAAGCCCGTCGCGGACCCGCCGGCCTTCCTTGCCCGCCTCATACACGCAGCCCATGAGGCCATCGTCGCCTATGGGAAAAGCCAGGGACCGGGCATCGAACCCCGCTCCACCGCCGTCATCGCCCTGATCCAGAAGGGCGCGGCCTGCTGGCTCCACGCGGGCGACAGCCGCCTCTACCTCTTCCGCCACGGCAGGATCCTGACCCGGACCCTCGACCATTCCTATGTCGAGCTCCTGCGCCAGCAGGGTGCAATCTCCCGGGATGAATGCATCCACCACCCCTATCGCAACTATGTGACCCGCTGCCTGGGCGGCAAGATGCCACCCATGGATTTAACCCCCGGAGGCCCCATCCCCCTCCAGCCGGGCGACATCCTGCTGCTCTGTTCAGACGGACTCTGGGGCCCCATGGATGATGCGGCGCTGACCAAAAACATGCAGGCCGGGCAGCCGTTATCGGATATCATTGAGCGCATGGTCGGGCAGGCGCAGGCCGCCGCCTCCCCCGGCAGCGACAACATCACCGCCATGGCCCTGCGCTGGATCCAGGGGGCACCAGCCGGGCCGGCCCGTGGAAAAGGCGGGAAACCAGCCGCTGCGGCGGCCGGCGGGCCAGAGGACGAGGATGCCAGACTGGCGCAAGCGGTCGAGCACCTCAGAAACACCATACAATCCTTCAAAATTGAACAGGAGAACCCATGAGACCCAGCGGCCGCAGACCCGACGAGCTTCGCCCCATCCGCATCACCCGCCATTACACCAAGCACGCCGAGGGCTCCGTACTGGTGGAGTTCGGCGACACCAGGGTGCTGTGCACCGCCTCGGTGGAGAACAAGGTGCCCCGGTTCCTGAAAGGCAAGGGCCAGGGCTGGGTCACCGCCGAATACGGCATGCTGCCCCGTTCCACTCACGAGCGCATGGGCCGCGAGGCCTCCCGGGGCAGACAGGGCGGCCGCACATTGGAAATCCAGCGCCTCATCGGCCGCTCCCTGCGGGCCGCCGTCGATCTCAACGCCCTGGACGAGTACACCATCACCCTGGATTGCGACGTCATCCAGGCCGACGGCGGCACCCGCACCGCCTCCATCAGCGGCGCCTACGTCGCCCTGCACGATGCGATCAGCGGCCTCCGCAGAGAAGGCAAAATCAAGACCGATCCCATTTTCGGCATGGTGGCCTCCGTCTCCACGGGCATCTACCGGGGCGTGCCCGTGCTGGACCTGGACTATGCCGAAGACTCCAACGCCGAGACCGACATGAACGTGGTCATGAACGACGCCGGCGCCTTCATAGAACTGCAGGGCACCGCCGAAGGCCACGCCTTCCGCACCGACGAACTGGAGGCCATGCTGGAACTGGCCCGCGGCGGCATCAAGGACATACTCGAACACCAGCGCACGGCGCTTAGCGCTTAGCGGTTAGCGGTTAGCGGTTAGCGGTTAGCGGTTAGCGGTTAGCGGTTAGCGGTTAGCGGCATGATGGGGCTTATTTGAAAATGTGCAACTGATTGTTGAACCTCGCCCTCTGACAACCGACAACTGACAACTGATAACTGACAACTGATAACTGATAACTGATAACTGACAACTGACAACTGACAACTGACAACTGATAACGTAAGGAACCAAGCCATTGAGCGACAAGCACCAAAGCGAGCGCATCGTGCTCGCCAGCAACAACCCCGGCAAGGTCCGCGAGATCGCCCAGCTGCTGGCGGACCGGTGGGTCCAGGTGATTCCACAGTCGGAGTTCGGCGTCCCGGACATCGAGGAGACCGGCCTGACCTTCGTGGAAAACGCCATCCTCAAGGCGCGCAACGCCGCCCAGCACAGCGGCCTGCCCGCCATCGCGGATGATTCGGGCCTCGAGGTGGACACCCTCGACGGGGCCCCCGGCATCCGCTCCGCCCGCTACGCGGGGCCGGGCGCATCGGACCGGGACAACAATGAAAAGCTGCTGGAAGCATTGAGAGAGGTGCCGGAAGAGGCGCGCGGCGCACGTTTCCAGTGCCTGCTCGTCTACCTGCGCCACCCGGCCGATCCCACGCCGCTGATCTGCCAGGGGACCTGGGAGGGCCGCATCCTCTTCCAGCCGCGGGGGCGGCAAGGTTTCGGCTACGATCCCCTGTTTTTCGTACCGGACCAGAATTGCACCTCGGCGGAACTCCCCCCCGAAGTAAAAAACCGCCTCAGCCACCGGGGCCGGGCGCTGCGGGAACTGGCGGCCCGGCTGCTGGACTAAAGTTTACGGGGAACCCGACCGATGCGTTGGGAACAACCCCAAAGGCCCGATCTTTCCAGCCGGACGCACGCCGTTATATAGTTGCCGCCTTTTACAGACAAACCACCGGAGCCACCCGCCCATGAACAGACTGCTTTTCATCCTGACCCTTTGCGCCAGCGCCCCCTTCGCCATTGCCGGGGCGCCGGAAGGCCATCCCGCCGTCACCGCCGCGGACAGGGCCCTGCATTCCGGCGGCAGCACCGGGCTGCCCAACGTCGGCAAGGTGCTGGAAACCATGA
The DNA here is from genome assembly GCA_011051655.1 of Sedimenticola sp. Taxonomy (GTDB): domain Bacteria; phylum Pseudomonadota; class Gammaproteobacteria; order Chromatiales; family Chromatiaceae; genus DRKS01. Next base: position 48,090 of record DRKS01000061.1, read on the forward strand.
ATGCCGGGGGCTACACCTACCTTTATGTCGAGGACAAAGGCAAAAAGCAGTGGATCGCGGGCAACCAGATAAATGTGAAAGAGGGTGACGTCGTCAGTTTCAGCAAAGGCAGCCTGATGCGTAATTTCCACAGCAAAACCCTGGACAGGACCTTCCCCGAGATCCTCTTTACCGCAAAGATCCAATTGGAGGGAGCCCATCCGACCCCCTCGTCAATGCAGGCGGCCGCGGGCGGCGCCCAGAACCTGAACCGGGGCCGCGTGCTGAACACCATGAACAGCGGCGGTTACACCTATATCGAGGTGGATCAGGATGGCCAAACCCATTGGCTGGCATCGCCCCAGGTCACGGTGAAAACCGGCGACACCATCGTCTATGCCGACGGCTCGGTGATGAAGAACTTCCGCAGCAAGACCCTCGACCGGGAGTTCCCGGAAATCATTTTCGTAGGCGAGGTGCGGGTGGTCGCCCAATAGGCGGCGCCATCAGCAGGCCGGCAGGCAGCCCCCCTCCACCCGCACCCAGCGGGAGGGGGCGGCGCTGGCCGGAAGCAGTTCCCGCCACAGACCCTCCGTGCGCTCGCGAAACAGGACTTCGGAACCGGCCGACACCAGGTGCCAGCCGCCGCGCTCCAACTCCCGTTCCAGTTGCCCCGGCGCCCAGCCGGCATAGCCTGCAAAAACCCGCAGCGCCGATGGTGACGCGCCGGCGCCCTGCTCCAGCAACGTCTGCTCGCTGCGGCTGAAAAAGACATCATCCAAAACAGGCTCGCTACGGGGCGGCGAACCGGAGCTGCGGAACAGCACCTGAAGCCGCCTGGGCTCCACCGGCCCGCCTGCAAAAACGGGGCTCGCGGCCACCTTCAGCCCCTTCAGCCGGGGCACGACATCCCCCAGGGAGTGGGGGGTGGGGCTGTTGATGATCAACCCCACGGCACCGCCCCTGCCCGCCTTTACCAGCAGAATGACCCGGCGGGCGAAGACCGGACTGAGCATCTTCTCGCTCGCCACCAGGAAAAGCCCCCTGGCGGGCGCCTTGGGGGCGGCGTAACCGGGGACCGGGCCGGCAGGGGCGCAACCCCAGCAGAGCGCCCACAACAGAAGAAACCAGAGCCCTTTGCCCAACAGCCTGTCCCACATCACCTGATTTCACTCCCGGGTTCAGCCGCCATAGAGGGCGTTTGGCAACCAGGTCGCCAACCCCGGCTGCCAGGCCAGCAGGCCCAGCATCAACAGCTGGATAACGATAAAAGGGGCCACGCCCCGGTAGATCTGGCCGGTGCTGACCTCCCTGGGCGCCACCCCCCGCAGATAAAAGAGGGCGAAACCAAAGGGCGGCGTGAGAAACGAGGTCTGCAGATTGATGGCGATCATCACCCCCAGCCAGACCGGGTCCAGCCCCATGGCCAGCAGGATGGGACCGACGATGGGCACCACCACGAAGGTGATCTCGATGAAATCGAGGATGAAACCCAGCAGGAACATCACCAGCATGACAATGAGCACGGCGCTGAACACGCCGCCGGGCAGATCCGTCAGCAGGCCGGTCACCAGTTCATCCCCCTCATAGCCGCGAAAGACCAGGGAGAATATGGCGGCGCCGATGAAGATCATAAACACCATGCTGGTCACCCGAGTGGTGTTGCGCATCACCTCGCGCAGGGTGGCGAGGTTGAACCGGCGCTGGCCGAGGGCCAGCAGGATGGAGCCCACCGCCCCCACAGAAGCGGCCTCCGTGGGCGTGGCCAGGCCGCCCAGGATGGAACCCAGTACGGCGACGATGAGCAGCAAGGGCGGCAGCAGCACCCTGAGCACCCTGCCCCAGAGGGCGGCCCCGGTCCGCGCCCGCTCCTCCGGCGGGATCGCCGGCGCCGATTCCGGCCGCAGGATGGCCACGCCGGCCTGATAGAGCAGGTAGAGGATCACCAGCAGCAGCCCCGGAATCAGCGCCCCCACGAACAGATCCCCCACCGAGACCGTCTCCGGCGAGAAGATCCCCATGTCGAGCTGGGCCTGCTGGTAGGCCGCCGAGAGTACATCCCCCAGCAGCACCAGGATGATGGAGGGCGGGATGATCTGACCCAGGGTGCCCGAGGCGCAAATGGTGCCGGCGGCCAGGCCGGGATCATAATTGCGCCGCAGCATGGTGGGCAGGGAGAGCAGCCCCATGGTCACCACCGTGGCCCCCACGATGCCGGTGCTGGCCGCCAGCAGCATGCCCACCAGGGTCACCGATATGCCCAGCCCGCCCCGCAGCGGGCCGAACAGGGCCGCCATGGTGTCCAGCAGATTCTCCGCCACCTGGGAGCGCTCCAGCATCACCCCCATGAAGACGAACAGGGGCACGGCGATCAGGGTCTCGTTGGTCATGATGCCGTAGAGGCGGTTGGGCAGCGCCTCCAGGAAAACCGCATCGAAGTGGCCGGTCATGCCGCCGATCCAGGCAAAGGCCAAAGCGGTGCCCCCCAGGGAAAAAGCCACCGGATAGCCCAGCAGCAGCACCAGGCAGACGCTGAGAAACATCAGCAGCGGCAGAAACTCCGCCATCAGACACCCTCCTCCCCGGCGGAGGGGCTCTCATCGTAAAGCCGCTCGATATGACCGCCCAGCAGCAGCCGGCAGCGCAGCACCATGGCCAGCCCCTGCATCACCAGCAGGCCCGCCATCACCAGGATCATGCTCTTGAGCAGCCAGACCCCGTCCAGCCCCCCCGCCTCGCGGGAACCCTCCCGCAACGCCCAGGACTGGGCCACGTAGTCCCAGCTCACATAGAAGATGAACAGGCACACCGGCAACAGCAGAAACAGGCTGCCGAACAGGTCCACCCAGGCCCGGGCGCGGGGGGAAAAGCGCTGATAAAAGATGTCCACCCGCACATGCCCCTGGTGCTTCAGCGTATAGGCGGCGCCGGCCAGAAACAGCGCCGCATGCATGTAGGTGACGGACTCCTGCATGGCGATCCAGCCCAGATCGAAGGCGTAGCGCAACACCACCACGGCGAAGGTGACCAGCACCATGAACAGGGACAGCCAGGAGGCCGCCCGGCCGATCCATTCGTTCAGCGCCTCCAGTACGCGGGCGCTGGCCAGAAAAAAGCGGTCGACGGAATTCATAAACCGGCTTTCATACCCAAATATGGGCGTACTCTTCATGGCGGGCCACCCGGTCCCGCAGGATGCGGGCGTACTCCCCGGGATCCTTGGTGTGGGTCATCTCACCCGGGCGGGGGAACAGCTTGTCCTGGGTGCGCGACAGCCAGAACCGCAGGGCCCCGGCACGCAGCATCACCGGCCAGCCCCTTTGCTCCCGCCCCGTGAGGGGGCGCTCGGCATGATAGGCCCGCAGCAGGGCGCGGGTGCGGGATTCCTCCAGCCCGCCCTCGGCGGTGGAGCACCAGTCATTGGCGATCACCGCCAGGTCATAGAGCAGCACGTCGGTGCAGGCGTAGTAGAAGTCGATCACGCCGGTCAGTTCATCCCCCTGAAACAGGGCGTTGTCCCGGAACAGGTCCGCATGGATCACCCCCCGGGGGAGATCATCCCTGCGGTGACCGGCCTGGAAGGCGATCTCCTGTTGCAGCAGGCGGGCGTCCGCCGCGGGCAGGCGCTGCATCACCCGTTCCGCGGTGGTCCGCCACCAGTGGGGGCCGCGGCTGTTCTCCCGCCGCTGGGGAAACGCCAGGCCCACCCGGTGCATGCGGCCGACCATGGCCCCCAGGGCCGCGATCTGGGCCTCGTTGGGAGCGGGGGCCCAGGCACCGGAAAGCCGCTGCACCAGGGCCGCCGGGCGTTCATTCAGGGTGCGCAGGTAGCGGCCCTGCCGGTCCGCCATGGGATGGGCGCTGGGCACCTGGCGGTCGGCCAGAAAGGCCATCAGGTCGAGATAGAACGGCAGCTCTTCGGCGCGCAGGGACTCGAACAGGGTGAGGACATACCTGCCCTTCGTGGTAGTGACGAAATAGTTGGTATTCTCGATGCCGGCGGAGATGCCCTGCTGCTCCACCAGTTCTCCGAGATCATAGCCTGTCAGGAATTCTTCGAGCTGCTCGCGCTCGACGCGGGTATAGACGGACATCGGATTCAGTACAAAGGCGGTCGGCCGGTGTCGGCTACCCGGTCAGTCCCAGCTGAAAATCGTCCATTGCTGTATGGCGGAATTGGTGGGGCTGTCTTCCCGTGTATCCAGTTCCCCGTCGCCGTCCGTATCCAGCAGATAGTAGGGAGGGCCTGCCGCGGGGGTGATCTTCACCATGTAGAGCCGCCCTTCGATGCGGTATTCCTCGATCACCTCTTTTTCCTTCTTGATGATGGTGACCTCCGGCTCCAGGGCCTCGCCGCTCTGGACCGGTGGCGGGATCTCCGGCGGCTCCGGCGCAATCATGGGCTCCATGGCCTCCTCGCCTTCCTCGGCCGCCAGGGGAGAGCCGATTAACAGCAGGATCAGTCCCGCTCCAAATATTTTTCTCATAGGCTTCTCTTTGTTTTTCGGTTAGCCCGCATTTCTCACCAGGATTTGGATTTTTGGGGCAAGCTGGCGAAGCAGGTTGGACGATCGGCCGCCGAAGCATAGCCGTAGCTATGGTTCAAGGCTGATCGTTCAAGATGCGAAGCCAGATTGTTCCAAAAACCAAATAGGAC
>DRKS01000062.1 GCA_011051655.1 Sedimenticola sp.
AAAAAAAACGGCCGCCAATCAGGAATTTGGTTCCTGTTATCCGCACCAGATGCATTTTTTTTACGCCTGAAATTGTGATGCCTGTCACAAAATCCCACACCGCAAAAAGCAGGATTTTCAGGCGAAAACAAAGAAAAAAACGGCTGTCCGGTCCAACGGTATTTTGAGGGCCTTGGCCACCGGCCGGAATGGTCCGCCTTGGGCGAAACCGTGCTGCTTCCGGCGGGCAAGGGGGGTATTTAAAAGCCCGGTGCAAATTTGCGTGACGCCCCCATGGCAAATATATCTTATTGATAATCCAGCATTATTTATTTTGACCTTGGCCTTTTTGCGCCCGGGATACCGTGTTTGCGCAGGCTGCATGGCACGCCATATCGGCATGGCGCAATCTACGGCGGCGGGGCAAAAATGACTGGCTATAAAACCAGCATATAAGGCCTGAATTTTCGCCTGGCGGTAATTTTATTCCGCCCTTTTCAGTTCTCATTTCCACCAAACCGGGAACCTAAAGACCCCCGGCGCCACGGTCGTTAATTTCTACGGCACCTGACTAACACCAAATTATTTTTCGGGAAGTTAAATTATGACTATTTTGACCAAAGCACCTGACTATCCACTTTCACTTGGTGAGCGGCTGCGTTGCAGGCGCAGGGAAAAAGGCTGGACGCAGGATCAACTGGCCGCCCATGCGGGCACGAACCAGGCGGTGATACAAAAAATCGAAAACGGTAGGAGCCTGCGTCCCCGCAAGATCAATGAAATAGCATCGGCGCTCGAGGTCAGCCCCTCCTGGCTGATGTTTGGCGAAGAGCCGAACAGCATGTCCTCCCTGGATACCGAGGCGCGCACCGTGGCGGAGACCTGGGCCCGCCTGCCCGAGCCCTTCCGTTCCAGGATTCGGGCGGAGATCCTGCATTATGCCCAGACGGCCATGGCCAGCTGACCCCTCCCTGAGCACCATAAGGCCTGCTCCGGCTCACCCGCCCGGGTGATGCCGGGGGCCAGGGCCTCCATCTCCGACAACCCCCTCCCCGATGCCTGCCATATGATGTTGCAAGCCACGGCCTGTGGCGAGCAGCCGGGTTGCAGGTAGAATAAGGCCTTATGTCTGCGGCAACGGATTTGATCCATGCACATCGATGATGAGGCCCGGGTTCACTCTGTCCGGCGCGCGCTGCGCGAGGCGGGGCGGATCGCCGTACTGACCGGCGCCGGCATATCGGCGGAAAGCGGCATTCCCACCTTTCGCGGCACCAACGGCCTGTGGCGAAAATACCGCCCGGAGGAGTTGGCCAGCCCTTCGGCCTTCCGGCGCGATCCAGGGCTGGTCTGGGAATGGTATGACTGGCGCCGGGGGCTGGTGGCCGATACGGAGCCCAATCCCGGCCATTTCGCCCTGGCCAGGCTTGAGCGTTCCGCCGCTGATTTCACCCTGATCACCCAGAACGTGGACGGCCTGCACGATCGTGCAGGCTCCCAAAATATACTGAAACTTCACGGTGATATCTGGCAGGTGCTGTGCACCGGCTGCGGCAGGAGAAGCCGCAACACCCGGGTGCCTTTGCCGGAGCTGCCGCCGCACTGCTCCTGCGGCGGACTCCTCCGTCCCGATATCGTCTGGTTTGGCGAATCCCTGCCCCAGGATGTGCTGCAGGCGGCCTGGAGCACATCGGAAGCCGCTGATGTCTTTATGGTCATCGGCACCTCGGCGCTGGTGCAACCCGCCGCCAGCCTGCCCCTGGTGGCAAAGGAGAGCAATGCCTGCCTGATCGAGATCAACATGGAGGAGACGGCCTTATCGCCCCATGCCGACATAAGCCTCCATGGAGCGGCGGGGGAGCTGTTGCCGCTGCTTATACCTTTCTGATCCTCCAGCCCGGATAAACACCCATGTGCCAACTGCTCGGTATGAACTGTAATGTGCCCACGGACATCTGTTTCTCGTTCAAAGGCTTTTGTGAACGGGGCGGCGTCACCGATGAGCACAAGGACGGCTGGGGCATCACCTTTTTCGAGGGCAAAGGCTGCCGCTCCTTCCTCGACCCCCACCCATCCGCAAGCTCAGTCATATCATCCCTGGTCAAGAGTTACCCGATCAAATCCTGTAATGTGATCGCCCATATCCGCAAGGCCACGCTTGGAGAGGTGAACCTTGAGAACACCCATCCCTTCACCCGTGAGCTTTGGGGGCAATACTGGGTCTTCGCTCACAACGGCGATCTGAAGGGCTTTCACCCAACGCTGGCCGGGGACTATCTGCCGGTGGGCGCTACGGACAGTGAGCAGGCTTTTTGCCTGATTCTGGAGCGCCTGAGGCGGAGCTTTGAAACCAAGCCGGCGGCCGGCGCAATAGCGGCCGTGCTCCAGGAGGCGGCGGATGAAATCTCCGGGCACGGCACATTCAACTTTCTGCTCTCCAACGGCGAATGCATGTTTGCCCACTGCACTACAAAACTCTCTTATCTGGTCAGGCAGCATCCCTTTTCAACGGCCCGGCTCAAGGACAAGGACATTGAGCTGGATTTCAGCGAGGTCACCACGCCAGATGACCGGGTTGCGGTCATCGCCACCGAGCCGCTGACCACCAATGAAACCTGGATCGGGTTTCCCAAAGGCAGGGTGCTGGTGTTCCGGGACGGGCATATCGCCGATCCGGTAAACTGAAATTCACCAACCCTGACCATGACAAGGCCCTGAACCTTGCCCCTTGAACCCTGCACCTTGATAATATGCCACCTTTTCTCGGCATCCCGGATTCCTCCTCATGAGCAACCCCCTCCCCCAAGACCGCACGGATGAACTGGCGGCGATCCTTTGCGATCGCATCATGATCCTGGATGGGGCCATGGGCACCATGATCCAGCGCCACAAGCTGGAGGAAGAGGATTACCGGGGCGAGCGCTTCGCCGAGTGGCCGGTGAAGCTCAAGGGGATGAACGACCTGCTGGTGCTGACCCGGCCGGAGCTGATCCGCGGCATCCACGAGCAGTACCTGGAGGCGGGAGCCGACATCGTCGAGACCAACAGCTTCAACGCCACCCGCAGCGACCTGGCCAAGTACGAGCTGTCCGGTTTTGCCTTTGAGCTGAACGAGGCGGCGGCCCGGTTGGCGAAGGCGGCGGCGGATGAATACGCCACGCCCGAAAGGCCAAGGTTCGTGGCCGGTGTGCTGGGGCCGAATCAGAAGACCGCCTCCGTCTCCGTGGATGTCAATGACCCCGGCGCCCGGGCCATCACCTTCGACGAACTGGTGCGGGATTACACCGAGGCGGCCCGCGGGCTCATCCAGGGCGGTGCCGACATCCTGCTGATCGAGACCGTGTTCGACACCCTCAACGCCAAGGCGGCGGTCTTCGCCGTGCAGCAGGTGTTCGACGAGGATGGGGTCCGGCTGCCCATCATGATCTCCGGCACCATTACCGATGCGGCAGGCCGCACCCTCTCCGGCCAGACGGTGGAGGCCTTCTATAACTCCCTGCGTCACGCCAGGCCCATCAGCTTCGGCCTGAATTGCGCCCTGGGGCCGGATCAGTTGCGCCAGCACGTGGAGGAGTTGGCCCGCATCTCGGAGACGCGGATCTCCGCCCACCCCAACGCCGGGCTGCCCAATGAACTGGGGGGCTACGACCTGGGGCCGGCGGACATGGCGGTCCAGATCGCGGAGTGGGCCGGGAGCGGTTTTCTCAACATCGTCGGCGGCTGCTGCGGCACCACCCCGGATCATATCCGGGCCATCGCCGAGGCGGTGTCCGGCCTGCCGCCGCGCGCCCTGCCGGAGCCGCGGCCGGCCTGCCGCCTGGCCGGGCTGGAGCCCTGCAATATCGATGCGGACAGCCTGTTCGTCAACATCGGGGAGCGCACCAACGTGGCCGGCTCCGCCCGCTTCAAGCGCCTGATCATGGAGGGTGATTACGAGACTGCCCTGGAGATCGCCCGCCAGCAGGTGGAGAACGGCGCCCAGATCGTCGACGTGAACATGGACGACGCCATGCTGGACGCCAGGGCCTCCATGGTGCAGTTTCTGAACCTGGCGGCGGGGGAGCCGGATATCGCCAAGGTCCCCATCATGGTGGACTCCTCCCGCTGGGAGGTGCTGGAGGCCGGGCTCAAGTCCCTCCAGGGCAAGGGGGTGGTGAACTCCATCTCCCTCAAGGAGGGCGAGGAGAAATTTATCGAGCACGCGCGGCTGGTCCGCCGCTACGGCGCCGCCGTGGTGGTGATGGCCTTCGACGAGGCCGGCCAGGCGGACAGCCGTGACAGAAAGATCGAGATCTGCACCCGCGCCTACCGCATCCTCACCGACCGGGTGGGCTTCCCGGCGGAGGACATCATCTTCGACCCGGCGGTACTCACCGTGGCCACCGGCATGGCGGAGCACGACCGCTATGGCCTGGATTTCATCGAGGCGGTGGCCGGGATCAAGCGGACCCTGCCCCACGCCCTGGTCTCGGCGGGGGTCTCCAACATCTCCTTCGCCTTCCGGGGCAACAACCCGGTGCGCGAAGCGATCCACGCCGTGTTCCTCTACCATGCCATCAACGCCGGCCTGGACATGGGCATCGTCAACCCAGGCCAGCTCGCCATCTATGACGAACTGCCGGAGCAATTGCGCGAGCGGGTGGAGGACGTCATCCTCAACCGCCGCCCCGACGCCACCGAACGGCTGCTGGAGATCGCCGACAAGTACCGCGGCGAAGGCGGCGGCGGAGAACGCAAAGAAGACCCGGCCTGGCGCGACCTGCCGGTGGCCAGGCGCCTGGAGCACGCCCTCGTCAAGGGCCTGGTGGAATACATCGAAGAGGACACCGCCGAGGCGCTGGCTGAACTGGGCCGGCCCCTGCACGTAATCGAAGGCCCCCTGATGGCGGGCATGAACCAGGTGGGCGAGCTGTTCGGCTCGGGCAAGATGTTCCTGCCCCAGGTGGTGAAATCGGCCCGGGTGATGAAAAAGGCGGTGGCCTGGCTGCAGCCCCACATGGAAGAGGAGAGGAAACAGGGCATCGGCCAGCAGTCGGCGGGCCGCATCCTGCTGGCCACGGTGAAGGGCGACGTGCACGATATCGGCAAAAACATCGTCGCCGTGGTGCTGCAATGCAACAACTACGAGGTCATCGACATCGGCGTCATGGTGCCCGCCGAGACCATCCTGCAGAAGGCGCGGGAGCTGAAGGTGGACATCATCGGGCTGTCCGGCCTCATCACCCCCTCCCTGGACGAAATGGCCCATATCGCCAAGGAGATGCAGCGCCAGGAATTCGACCTGCCGCTGCTCATCGGCGGGGCCACCACCTCCAGGATCCACACGGCGGTGAAGATCGACCCCGAATACGACGGGCCCGTCATCCATGTGGTGGACGCCTCCCTGGCGGTGGGGGTGACGGGCAAGCTGCTCTCGGCCGACCAGCGCGAGGCCTATGTCCGGCAGATGAAGAGCACCTATGCCCAGGCCCGCGAGGCCCGGCAGAGCAAGGACCGGACGCGCCACCTCGTCCCCCTGGAGGATGCCCGCGCCAACGCCATGCACATCGACTGGTCGGAAGAACCCCCGGCCAGGCCCGCCTTTCTCGGCGTCAAGGTGTTTGAGAACTACCCCCTGGCGGAAGTGGCGGCATATATCGACTGGACCCCCTTTTTCCATACCTGGTCCCTGAAAAAGCGCTTTCCCGCCATCCTGGAGGACCCGGAAAAAGGCGAGGAGGCCCGGCGTCTCCACCGGGACGCCCGGGCCATGCTGAAGCGCATCATCGACGAAGGCTGGCTTCGGGCCAGCGCCGTCATCGGCATCTTTCCCGCCGCCAGGGACGGTGCGGACGACATTGCCCTGTACGCCGACGAAAGCCGCACCGAGGCCCGTGCGCACTTTCATTTTCTCCGCCAGCAAATAGACAAAAAGCCCGGGGACCCCAACCTCTGCCTGGCGGATTTCGTCGCCCCGCCGGACTCCGGGTTCGGGGACTACGTGGGGGCCTTCGCCCTCACCGCCGGCCTCGATATCGAAAAAAAGCTGGCCCAGTTCGAGACCGAGCACGACGACTACCACGCCATCATGCTCAAGTCCCTGGCGGACCGCCTGGCCGAGGCCCTGGCCGAGCGCATGCACGAGCGGGTGCGCCGGGAGTTCTGGGGCTACGAAAAAGGCAGCCCCCTGGGCAACGACGAGCTGATCGGGGAAAGATACCAGGGCATCCGTCCCGCCGCCGGCTATCCCGCCTCCCCGGACCACACGGAAAAGGCCCTGATCTGGGAACTGCTTCAGGCAGAAGAAAACACCGGCATCTCCCTCACGGAGACCTATGCCATGAACCCCGGCGCCTCCGTCAGCGGCCTCTATTTCGCCCACCCCCGCTCCCGCTACTTCGGCACCGGCAGGATCGGCCGGGACCAGGTGGAGGACTACGCCCGGCGCAAGGGCATGACCGTGGCCGAGGTGGAATACTGGCTCGCCCCCGTCCTGGGTTACACCCCCTGACCGCCGGCAAAACGGCCGCGGGAGCCCCGCCTGCCGGCGCCCTCCGGCCCATCCCCCCTTCTAAAGAGATCGTCCCGGCCGGACGCTATTGTTTTTAAGGCCGTTTTTCGGCAACGACAAAAACCTTAGCGGAGGCCCGCCCATGCTCAAAGAGGGACAAAAGGCGCCCGATTTCAGCCTGCCGGACGTAGACATGAGGCAGGTGAAATCAGCCGACTTCAGGGGTGAAAAGAACCTGGTGCTGTTTTTCTATCCCAGGACCGGGGCCAGCAGTTGCTCCATTGTCGCCATCGAGTTCACGGAAATGATCCAGGAATTCCAGGCGGAGAAGACGGCGGTGATCGGTATCAACATGGAGGACTGCGGCTGCCACGCCGCCTTCCGCGACAGATATGATCTCGCCGTCGGGCTTTTATCGGATGAGAGCGGCGAACTCTGCAAGGCCTTTGGCGTCTGGCGAGAGGCAACGGCCGGCGGCGAACGGACGAATGTCCTGCCCTGCACCTTTATCATCGACAGGGAAGGCGTGATCCGGCATGTCCTGCACGATGTAAAACCCGTGGGCCATGCCGCGCAGGTGCTCGAACTGATCCGGTCCATGGACGAACCCCAGGAGGCGGCCTAGCCGCCCTTGCAGCCATGCACGCCCCGGCGGCTGTCCTTGGCGGAGGCTCCCCCCAGGAACATTACTCGAATCAACTCCGGCATGGCGACTTGGTGGCGGACAGCGAGCAGGCCGCCGTCGTCGGACTGTTGCAGGATCTCTATGAACGGCTGTCGACGGACAGCCCCCCCGATTCCGTCGGCCTGGCCAGGCGCCTGTTTTCACGCAGCAAGCCACCACCCCCGCCGCGGGGCCTGTATATCTGGGGCGGAGTGGGCCGGGGCAAGACCTGGCTGATGGATCTCTTTTTCGACAGCCTGGCGTTCGAGCAGAAGCAGCGCCTGCATTTTCACCGTTTCATGCGCCGGATTCATCATGAGCTGGCCCGGCTGAAGGGCCGGCGGGATCCCTTGGATATCGTGGCGGCGGATTTCGCCCGCCAGGCACGGGTGCTCTGCCTGGACGAATTCCATGTCTCGGACATCGGTGACGCCATGCTGCTGGGCCAGCTTTTGAAGGCCCTGTTCGCCCAGGGTGTGACCCTGGTGGCAACCTCCAATATCCCCCCGGACTACCTCTATCAGGATGGCCTGCAGCGGGTGCATTTTCTTCCGGCCATCGCCCTGCTGAAACAGCATACACAGGTGGTCAACCTGGGGGGGAGTACGGATTACCGCCTCAAATACCTGGAGCTGGCCAAGGTGTATCACACGCCGCCGGGCGGGCGGGCCCAGGGGCTGATGCAGGCCGAGTTCTCACGCCTGGCGCCGGGCAAGGCCCTGGAGAACGGGCGGCTTTGTGTCGAGGGCCGCGAGATCCCTGTTATATCCCTGGCGGACGATGTGGCCTGGTTCGGGTTCGAGGTCCTGTGCGGGGGGCCGCGCAGTCCGGCGGACTACATCGAGATTGCCCGCTGTTTTCATACCGTGCTGCTCTCCGACGTGCCGGTGATGGACGATGACCAGGCCGACCGGCTGCGGCGCTTCATGCACCTGGTGGATGAGTTCTACGACCGCAACGTAAAGCTCATCATCAGTGCCGCGGCGGCGCCGGAAGCGCTCTACCGGGGCGAGCGCCTGGCCTTCGAATACCGCCGCACCGCCAGCCGCCTGAAGGAGATGCAGTCTCACGCCTATCTCGCCAGGGAGCACCGGCCAGGATAAGCTTGCCACCACCAACAACCGATAACTGACAACTGACAACTGACAACTGACAACTAAAAAACATGAACAAACAATTGACCGATTTGCAGACCAGGCTGGCCTTCCAGGAGGACGGCATCGAGGAATTGAACCGCACGGTGGCGCGCCAGGCCCGGGAGCTGGACGAGTTACGGCACGAACTCGAGGAGCTGCGGCGGCAGTTGCGGGCCTTGACGCCGTCGAATATTGCCAGCGAGGCGGAGGAGACGCCACCACCGCATTTTTGAATGCGGGCTAAGGAAAATACCTTGCGTGCTCCAGGAACTCTTCGGGCCTGATATGCCATTTTTTGGCATCGATGGCGCTGATGATGGTGAGGTCTTCTTTTTTGTCCGGCGATGAAAGATCCACCACCTCCGGCGGCAGATATTGTCGCTTGATGGAATCGAAGATGATCTTGACCCTGGGGTGAAGCAGGTTGTCACTATTGGATTCGATGACCACGGCGAAGCATCCGTTGGATAATGCAACCAGGGAGCCGACCGGGTAGATCCCGATGCAGTGTATGAATTTTTGCACCAGGGCCGAATTGTGTTGCCCGGTCTGCAAGAGTTCGATCATGGCCGCATGAGGCGGTATTCCCTTTTTATAGGCGCGGTCCGCGGTCAAGGCGTCATACACATCGCTGATTGCGGCCATCTGGCCATAAAGCGAAATGAGATCGCCACGCATCTTTGCGGGATAGCCGGAACCGTCGAAGCGTTCATGATGCTCGGCGACGGTCCTGAGTGAAACAGCGGAAATGCCGGGTGTTTTTTTCAATATTTCCAGGCCGTACTTTACATGCCGGCGCACGGCGGCGGTCTCTTTTGGCGTCAGCCCGCCGGGCTTGTTGAGGATGTATTCCGGGATCCTGGCCTTGCCGATATCCTGCAGCAGGCCGCTTATGCCGGTTTGCACAAGCTCGTCATCGTCGAGGCTGAGGCTTTTGTGAAAGGCCATCATCAGGATGGACACATTGACACAGTGCTCGGCCGTGTATTTGTCCACCCGCTTTATCCTGGTAAGGCCCACCGACGCGTCGGTGTTGCGCAATATCGAGCGCGCCATATTCTCCACGGCGGGGGTGATCTGCTCCATCTCGACGGGCTTTCCCGCACGGACGTCCTCCATGATGCGCGACATCATCCCTATGGCCTTTTTGCGGACATTGGCGGCGGCGGCCAGCTCCTCGATGAGGGGCTTCGTCTCGTATTCCGGCGGCCTCTCCCCGGCGTCGTCGGGGGGTGAGCCGGCGGCCGTATCCTCGACATCGAGCCCCCTGTCGGTATCGATATAAACCGCCTCGATCCCGATTTTCATGATTTCGCGGATCTGGCCCTGGGACGTTATCTGGAAATCGTTCAGCGCGAAGGGGTGGCTCGCCCAATCACAGTTGAGATCATAGATGTACATCCCGACCCTGAGCCTGGAAGTGGGGATTTTCTTGATCATCACGGTAAATCCGTTCAGTCCTTTCTGTATATTCCCTGTATCGGCGCCTGTGCGGAAATCATGAGCGGGCCTCGGCCACGAGGACAGAAGCGCCGCTCCCAGGCGGACACCCCATTCAGTGGGGCGCGGCCCCCGGATCAGGTCACTTCCCGGTCGCGCACCCCGAGCAGGTAGAGGATACCGTCCAGCCCCAGGGTGGAGATGGCGTGACGGGTGTTTTCCCGCACGATGGGCTTGGCGTGGAAGGCGACGCCGAGGCCGGCCAGCCGCAGCATGGGCAGGTCGTTGGCACCGTCGCCCACGGCGATGGTCTGCTCCAGGCTGATACCCATTTCAGCGGCCATCCGCCGCAGCAGCTCCGCCTTCCTGGCGCCGTCCACGATCTCCCCCTTGACTTCGCCGGTGAGCTTGCCGTCCCGGATGTCCAGCTCGTTGGCGCCGATGAAGTCGATGCCCAGCCGTTGCTGCAGATGCCGGGCGAAGTAGGTGAAGCCGCCGGAGAGAATGCCCACCCGGTAGCCCAGGCGCTTGAGGTTCGAGATCAGCCGGTCCGCCCCCTCGGTGACGGGCAGGGTCTCGGCAATGCCCCGGAGCACGGATTCGTCCAGCCCGCGCAGCAGCCCGAGACGGCGCCGGAAGCTTTCCTTGAAGCCGATCTCCCCGCGCATGGCGGATTCGGTGATGGCAGCGACCTGTTCGCCGATGCCGGCCGCATGGGCCAGCTCGTCGATGACCTCCACCTGGATGAGGGTGGAGTCCATGTCGAAGACGATGAGGCGCCGGTTGCGGCGGTAGAGGTTGTCTTCCTGGAAGGCGATGTCCACCTCCTCGTCCCGGGTGATCTGCAGGAAGGCCTCGCGCAGTTCGGCGCTGTCCGCCGGTTCACCGCGCAGGGAGAACTCCACGCAGGCGCGGCGGTGGGGATTGTCGTCCCGCAGGGAAAAACGGCCGGAAAGGCGGGTGATGCCGTCGATGTTGAGGCCGTGGGCGGCGACCGCGCGGGCCACCCGGGAGATGTTGTGGGCGCTCAGCTTGCGCCCCAGCAGCGTCACGATGTAGCGGGTCTTGCCCTGCAGGCCGACCCAGTGCTCGTAGTCTTCCTCCTCGATGGGGGTGAAGTTGACGGCGATGCCGAGGCGGTGGCCCTCGAACAGCAGATCCTTGAGCAGCGGGCCGGAGCGGGCCTCGGGCGGCACCTCCAGCAGCATGCCCAGGGAGAAGTGGTCGTGAATGACGGCCTGGCCGATATCCAGGACATTGACCCCGTGACGGGTCAGCACATCGGTCAGGGCGGCGGTGAGGCCCGGGTGGTCCTCACCGGTGGCGTTGAGCAGGATGATTTCGCGCATTTTCGGTTTCTGGCAACTGGCGGTGTCCGGGGGCCGGAGGCTTCCTCAAAGCCCGTTACTCCCCCTCATACAGATGGGGCTTGATGTCCGGCGGCATCTGCAAGTGGAAGCCCTGGCTGCTCAGGTTGGCCATGACCCTGGTTACATCCTCCCGGGCCAGGGTGCGTTCCGGATGCAACTCCAGCTTCATCACCAGGCTGGCGTTGCCGAAGCGCTCCAGCAGGGCCCGGGGAACCCGGTCGAAGCCCTCTTCACCGGCCAGGTAGAGAAACATCTCCTGCTTGCGGCTGCTGCGGTAGATCCAACAGGGAATGCGGTTGTGCTGGGGCATGGTCATGGCGTCAACGGTTGCTTGGAAGCGAACAACGCCATTGTAGCAGAACCGGCGGACCCGTCCCGGGGGCAGGAGGCACTATACTCAGGGTATGGCCCTCTTCATAAAACGATGGCGCCCGGCGGCCGGGGCGCTGGCGCTTTTGCTGCTTGGCGGCTGCGCCAGCAATGTCCCGGACAGGATTCGCCTCAGCCCGGCATACGACCTCAGGGTGACGGAGGTCCAGGCCGCTCCCAAGCGGCATCTGGGGGCAGCGGTGCGCTGGGGCGGGGAGATCGTTTCGGTCCAGAACAAGGAGCGGGAGACCTGGTTCGAGATACTGGGGCATCCGCTGGACAGCGAGGGCCGGCCCAGGCCGGAGGGCGGCGGAGAGGGGCGCTTTCTGGCCCGGATCCCCGGTTTTCTGGATCCCGCCATCTATGCGCCGAAGCGGGAACTGACGGTGTCGGGGCGGCTGGAAGACACCGTCATGCGCCGCGTGGGGGAGTTTCCCTACCTCTTTCCCCTGGTGAGGGTGGAGGACTATTACCTATGGCCGCTGCGGCAGGTCTCCGATCGCTGGCGCGATCCCTGGTACCCCCCCTGGTATGATCCCTTTTACGACCCCTGGTACCCCTACTACGGCGGGGCCTATTATCCCTACCCCTATCCCCATCCCTGGTGGCGCTAGTACTCCGTCAAGGTAATAACTTAGGCTGCAGCCAGCCGGAAAGCGGTTAGCTGCTAGGCGCGCGACCGCAGGACTAGCAGCGCTAATTCAAGGGAGCGCAACAACGCAGATGACCGCTTTCCGGCTGGCTGCAGCCTAAGTTATTACCTTGACGGAGTACTAGCTATTTCACCGGCAGCGCCGGCACCGGCGTCAGCTTCCAGATCTCTTCGTTGTACTCTTTGATGGTGCGGTCGGTGGAGAAGCGGCCGCTGGCGGCCGTGTTCAGGATGCTGCTGGTGATCCAGCGGTCCCGGTCCCGGTAGTGGGCGGCGGCCTGCTCCTGGGCCCGGACGTAGCTGGGGAAATCCGCCGCCACCATCCAGGGGTCCTGAGGGCTGCGGATGGAGTGCACGATGGGATTGAACAGGCCGGCCTCGAACTGGTTGAAGTGGCCGCTTTCCAGCAGGTTCATGACCCGTGACAGGTTTTCGTCTCCCGCAATGATGGCGTTCGGATCGTAGTTTTTCCGCTGCTCGTGCACTTCATGCTCGGTCAGGCCGAACAGGAAGAAATGGTCGTCCCCCACCTCTTCGCGTATTTCGATATTGGCGCCGTCCAGGGTGCCGATGGTGAGCGCGCCGTTCATCATGAATTTCATATTGCCGGTGCCGGAGGCCTCCTTGCCGGCGGTGGAGATCTGCTCCGACAGGTCGGTACCGGGACAGATGACCTCCATGGCGGAGACCCGGTAGTTGGGCAGAAAGGCCGCTCTGAGCAGGCCCTCGGTCGCCGGATCGGCATTGATGCGCCTGGCCACGTTGTTGATGAGCTTGATGATCAGCTTGGCCTGGGCATAGCCGGGCGCCGCCTTGCCGCCGATGAGCACGCAGCGGTTGGTCCAGTTTTCCGTATCGCCCGCCTTGATGCGGATGTACAGGTGAATGACGTGCAGGATGTTCAGCAGCTGGCGCTTGTATTCGTGCATGCGCTTGACCTGGACGTCGAACAGGGCCTCCGGGTCGAAACGGACGCCGGTGTCGCGTTCCACCAGGGCCGCCAGCCGGGCCTTGTTCTTCTGCTTGACCGCGTGCCAGCGCCGGCGGAATTCCGGGTCTTCGGCATAGGGGGCCAGCTTGCGCAACTGTTGCAGATCGGCGATCCAGCCATTGTGGATGGTGTCATCGATCAGCCGGCGCAGGCCCGGGTTGCAGGCCGCCAGCCAGCGGCGCTGGGTGACGCCGTTGGTCTTGTTGTTGAATTTTTCCGGCCAGAGCTCGTAGAAATCCCTGAACAGTCCCTCCTTGAGCAGCCGGGAGTGCAGCTCCGCCACGCCGTTGACGGAGAAGCTGCCGGCGATGGCGAGATAGGCCATGCGGATCTGGGGGTCGGGGCCCTCTTCGATGATGGACATCCGCTGTTGCCGTCCGGTGTCCCCCGGCCAGCGCATGGCCACCTCGGAGAGAAACTGCACGTTGATGTCGTAGATGATCTCCAGCAGCCGGGGCAGCAGCTCGCGGAACATGCGCACCGGCCATCGCTCCAGCGCCTCGGGCAGCAGGGTATGGTTGGTGTAGGCCATGGTCGCCGTGGTGATGCGCCAGGCCTGTTCCCACTCCAGCCCTTCCTCGTCCACCAGCAGCCGCATCAGCTCGGGCACGGCGCAACTGGGGTGGGTGTCATTGAGCTGGAAACAGTTCTTGGCGGCGAAGGTGCTCAGGTCACCGTCATGCAGCCGCTTCCATTCGGCGATGGCGTCCTTGAGGCTGGCGGAGGCAAGGAAATATTGCTGGCGCAGCCGCAGGATCTTGCCGTTTTCGCTGGCGTCGTTGGGATAGAGCACCATGGTGATGTGCTCGGCGGCGTTCTTGGCCGCCACGGACTCCGGGTAGCTGCCGGCGTTGAATTCATCCAGGTCGAAGACATCGGTGGCGGTGGACTTCCACAGGCGCAGGGTGTTGACGGTGCCGTTGCGGTAGCCGGGGATGGGGGTGTCGTAGGGTATGGCCAGCACATCGTGGGTGTCGACCCAGCGGACCCGTTTGCGGCCCTGGTCGTCGGTGTAGGTTTCGGTGCGGCCGCCGAACTGCACCAGCCGGGTGTATTCCGGGCGCTCCATCTCCCAGGGGTTGCCGCCACGCAACCAGTGGTCCGGCTCCTCCACCTGGTAGCCGTCAATGATCTCTTGGCGGAACATGCCGTATTCGTAGCGCAGGCCATAGCCCTTGACCGGCAGCTGCAGGGTGGCGCAACTGTCCAGAAAACAGGCCGCCAGGCGGCCCAGGCCGCCGTTGCCCAGACCCGCATCCGGCTCCCGCTCCGCGATCTCCTCCAGGTCCAGGCCCAGGCCGTAGAGGGCCTCCCTGACGGCATCGGTGGCATCCAGGTTCAGCATGGTGTTGCCCAGGGCGCGGCCCATCAGGAATTCCAGGGAGAGATAGTAGGTGCGCCGGCAGTCACTCTCCTCATAGGCGTAGCGGGTGTTTTTCCAGCGCTCCATCAGACGGGCGCGCAGGGTGATAGCCAGCGCCTTGAAGGTGGAATTGGTGGCGCCCTTGTACCTGTCCCGCCCCAGGATGTGGCAATAATAATGGTTGAAATCGTCCGCCAGGCTTTTGGGATCCATGCCCAAGGGAGGAAGGTTGGCGATTCTGCCCTCCCCCTCAGCGCTGGAGGCCGGCGGGGGACTGGATTTGGCTTTGTCTTGCATGGGCTGAGAACAGGCTGGTTCCAAAGGTAAAACTAGGCATTTTATACCGAATGCCTAATCAATTTTATAAATCAGGGTTGGTAAAAGATAAATATTAACCGCAGAGGACGCAGAGATTCGCAGAGGTTTTTATTTGTTATCAATAAGCTGGCTAGCATTTCATTTCTCTGCGCACCTCTGCGTCCTCTGCGGTTAAATGTTTTTGTATCCTAAATTATCAGGTTGACAGAGTACTAGTTGAATCTCTCCTCTTCGGTAATGGCCAGCCCGCCCGGCGCATCCACGTCACCGCTTTCCGAAAGCCTGATCTTGAGTGACAGGTTATTGCGTGAGTCGGCGTTGCGCAGGGCCTCTTCCAGCTCGATCTTGCCTTCTTTGTAGAGGTTGTAGAGGGCCCCGTCGAAGGTCTGCATGCCCCGCTGCCCCCCTTGCTCCATGGCCTCCTTGATGGCGTGGACCTCGCCCTTTTGGATCAGCTCGGACACATAGGTGGTCAACAACATGATTTCCACCGCCGGCACCCGCTTGCCGTCGATGCCCTTGACCAGGCGCTGGGAGATCACGGCTTTCAGGTTGAGGGAGAGATCCATGAACAGCTGCTGGTGGGCCGAGTCGGGGAAGAAGTTGACGATGCGGTCCAGGGCCTGGTTGGCGTTGTTGGCGTGCAGGGTGGAGATGCACAGGTGCCCGGTTTCGGCGTAGGCGATGGCGTGCTGCATGGTGGCCCGGTCCCGGATCTCGCCGATCAGGATCACGTCCGGGGCCTCGCGCATGGCGTTTTTGAGGGCGACCTCGTAGGAGGCGGTGTCCAGCCCCACCTCACGCTGGTCGACGACGGATTTCTTGTGGGTGTGCAGGAACTCCACCGGATCCTCGATGGTGAGGATGTGGCCGGTGGCGTTCTGGTTGCGGTAGTCGATCATGGAGGCCAGGGAGGTGGACTTGCCCGAGCCCGTGGAGCCCACCACCAGGATCAGGCCCCGGGGCTCCATGATCAGGTCCTTGAGGATGGGCGGCAGGTTGAGGTCTTCCGGGCTGGGGATGTCGCCCTTGATGTAGCGGATGACCATGGCCGCATCGCCCCGCTGGCGGAAGACGTTGACCCGGAAGCGCCCCAGCCCCTGGATGGATATGGCCAGGTTCCCCTCCATGGTGGATTCGAACTCCTTGATCTGGTCGTCGGTCATGATGCTGTAAGCCAGCTTGCGCACCTGGCCCGCCGCCATGCGGGTGTCGCCTATGGGCATGGTGTGGCCTTCGGCCTTCAGGTTGGGCGGCGCCCCGGTGCTGAAAAAGAGGTCCGAGGCATTCTTCTGCACCATTAATCTCAGGTAGGGGACTATGTCCATCGTTAAGGGTCCTCGCGGCTTGATTCGGTAACTCCCTATTGAGCGGCAGGAACCGGTTTTAATTTAAGCGTGTTCCAGGAAAACGGATTGCCCTTGCCGGGGGAGGCGGGTCTTCAGGCGGTGATTACCGGCGCTGCTGCGGGAAAGACAAAAGAGCCGCCCGCTGTTGTTCATCCTTTTCATGAGGCCAATCAGGATGCCTCCCCGGCGGCCTCCAGCGCTTCGCCGGCCGCCAGCCAGGCCTCCTCGGCCCGGGCCAGGCGGCGGTCGGCCTCGGCCTTTTCTTGCAGCAGCCGCCTGAGGTCCTCCTTGCGGGTCTGTGCGTAGATGTCCGGCGCGGCGAGGCGCTGCTCCAGCGCCGCCTGCTGTTCGCCGAGGCGCTCCAGCTCCTGCTCCAGCTCCCGGAGTCTGTTGCGCAGGGGTTGAATGCGCCGCCGCTGCTCGGCCTCCCGCTGCTTGCGGTCCCGGCGGGCGGCGGCGCTGTTGTCTCCGGCCGCGGCGGCCGTCTTCGACCCGCCGGCGGCGCGGTTTTCCGCCAGCCAGCGGGGGTAGTCGTCCAGGGCGCCGGGGAACTCCTCCACCCGGCCGTCCGCCACCAGCAGCAGCCGGTCTGCGGTGGCGCGCAGCAGGTGGCGGTCATGGGAGACGATGAGCAGCGCGCCCTCGAACCCTTGCAGGGCCACCGCCAGGGCGTGGCGCATTTCCAGATCCAGGTGGTTGGTGGGCTCGTCCAGCAGCAGCAGGTTGGGGCGCCGGAACACCAGCAGCGCCAGCACCAGCCTGGCCTTTTCTCCCCCGGACAGCGGTGCTGTGGGCTCCAGGGCACGGTCGCCGTGGAAGCCGAAGCCGCCGATAAAATCCCGCAGGGATTGCTCACTGGCCCCCGGGTCCAGCCGCTGCAGGTGATCCAGCGGGCTTTTGTCCGGGCAAAGCTGCTCCAGCTGGTGCTGGGCGAAGTAGCCGATGCGGAGATCCGCCGCCGGGCTGTAGCGGCCTGCCTGGGGGGGCAGCTCCCCCGACAACAGCTTGATCAGGGTGGACTTGCCGGCGCCGTTGGGGCCCAGCAGGCCGATGCGATCGCCCGGGCCCAGGTCGAGGTCGACGCCATTCAGGATGCTGGCCCGGCCGTACCCGGCCCGTATTTTCTCCAGGCGCAGCAGGGGGTTGGGGCTCTTCTCCGGCGGCGGGAAATCAAAGTGAAAGGGCGAATCGGCATGGGCGGGAGCGATCTTCTCCATGCGCTCCAGGGCCTTGATGCGGCTCTGGGCCTGCCGGGCCTTGGTGGCCTTGGCCCGGAAGCGGTCGATATAGCGGTGCAGGTGGGCGATGTCGCGCTGCTGTTTTTCATAAACCGCCTGCTGGTTGGCCAGCCGCTGGGCGCGGATGACCTCGAAAGCCGAATAGTTGCCGGGATAGAGCCGGATGCCCTGCTGCTCGATATGGGCGATGTGGGTGGTCACCGCGTCGAGAAAGTCCCGGTCGTGGGAGATCAGGAGCAGGGCGCCGGGGTAGTTGCGCAGCCACGCCTCCAGCCAGATCACCGTATCCAGGTCCAGGTGGTTGGTGGGCTCGTCCAGCAGCAGCAGGTCGGAGCGGCACATCAGCGCCTGCCCCAGGTTCAGGCGCATGCGCCAGCCGCCGGAGAAGGTCCGCACCGGCATCTCCTCCTGGCCCGGCTGAAAGCCCAGTCCGCGCAGCAGGCGGGCCGCGCGGCTGCGGGCGTTGTAGCCGCCGATAGCCTCCAGCCTGGCGTGCAGCTCCGCCACATGGCGGCCCTGCGGGTCTTGGCCGGCAGCGGCGAGTTTGCGCTGGATCTCCCGCAGCTCCCGGTCCCCGTCCATCACATATTCGATGGCGGGCCGGTCCGTGGCGGGGGTCTCCTGGGCGACATGGGCGATGACCCATTTCGGCGGCAGGTGGAAGTCGCCGGCATCCGCATGCAGTTCGCCCCGGATCAGGGCGAACAGGCTGGATTTGCCCGCGCCGTTGGCCCCGGTGAGGCCCACCCTTTGGCCGGGATGGATGCAGAGGTCGGCATCCCGGAACAGAAGCTTCGCGCCGCGCCGCAGGGAGAGATTGCTGAGCTTCAACATGGCGCGGGAGTTTAACCCAGGGCCGTTGCTGCCGCCAAAGGTAATAAGAATCCTGTTTTTCGGGGGCTTCTTCCGGTCGAATCGGAAATAGGCTTAAAATTCCCGGCGTGGCGACAGGCAAAGGCTTTGTATGGACTATGAACCGGAAGTAGAGATCAGCGACTCGGCCTACGGCTGGTCGGTCCGCATCTTCTCCATATTGGAGAAGATGCTCAGCATCAATATCCGCATGCATCATGACGAGGGCCAACTGGCGAACGGTGAGATCTTCCTGTTCAACCATTTCGCCCGGTTCGAGACCTTTATCCCACAGTCTCTGATCTACAAGGAGACCGGCGCCTATTGCCGCTCGGTGGCGTCGAGCGAGTTCTTCACCGGGGATGATTTCTTTTCCAATTACCTGCTGAGCGTGGGGGCGGTCCCCCATGACTACCGGCGGCTGATCCCCTATCTGGTGGAGGAGATACTGCGGGGGCGCAAGGTCATCATTTTTCCCGAAGGCGGCATGGTCAAGGACCGCCGGGTGGTGGACGCCAAGGGGCGCTACAGCGTCTATTCCCGCATCGCCAGGGAGCGGCGCAAGCATCACACCGGCGCCGCCGTGCTGTCGCTGACCCTGGACATCTACAAGAAGGCCATCCTCCAGGCCCGCGCCAGGGGCGACGACAAACGCCTGGAAAAATGGGCCGCCGACCTGAAACTGGATGACGTGGACACCCTGCTGGCGGCCGCCTCGCGCCCCAGCACCATCGTGCCGGCCAACATTACCTTTTATCCCATGCGCGTGGGGGACAATCTGTTGCGCCGCGGGGTGGAGCTGTTCAACAAGGGCATCAGCCGCCGCCTTTCCGAGGAGTTGCTGATCGAGGGCAACATCCTGTTCAAGAACACCGATATGGATATCCGCCTGGGCGATCTGATCTACACCGACGAGTTCTGGAACTGGATGGACCGCCGGCTGATCGCCCAGGCGGCCCGCCGCATCGGTTGCGCCGATGATGTGCTCAATCCCCCCGCCGCCGACTGGCGCTGGACCGCCCGCCTGCGCGGGCGCCGCATACGCTTCAAGGCGCTGGACCTGCGGGACCGCTACATGCACGACATGTACCTGCAGATCACGGTCAATCTGAGCCACCTGGCGTCAAGGCTGATCTACGAGCTGCTGGACAGGGGCCGCACGAGTATCGACTGTGATACCTTTCACCGCATGCTCTATCTGGCGGTCAAATACGCCCAGCGGGAGTCCTCCGTCATGCTGCACCGCAGCCTGAGGAATCCGGAGGCCTATGGCCGCCTGGTGGAGGGCAAGTGCCCGGGGCTTGACCAGTTTTTCCATACGGCGGCCTCCCTGGGGCTGGTGGAGCAGGAGAACCTCCAGTACCAGTTTTTGCCCAAGTTGCGGGAGGAACACGGCTTTGACGATATCCGGACGGAGAACCTGGTGATGGTCTACGCCAACGAGGTGGCCCCCATAAGCTGCATCGCCGGCGTTATCGACAAGGCCATCGGGGATGCCGCCAGGCTGGACGGCGGCCAGCTGGCCAGGCTCTATTTCGATGACGAACGGGTCTCCTTCCGCTGGGACAAGGCCTATTTCACCAAGCCGCGGTTCGAGGAGATAAACAGCAAGGAGACGGCGGTGGAGAGCGGGGAACCCTTTCTGCTGCTGCCGGACAACCCCAAGGATATGGGTATCGTGCTGGCCCACGGCTTTCTCGCCTCGCCGGCCGAGATGCTGGGGTTCGGCCGGAGGCTGGCCGCCCTGGGTTATCCGGTCATCGGCCCGCGGCTGAAAGGGCACGGCACCTCCCCCTGGGATCTGCGCCAGCGCAGCTGGCGGGATTGGCTGGCCTCGGTCCGGCGCGCCTACCAGATCATGGAGGGCCTGGCGGAACGGGTCTGCATGGTGGGTTTCTCCTCCGGCGGGGCCCTGGCCCTGCGGCTGGCCGCGGACCAGCCGGACGGCCTTGCCGGCCTGGCGGCCGTATCCGTGCCCATCAAGTTCCGCAACCGCAACATGGCCTTCGTGCCCATGGTGCACGGCGCCAACCGGCTGGTCCGCGGGGTGACGCCCTACAAGGGGGTGATGCCGTTCAGCACCAACGATTCGGAGCACCCGCACATCAACTATTATTCCATGCCCGTGCGCGGGCTGTTCGAGCTGCGCCAGATGGTCAACGAGGTTGAATCCAGCCTGAAGAACGTGCATTGCCCCGTCATGCTGATCCAGGGAGACAAAGATGCCGTCATCAACCCCCGGAGCATCAAGATCATCTACAACAAGCTGGGGTCCGAAGACAAGGATATGCTGATAATCCCCAGCGACCGGCACGGCATTCTGTATGAAAACACGGGCGACACCCAGGAAGAGGTGATCCGGTTTCTGGACAGGATTTACAGGAGGAATGCGGTTGACGGTTGATAGTTACCGGTCAGCTGACGGCAAAGGGCGGATCCCAGCACGCCGTCACGCATTGAGAAGCCTGTTCATCGCCCTGGTGTTTCTGGCCCACGGGTGCGGACAGGATGGCGCCGGCGCAAACGCCAGAAGCAGCGAACAACTGTACCGGGAGTGCATCTCCTGCCATGCCATGGCGCCGGGGCGGCATCTCATAGGCCCGAGCCTTGCCGGCATCTGGGGCCGCAAGGCGGGAACGGCAAAGGGATTCGACCGCTACTCCGATGCGTTGAAATCATCGGGCATCGTATGGAGTACGAAGACCATGGACGGCTGGCTGGCCAACCCCCAGGCCCTTGTCCCGGGAAACCAGATGATGTTCAAGGGCGTCCGGAACCGGCGGGTGCGGCAAGAGCTGATCGCCATCCTGAAAAAGGAAACGGCCATTTCCCCCGGCGGGAACGGCCCGCTCCAAACCGGCCGGTAACCCCCCTTCCGTCCACAGCCGCCCTTTGAAAGGCCCAGGATGTCGGATCCGGGCAAAGTTCGATAGTATGCCTTTCCCATGAAACGCTTCTACTTGGCGCCGGCGCTCTTCATCGTGCTGACGGCCGTCCGGCATCCGGGTTACTGCTCTTCCGCGAATGCGGACGATGGCTGGACGGAGGTGAAAAACCGGGACGGCATAGGCATCTTCACCAAACAGAGCCCGGATTCCCCCATTGTGCTGGCGAAGGGCCTGGTCATCATCGAGGCATCCCCCGAGGCCATCGTGGAGGTGCTGGACGACAACGGCGGGCATACCGAGTGGATACCCTACCTGTTGGAATCCAGGCGGCTCGAGGCCGTCGATGACAGGGAGCGGCTGGAGTACAACCTGTTCGACGCCCCCTGGCCGGCCTCGGACCGGGACTTTGTTTTCCGCGTCACGGCCCATCCCGGGGAGCAGCAGGGCCGCATCGTTTTCAGGATGAAATCGGAGACCAGCCCGCTGATGCCCGAGCGGGACGGCATCGTCCGCGGGGTTCTGCTGGAAAGCACCTTCAGGCTGACCCGGCTGGGACCGGACAAGACCCGGGTCGAGTTGCTGTTCCAGGCCGACCCCAAGGGCTGGATTCCTTTGTGGGTGGTCAATATCGTTCAGCGCGCATGGCCCTTCAGGGTGCTCCAGCGCCTGCGGGAGCGGGTGGCCGCCTCCACGGCCGCCCCAGGTTGAGAGCGCCTATATCTCCGGCAGCCCCTTGCCCGGGTTGAGGATGCCGTTGGGATCGAACTGGCGCCTGATATCGTGCATCAGCCGCAGGGTGACCGGGTCGATCTCCCGCTCCACGAACGCCTTTTTCTCCAGGCCCACGCCATGCTCGCCGGACAGGGTGCCGCCCAGCTCCAGCACCAGGTCGAAGACATGGCCGAGGCACTCCCCCGCCCGCGCCGACGCCTCCGGATCATCCGGGTTTATCAGCAGGTTGACATGGATGTTGCCGTTGCCCGCATGGCCGAAGTTGACGATGGGGATACCGCTTGCGGACGACAGCCGGGCCAGGCCGCCGATCAGGTCGGGGATGCGGGAGACGGGCACCACCACATCCTCGTTGATCTTTTTCGGCGCTGCGTTGCGCAGGGCCGGGGAGAGGGCCTGGCGGGTCTTCCACAGGGCGGCGACCTCCGCTTCCGTGGCCGCCGCCTGGATGCCGGTCAGGCCGTCGACGCGGGCCGCCCGCTCCAGCGCCGCCGCGGCTTCATCCAGGCCGTGGGCCGGGCCGTCCACTTCGATCATCAGCAGCGCGCCCACCGCCTCATCCAGTTGCAGACCGGAGAAGCCCCGCACCATATCGATGGAGGCGGCGTCCATGAACTCCAGGGCGCAGGGGGTGACCGGCTGGGCCATGATGGCGGAGACGGCGGCGGCGGCCGCATGGATGTCGCGGTAGCTGGCGCGCAGGGTGCGCCTGGCCTCCGGCAGGGGGCTGAGTTTCAGGGTGGCCTCGGTGATGACGGCCAGGGTCCCCTCGGAGCCGATCAGCAGGCGGGTGAAGTCATAGCCCACCACGCCCTTGGTGGTCTGGACCCCGGTGCGGATCTCTTCGCCCAGGCCGGTGACCGCCCGCAGGCCCAGGGTGTTTTCACGGGCCGTGCCGTATTTGACCGCCCTCGGCCCCGCGGAGTTATAGGCCAGGTTGCCGCCGATGGTGCACACGGCGGCGCTGGAGGGGTCGGGGGGCCAGAAGAAGCCCCGTTCCGCCAGGGCCTGTTGCAGCTCCCCGTTGGTCACACCGGGCTCCACCCGGGCGATGCGGTTGGCGGGGTCGATCTCCAGGATGCGGGCCATGCGCTCCAGCGAGAGCACGATGCCGCCCCGGTCCGGCACGGTGGCGCCGGTGGTGCCGGTGCCCCGGCCGCGGGCGATCAGGGGGATGCGTTCACGATTGCACAGGCGCACCAGATCGCGCACCTGCTGGTGGCGGGTGGCGAAGGCCACCGCCTGGGGCAGGGCCTGGCGGCGGCTGTTGTCGTAGCCGTAGGGCCAGCAGTCGGCGGGATCGGTCAGCAGGCCGCCGGGGCCGGTGATGCCGGTCAGCTCGGCGACCAGTGATGGCGGGAATGGGGCGGCAGGGTCAGATGTACTCAAAGACCTTGACCACCCGCTTCACACCGCTGACGAAGCGGACCTTCTCCACCACCATGTCCGCCTCCCGGCGGCTGATCAGGCCCATGAGAAAGACCGTGCCCTGGGACGTGACCACCTTGACCCGGGTCGGGTCGAACCCCTTGGCCTTGATCTTGAGCAGGGCGTACTTGACCTTGGCGGTGAGGTAGGCGTCGTTGCTCTGGTCCAGAAGGGTGCCGCTCGGTCCGATGACGATTTCGTTGTGCACCCGCTCCACCCGCTGGATGCGGCTTACCAGGTCGGCGAACCGGTCGCTGACCTCCCGGGTGTCCGCCTCCCCCGTGAGCAGCACCTTCAGGTTGTAGCTGGTGATGCTGATGTTGCTGTGATTGCGGATCTCCGGGTGATCGTACAACAGCTTCATGGCCTTGAGTTCGATCCCCTGGTCTTCGAGCACGGTGGCGGCGGTGCGCCGGTCGTGGATCACGGCCACCCCGGTGGCAGCACCCCCTACCGCGGCGGTGGTGCAGCCATAGAGCTGCTGGCCCAGGGCGGCAATCACAAGCAGGCAAATCAGTCTCGTCATCTCGGTTTCTCCCGGTGTCTCATGGGCTGCCCAGCAACTGCTGGTCGATCAAATCACACAGGCAGTGGATGGCCAGCAGGTGCACCTCCTGGATCCGGGCCGTGGTTTCCGAGGGTGCCCGGATCTCCCTGTCCTCTTCCCGCAGCAGGCTGGCCAGCCGGCCGCCATCCTTCCCGCTGAGGGCGACCACATACATCTCCCGCTCATGGGCGGCCTCCACGGCGGCGTTGACGTTGGGGGATTCCCCGCTGGTGCTGATGGCCAGCAGCACGTCTCCCGGCTGCCCCAGGGCGCGCACCTGTTTGGCGAACACCTCGTCATAGTCATAGTCGTTGGCGATGGAGGTGAGGGTGGAGCTGTCCGTGCTGAGCGCCATGGCGGGCAGCCCGGGCCGCTCCCGCTCGAAGCGGTTGAGCATCTCCGAGGAGAAATGCTGGGCGTCCGCGGCGGAGCCGCCATTGCCGCAACTCATGATCTTGCTGCCGTCCAGCATGCGGCTGACCATCAGCTCGGCGGCCCGCGCAATGGGGCCCGCCAGATCAGCCTGGGCCTGCATCTTGGTCTGGATGCTGTCGTTGAACAGTTGTTGAACGCGGTCGGTCAGATTCATTTTTTGAGTTATCAGTTATCAGTTGTCAGTTATCAGTTATCAGTTATCAGTTATCAGTTATCAGTTATCAGTTATCAGTTATCAGTTATCAGTTATCAGTTTTCAGTTTTCAGTTGTCGGTCTTCAGTCTGTATTCTGGGTGGCGCACCTTTCACTGATAACTGATAACTGACAACTGACAACTAGAAATCAGCTTGAAAGGCATCCTTGATCCAGTCGATATTCTGCGTCTCTTTGCCCGCGATGGCCAGCACGTCGAAACGGCATGGCGGCGGCTTGCGGCCCTGCTTCCATTGCAGGAAATGCATGGCGGCGGCGATGATGCGCCGTTGCTTGGCCGCGGTGATGCTTTCGGCGGGCGAGCCGAAACCACTGCGCCTGCGGTAGCGCACTTCGACGAAGGCCAGGGTCGCGCCGTCGCGCATGATCAGGTCGATCTCGCCCAGCCGGCAGCGGTAGTTGCGCTCCACCAGCCTCAGGCCCTGCCGCTCCAAAAACAGCCGGGCCGTCTCCTCGGCCCGGGCGCCGGCGTCTGCGGGCAGGGGGATGGCGCTCACGTCCGGTCGCCGGCGGCGGGGGCCGGCCCGGGTTCGGGGGTGGTGGCGGGTGCTCCGGCCGGCGCAGGCGCCGGCCGGAGCATCAGGGGCGGCAGGCCGTCCCCCGGCGCCATCAGGTCCGATTCGATACGCGGCGCATAGCCCAGGACACGGGGCAGGCCCTTTCGGATCTGCGCCCAGACCAGCCGCCGGTGGACCTGGTTGATGCCGTCCAGATAGAGATTGCCGGTCTGTCCGTCCAGGGTCTCCCAGGGGCTGGTCTTGAGGCGCCGCAGATGGGGCAGCAGGTTGAAGCTGTCGATCCCCATGGCGTACAGCCGCTGGTAGCGCAGCCGGGCGTTTGGAAAAACGGCGGCCAGCGCCTCCTGGGAGAGGGGATCATCGGCCCCGCTCAGCAGCAGCCATGGCATGTCCGGGAACTTCAGCCCCTCCAGGTCCCGGTCCTTGTCCGCATCCGGGCGGCCGGCATAGGCATGGGAGGTGGCGTATACCGGAAGATCCGCCGCGCGGTGAAACTGCAGCAGGGGCCGGATCTGACGCGCCGCCCGGGGCTTGGCGGCGAAGAAGATGAAGTCGGCGTCCTGACGGCGGCGGGGTTCGAATTTGACCTTGCGCCCCAGAATGCGCTGTAACTCGCGGCGGCGGTTCTTGCTTGCATCGATATGCAGCAGGGCGCGGATGGGGCCGGAATAATCCCCGCCCCGGGGACTGTAGGTCCGCTGCTCCAGGAGCACGCCGCCAAGGGATTCCCAACGGTCGCGGAAGCTGCTCTGGATGCGTTCACCCCAATCGGAGCCGGGGGTGAAGACCAGGGCGCGGCCAAGGCCGTCCAGCCAGGCCCGCTCGGCCGCCTGGCGGGCCTCGTCTTCCGGTGACAGACCGAACTGATAGAAATTCTCCTGGGGCCTGACCTGGGGTGGTATCTGATTCAACGCCAGCACCGGGATCTCCAGCTCCCCGGCCCGCGCCAGTTGGGAGACCGCATCCTTGTGCAGGGGGCCGATGACCATGTCGGCGCCGGCCTCCACCGCCTGCCGGTACAGGGGCCAGGTGTCTTCCACATTGCTGCTGTCGAAAAAGTTCAGCCGGGGCCGCCGGGCCTGGGGCTGCTGATAATAGGCCGCCATGAAGCCGTCCCGCAGGGCGTCGGCGGCCTCCGCCAGGGGGCCGGACCGGGGCAGCAGCAGGGCCAGATGAGTGGGCCGGCGGTACTGGGCCTGCAGGCGCTGGAAATAGCCCTCCAGCAACCCGGGCAGGGCGGGGTGGCCGGGAAAGCGCTTGCGCCAGGCCGCCGCCAGGGCCTGGCTGTGATCCGGATCGCCGGCATAACCCTTGATGATGCGGGCCAGCTCCATCCAGCCCCCCTGGACGCCCGGCGGATCGGGCTGGAGCATCCGCAAGGCGCCATCCGTCAGGGTGGCCAGGGTCTGGACGATGGCCTGCTGATTCCGCAGGCGCGCTTCCTTGTCGCTGATCAGCAGATCCAGCAGTTCCAGCTCCCGGGCGCTCTCCAGCAGATTCCCTTCGAGCCGGAAGATCTCCGCCCGCTGGCGGTGGTAGCGCTGGCGCAGATCCACCGGCGCATCCTCCGGCGGGACCTGTTCCAGCAGGGACAGGGCGTCCCGGAGCCTGCCCTTGCGCACCGCCAGATCGGAGGCGAGCATGCGCTTGCGCAGGCCGAACAGGGGCGGCAGTCCCTCGATATCGGTTTGCGCCAGCAGGCCTTCGGCGGATTCCGTATCCTGCGCCAGCAAATACTGCCCGGCGGCCTGAAGCTGCAGGTCCTGGCGGTAGGGCGCCGGCACCCGCATGGCCAGGCCCTGGTAGAGGGCGGCGGCAGCGCCATGGTCCCCGGCGGCGGCCAGCTCCCCCGCCTTCGCCAGCTCCGCCTCTGGAACCGGCGACACCGGCTGCGGCTGTTCCGCCGGTTTGGTCTTGAGCATCTCCGGCAGAGGCGCGACGCAGCCCGCCAGCAACAGGGCCGGAAGCAGCCCCCAGGGGAGGAGGCGCCGGTAAATCATGGGGATCAGTTGCATGGTGACGTCAGGGCAGGCACGATGAGGCGAGTATCTTGTCTGGGGTGAAATGTGTCAATGGAAAAAGGCGTGCTCTACGTGGTGGCGACACCCATCGGTAACCTGGAGGACCTGTCGCCCCGGGCGCTGAAGATTCTCTCGGCGGTGGATTTCATCATCGCCGAGGACACCCGGCACAGCCGGCCGCTGCTGCGCCATTTCGGTATCGCCACCCCGATGACGGCCATGCACGAACACAACGAGCGCCAGGTGATGGAGCATATCCTGCAGCGCCTGCAGGGGGGCGAATCGGCGGCCCTGATATCGGATGCGGGCACGCCCCTGATCAGCGACCCGGGATTCCCCCTGGTGCGGGAGTGCCACCGCCACGGCATCCGGGTCTGTCCGATACCGGGACCCAGCGCCGCCATCTGCGCCCTGTCGGCGGGGGGCATGCCCACCGACCGCTTCCTGTTCGAGGGCTTCCTCCCGCGCACCCAATCGGCCCGCCGGGAACGGCTGCGGCGCCTGAAGGGGGAAAGGCATACCCTGGTGTTCTACGAATCCAGCCACCGGCTGCCCGAATCCCTCCGGGACATGGCGGCGGAACTGGGGGCGGAGCGCCCGGCGCTGATGGCGCGGGAGCTGACCAAGCTGCACGAAACCCTGATCAGCGGCACCCTCGGCAAACTGCTGGAACAGGTGGAGGCCGATCCCATGCAGCGCAAGGGGGAGATGGTGCTGCTGGTGGGCGGCGCCGGGGATGACGCCGGCTCCGGGCAGGCCGCCGAGACAAAGCGCATCCTTGAAATCCTGCTCCAGGAGCTGCCGCTGAAACAGGCCGCCGCGCTGGCGGCGCGGATCACCGGGGAGAAGAAAAACCGCCTCTACCGGCAGGCCCTGGCGCTGCGGGACGGGACAGACGGCGCCAAGCCCGATACTTGACAAAAACACTCATATTTAATACCTTAGCTTCACGCTTGGTCTTTAAGCCTGTTTAGAGACCGGGCTCCAATTGGCAATTACCCCTTAGTTGCCAGATGGTGTCTTTTCAAGCAAAGCGGAAATGATATTTCCGCTTTGCTTTTTTTTTGCCTCATCGAAAAGCACGGGGCCGGCAAGGGTGCTATCCTTCATTGCTTTGGAAACGAGGGGCAATGTGGATCCGGTCGAACTGAGCATCTTCTCCAGCCGAATGGAGGCGGTGTGCGACGAAATGGGGGCGGTGCTGCGCAACGCGGCCTTCTCCCCCAATATCCGGGACCGGCTGGATTTCTCCTGCGCCATATTCGATCCCCAGGGAGAATTGTGCGCCCAGGCCGCCCACATCCCGGTGCATCTGGGCAGCATGGCCTTCGCCATG
Source organism: Sedimenticola sp. (assembly GCA_011051655.1). Lineage (GTDB taxonomy): Bacteria > Pseudomonadota > Gammaproteobacteria > Chromatiales > Chromatiaceae > DRKS01. The sequence continues at coordinate 28,331 of DRKS01000062.1, forward strand.
CGCGGCATCGTGGCGCGCATGACCTGGCGGGCCGGCGACATGGTCATCCTCAACGACCCCTATCTCGGCGGCACCCACCTCCCCGATGTCACCCTCATCGCCCCCCTGTTTGTCGCCGGCGAACTGGTGGCATTTGTGGTCAACCGCGCGCATCATGCCGACATCGGCGCCGATTCACCGGGGTCCATGCCGGTTTCCTCCAGCCTTGCCCAGGAAGGGCGGGTAATCGAGCCCACCCACCTCATGCGCCGGGGCGTGCTGGACAACGGCCTGCTGGACGCCATCACGGGCGACACCCGCAACCCCGGCGAATCCCTGGGTGATTTCGTCGCCCAGATCAGCGCCAACCGCACCGGCCTGGCCCGCCTGGAAGAGCTGATAAAAGCCTGGCGGCCGGAGGGATTTCGCACCGGCTTGCAGGCACTGAATGACTATGGCGAGCGTCTCGCGCTGGATACCCTGAGGGCCATCCCGGACGGGGAGTACCGCTTCAGGGACTGGATGGACGACGACGGCCAGGGCAACGAGGACATCGTTATCCAGGCCTGCATCAGCGTCACCGGCGGACAGGTGGCGGTGGATTTCAGCGGCAGCGCCGACCAGGTGCCCGGCAACATCAACTGCCCGCTGTCGGTGGCCGCCGCCGCGGTCTACTATGTCTTCCGCTGCCTCATGCCGGACTACACACCCGCCTGCGCCGGCGTGTTCCGCCCCATATCCCTGCACGCCCCCGAGGGCAGCCTGCTCAACGCCCGCTTCCCCGCGGCGGTGGCGGCGGGCAATGTGGAAACCAGCAGCCGGATCGTGGACGTACTGATGGGGGCCCTGGCCGGGGCCCTGCCCCGGCGGATCCCCGCCGCCAGCCATGGCAGCATGAACAACCTGGCCATGGGGGGCGAGATGGCCGGGGGCCATTGGGATTATTATGAAACCATCGGCGGCGGCATGGGCGCCTGGGCGGAAGGCCGGGGCCTGTCCGGGGTCCAGACCCATATGACCAATACCCTGAACACACCCATCGAGGTGCTCGAATCCCGCTTTCCCCTGCGGATCACCCGTTATGAGATCCGGCGCGGCTCCGGCGGAAATGGCGCCCAAACCGGCGGCGACGGCCTGATTCGCACCTTCGAGTTTCTTTCCCCCGCCTCCATCGCCCTGCTCTGCGAACGCCGTACCCATGCCCCCTGGGGCATGGCCGGAGGCGGCCCCGCCCGGCCGGGCCGCAACCTCCTGGGAGACCGGGAGCTGCCGGGCAAGACCAGCCTGAAGGTAGAAGCAGGGCAGCGGCTTACCATCGAGACCGCCGGCGGCGGAGGCTACGGAGTGCCGAGCACTGAAAACTGACAACTAACAACTAACAACTAACAACTGACAACTGAAACTTTGAAAAATGTGCGGCATCTGCGGTGAACTGAGATTCGACGGCCAGGGGGCCGACCTGGCCGCCATCCAGCATATGACCGGCCAACTGGAGCGGCGCGGCCCCGATCATGGCGGCAGCTTCAGCGACGGCCCCCTGGGGTTTGGTCATCGCCGGCTTGCCATTATCGATCTTTCGGAGCACTCCGATCAGCCCCTGGTGGATCAGGAGCTGTGCCTGGCCCTGGTATTCAACGGCACCGTCTACAACTACCGGGAGCTGCGGGAAGAGCTGCGCGGCAAGGGTTATCACTTTTTCTCGGACGGAGACAGCGAGGTCATCCTCAAGGCCTGGCACGCCTGGGGAGAGGCCTGCGCCGAGCGGTTGCACGGCGCCTTCGCCTTCGCCCTGTGGGAAGAGGACAAAAAGCGCCTGTTTCTCGCCCGGGACCGCTTCGGCATCAAGCCACTCTATTACACTTTCGATGAAAAGCGGCTGCGCTTCGCCTCCAATATGCAGGCGCTGCTGGCAGCCGGCGGCGTCGACAGGAGCATCGACCCGGTGGGCCTGCACCACCAGTTCACCCTGCACGGCGTCATTCCGGCGCCGCGGACCATTCTCTCGGGCGCACGCAAGCTGCCGCCCGCCCACACACTTCTGATCGACGCCCGGGGCCACCGGCAACAACGGCGTTATTGGCGTCTGCCGGCAACAAGGCTCGGCACTCCGAAGCATGACCATGAGTGGCTGGAGGCCATCCACGATTCCCTGCGCAGCGCGGTGCGCAAACGCAATGAGGTGGCCGATGTCCCGGTGGGCGTGCTGCTCTCCGGCGGCCTGGATTCCAGCCTGCTGGTGGCCCTGCTGGCGGAGGCCGGGGCCCCGGATCTGCGCACCTTTTCCGTGGGCTTTGAAGACACGCCCCAGGAGGCGGGCAGCGAATTCGAGTATTCCGATCTCGTAGCCGAACGCTACGCCACCCGCCACCACCGCTTCCGCATTCCCAACAGCGAGGTGCTGCGGCGCCTGCCCGAGGCCGTGGACGCCATGGCCGAGCCCATGTTCGGCCAGGACGCCGTGGCCTTTTATCTGCTGGCCGAGCAGGTCTCCAAGGAGGTCAAGGTGGTACAGTCCGGCCAGGGCGCGGACGAGGTCTTCGGCGGCTACTTCTGGTATCCCCGCATGCTGGCCGAGACGGAAGGGACGCCGCTGGAACGTTTCGCCAGACACTATTTCGACCGTGATCACCCTGAATACCTGGACATGATTTCCAGGGAATTCCAGGGCGAAGACCACAGCTCCCGGCTGATCTCCGAACTGCTGGCCGGGCCGGAGGCGGACAGCTTCATGGACGCCGTGCTGCACATGGACGTCACCACCCTGATCGTGGACGACCCGGTGAAGCGGGTGGACAACATGACCATGGCCTGGGGGCTGGAAGCCAGGGTGCCCTTTCTGGATCACCAGCTGGTGGAGCTGGCGGCCCGCTGCCCGCCGGAGTTCAAATTAAGGGAGGGGGGCAAATACCCCATCAAGGCATTGGCCCGCGGCCTGCTGCCCAAGGCCGTCATCGACCGCCCCAAGGGCTATTTTCCCATGCCGGCCCTGAAATACGTGCGCGGGGCGTTTCTCGATTTCATGCGGGACATCCTCGATTCCCGGGCCTGCCGCGAACGCGGCCTGTACCGGCGCCCCTATGTGGAGATGCTGCTGGCCGACCCGGAGCACCACCACACCCGCCTGCAGGGCAGCAAGCTTTGGCACCTGGCCCTGCTGGAGTTTTGGTTGCAGAGGAATGTGGATGTTAGCTTTTAGCTTTTAGCTGTTAGCTGTTAGCTGTTAGCTTTTAGCTGCAAACTCTCGGCACTAAGTTTCCCAAGGCCTGTCCGGACTGCACGCCTGCCAGCGATTGACAATGGCGCAGAACAACTCCGCCGTCTTCTCGGCGTCATAGATGGCGGAATGGGCCTCTTTCTCGTCCCAGGCGATGCCGGCCGCCTCGGCGGCGCGGCGGAGGACCGTCTGGCCAAGGGCCAGGGCGGCGAAAGAGACCGTGTCGAAGGTGCTGAAAGGGTGAAAGGGGTTGCGCTTGAAGCCGGTGCGCTCGACGGCGGCATTGATGAAGCCGAGGTCGAAACCGGCGTTGTGCCCCACCAGGATGGCCCGGTTGCAACCGCTGGCCTTGACCGCCTTGCGGATGGGGGTGAAGAGCTTTTTCAGGGCATCGGCCTCGGACAGGGCCATGCGGAACGGGTGCTCCGGATCGATGCCGTTGAAGGCCAGGGCCCTGGGATCCAGGTTGGCCCCCGGGAAGGGCTCCACGTGACAGGCATGGGTTTCGGCGGGATGCAGCCGGCCGGCCGCATCCATGCGAATGATAACGACGGCTATCTCCAGCAGCGCATCCTTGAGGGCGTCGAATCCGCCGGTCTCGACATCCACCACCACGGGCAGGAAGCCCCGGAAGCGCTTGGCGATCCGGGGGTTGTAATCAATCTCGTTCATGGGGCTACAGAATAGGGCAAGGGCGACGCTAAGCATAGGAGTCTTTATGGCGGGAATCAGAAAATACATGGACATCCAACCCGGGCGGTTATGGCGCGGCCTGATGCTTATCTGGCTGACGCTGGCGCTGGCGGTCGCCGCACAGGCATCGGCCGACGCAGGGCTGCCTTTCTCCCAGGGCCGGCTGTTTCGCATCGGGAAACCAGGAGCGGCCCCCAGCCATGTCTTTGGAACCATGCACAGCGACGACCAACGGGTGCTGTCTCTCCCCGCCCCCGTAAGGCAGGCCTTCGACAGCGCTGAAACAGTGGCGCTGGAGCTGGACTTGGGACCGGCGGCAATGGCGGCATCCATGGCAGGCATGCTCCTGACGGACGGACGGGAACTGCGTGATGTCGTGGGAGACGAGCTCTATGCACAAACGGTGGAGGCCGTGGCCGGCATCGGCATGCCCGAGATGGCCATCCGCAAGTTCAAGCCCTGGGGGGTCGCCATGCTGCTCAGCATGCCTCCCATCGACAGCGGCCGGTTCCTGGATCTGGCCCTCTACCAATCCGCAAAAGCGCAGGGCAAGACGGTAAAGGGCCTGGAAACAGCGGCAGAGCAGTTGGCCGTCTTCGACGGACTCTCCGAACCCGATCAGATTGAAATCCTGCAGGAGGCCCTGGCCAACCGCCACCTTTTCGACCGGATGTTCAAAGAGATGACGGATGCCTACCTGCAAGGAGATCTGGGCGCCCTGGTCAGATTGAACGAAAAATATGGCGCGGGCGATTCAGCAGCGGGGCAACGGCTACAGGAGCGCCTGTTGGATAAACGCAACAAACTCATGGTGAAGCGCCTGATCCCGCTGTTGGGAAAAGGCAACATCTTTGTTGCGATTGGGGCACTGCACCTGCCGGGGAAAAACGGAATTCTGTATCTGCTGAAAGAGCGCGGATTTAAGGTAAAGTCTGTACATTAGCCCTACAACCCTTGTTTTCTCGGTGTTTTCTACTATGAAGAACAGAACGATATCCGGCTCCAACAGCTATTTATCGCTTGCATTGGGACGCTGTTGGGATTTATGCTACATCGGATTATGCCTGGACACCGGGCAACGGAGCTGGCGCCTTGGTCCGAAAAAAGATAATACAAAGGAAAACATAATGATCTTCAAACGTTTAGCTTGCCGGCTGGGGCCGTTGGCAGTGATGCTGTCGGTGATGCTCGCCGGCTGCGCGGCAACCAACCCCGCATATGACGATCCGCGTGACCCCCTGGAGGGTTACAACCGCTTCATGTACGACGTCAACGACAAGCTGGACCGCGCCATCATCAAGCCGCTGGCCCGGGGCTACAAGGCCGTGGTTCCCACCCCGGTGGACGCGGGCATCAGCAATTTCTTCAACAACCTGGACGATATCAGCTCCATTCTCAACAATCTTCTCCAGTTGAAGCTGGAGCGCGCCGTTTCCGATGTGGGCCGGGTGATGATCAACACCACTGCGGGGCTGCTCGGCCTGGTGGACGTCGCGAGCAATTACGGCTATCCCAGGCATAACGAGGATTTCGGCCAGACCCTGGGCCATTGGGGAGTGGGGCCCGGCCCCTATTTTGTGCTCCCGATCCTGGGGCCAAACGACATCCGCGACACCCTCGGCCTGGCGGTGGACTGGTATACGGACCCCGTCCGCCAGGTCGATCCCAGTGAATGGCGCTGGGGCCTGGTCGCGCTGCGCGGCCTGGATCAGCGGGCCGATCTGCTGTCCGCCAGCAAGGTGCTGGAAGAGGCCGCCCTGGACCCCTACGAATTCACCCGCGACGCCTATCTGCAGAAGCGCCGCAACGACGTATACGACAACAAGCCGCCCCCGGAAGAAGAAGGGTTGGACGGCCCCCCCTATTACTATTAGGGCCGTCGAGCCGGCCGGCCGGGAAACCCCTTCCATCGTGAAGGGGTTTTTTTGGCCCGTGCGATCGACGCCATTGGGGGCGGCCGGCGGCGCCGAACGCCCGGCCCCGCCAACTACGGTATAATCTTTTCCCCATCGACACGGCCGCAGCCGCGGCGGAACATTTCGGAGCAAACCCCATGTCAGAGTCTGGTGTCAACAAAGTCGTGCTGGCCTATTCGGGCGGGCTGGATACCTCGGTCATCCTGAAGTGGCTGCAGGAAACCTACGGCTGCGAAGTGGTGACCTTCACCGCCGATATCGGCCAGGGCGAAGAGGTGGAGCCGGCCCGCGCCAAGGCCGAGGCCTGCGGCGTCAAGGAGATCTACATCGACGATCTGCGCGAGGAGTTCGCCCGTGATTTCGTTTTCCCCATGTTCCGCGCCAATGCCGTCTACGAAGGCGAATACCTCCTGGGCACCTCCATCGCCCGGCCCCTGATCGCAAAACGCCTGATCGAGATCGCCAATGAAACAGGAGCGGACGCCATCTCCCACGGGGCCACCGGCAAGGGCAACGACCAGGTGCGCTTCGAACTGGGCGCCTACGCCCTCAAGCCGGAGGTGCGGGTCATCGCCCCCTGGCGGGAGTGGGACCTGAACTCGCGTGAAAAACTCCTGGCCTATGCGGAGAGCCACGGCATCCCGGTAGAGGCAAAGCGCAAGGGAGGCGGGTCACCCTATTCCATGGATGCCAATCTGCTGCATATCTCCTACGAAGGGAACGAACTGGAAGACCCCTGGGAGGAGCCGGCGGAGGATATGTGGCGCTGGACCCTTTCCCCGGAGAAGGCCCCGGACCGGCCCACCTATGTCGAATTGACCTTTGAACGGGGCGACATCGTCGCCATCGACGGTGAGACCATGAGCCCGGCCACCGTACTGGCCACCCTGAACCGGCTGGGCGGTGAGAACGGCATCGGCCGTGACGACATCGTCGAGAACCGCTATGTGGGGATGAAATCCCGGGGCTGCTACGAAACCCCCGGTGGGACCATTATGCTCAAGGCCCACCGCGCCATGGAATCCCTGACCCTGGACCGGGAGTCCGCCCACCTCAAGGATGAACTCATGCCCCGCTACGCCAGCCTTATCTACAACGGCTACTGGTGGAGCCCGGAACGGGAGATGTTGCAGACCGCCATCGACCGGACCCAGCAGGTGGTCAACGGCGTGGTGCGCCTGAAGCTCTACAAAGGCAACCTCATGGTGGTGGGCCGCAAATCCGGGAGCCACAGCCTGTTCGACGAATCCATCGCCACCTTCGAGGAAGACGAAGGCGCCTACAACCAGGCGGACGCCGAGGGATTCATCAAACTCAACGCCCTGCGCCTGCGGGTGGCCGCCCGGCGGAACATGAAGGCCTAGCCCGCATTTCTCACCAGGCGGACCCGGTTAATTGAGAAATTTATGAAATTCAATGTAGTTAACCTCATAAGGTGATGGCGGTTAATTTATACTCTGTCCTATTTGGTTTTTGGAACAATCTGGCTTCGCATCTTGAACGATCAGCCTTGAATCATAGCTACGGCTATGCTTCTGCGGCCGATCGTCCAACCTGCTTCGCCAGCTTGCCCCAAAAATCCAAATCC
>DRKS01000063.1 GCA_011051655.1 Sedimenticola sp.
GGATTTGGATTTTTGGGGCAAGCTGGCGAAGCAGGTTGGACGATCGGCCGCAGAAGCATAGCCGTAGCTATGATTCAAGGCTGATCGTTCAAGATGCGAAGCCAGATTGTTCCAAAAACCAAATAGGACAGAGTATAAATTAACCACCATCATCTTATGAGGCTAAGTACATTGAATTTCATAAATTTCTCAATTAACCGGGTCCGCCTGGTGAGAAATGCGGGCTAATCCCTGCATCCGGCGAACAGGTCGAGCCCGGCGTCATAAACAGCGGTACTCACCCCCATCAGCCCGAGCACCGAGTGGAAGATATTGTCGTGGGAATAATCCTTGTCCGCCCGTCTGCGCAGGCAGGCTGTGTCTATGCCGTTGCCGGCCTCGAATCCGTCCGAGAACCACAGCATGAACGGGACGCGCTTTTGCTCTTCGGGTGCAATGAAGTAGGGGAGACCGTGCAGATAGAGGTTGCTTTCGCCCAGCGACTCCCCGTGATCCGACACATACATCATTGCGGTATTGAAGCGCTCCGAGTTGGCCTTGAGGAAATCGATGGTTTTGGCCAGGACATAGTCGGTATAGAGGATGGTGTTGTCGTAGGCGTTGACGATCTCCTCCCGCCGGCACTCCCGTAACTGATTGGTGGCGCATACCGGTGTGAATTTCTCGAACGCCTTGGGGTATCGCAGGTAATAGGCGGGGCCGTGGCTCCCCTTCTGGTGCAGCACGATCAGGGCGTCGCCGTCCAGGCTGTCGATGTACTGCTGCAGCCCATGGAGCAGGATCTCATCGTGGCACTCTGTTGAATTGCACAGATCCGCCACCTTGAGCCGCGCCATTTTCTCGCTTTTGACCCGGTCGCAGGTCCCCTTGCAGCCGGAATTATTGTCTCGCCACAGCACCCCGACGCCGGCATGGGAAAGCACATCGAGCAGGCCTTCATTTCGCCGGGCCCTGGAGTCGCTGTAGGAACTGCGGTCGAAATGGGAAAACATGCATGGCACGGACACGGCGGTGGCCGTTCCGCAGGAATAAAAATTTTTGAAACTGATGACATCCCTCGCGCCCGTGAGAGGATTGGTCTCCCTCTGGTAACCGTTCAGTGAAAAATTCATCTGCCGCGCCGTCTCGCCCAGCACCAGGATGACCAGGTTTTTCTTGTCATTCCTTTTCCAGGCCGCGGTCAGGACCGCATCTTTGCCGAGGGGCTCGACCGCCGTATCATTATCTCCAAGCGAACGATGGACATAGGACCCCAGTGAATAGAGATAACTGACGGGGTTGATGAGATGGCGCAGGTATCTGTTGTTTCTGGCCAGCGACGAGTAGTCCTGATAAAAACAAAACACCAGTGCGGCCGCAACCAGCAGGCTGAGCACGGCCGCCACCAGCTTTGTCCGCAGTTCCCCGGTAAAAGATTTGTATTGTGTCTCGGCGCGCAGAACAAATATGGAAGGAAGAAACCCCAGTGACAACAGATAGCAGAGCATCTGCAAGTTAAGCAGCTCGAACGTCTCCGCATAGTCTGTTTGCATGACGTTCTGCACCATGGTTCTGTCGAGCATAACGCCATAGGCATCCATGAAATAGCGCGCCACCGAGGCGCTGACAAGCAACCCCACAACCAGGGGCTTGAAGATATATTTGAAACAGACCAGTGACAGAAGCAGGTTGAACAGCAGCAACAGCACGATAAACAGAGAAGCGACAAAACCAATGTTTTCAACGGAAATGCCGTGAAGGACCTTGAGGCTCGCCCTCCAGAAGGGCGCATTGTCAAAGAGCAGCAAAAACAGGGCGATGACAAGCGTCAGTTCCGTGGTGCTCAACCTTGGTTTCAGCCAAAGCCACGCGGGTGAAAACCGGGGGTACGGGGAATTATCAGGTATGCTGGAAATCTGTTCAGTCATGGCAAACGCCGGTACGCACGTCCGGCCGTGTGAGCAAGCCATGGAATATTAAGCAAATGCGCATTAGCGCCGTGTTAATGAAGCATTAACACGGCGTTAATATCCGTCAGGAGACGGGCCGGCCTGTGCCGCGCAGCAGGGGATGGCGCTGTGGTGGAATCCCGGGCTGTTGAAAGGATCGGCCCGGTCCAATATGGAATGAGTCTTGAGGGAGGCTTACTTGCCTTTATTCATCCGCCCGGCCAATCTGCGCCACAGCTTTTTCGCCTGCCTGTCCAGCTTGCTTTGCTGCAGATAGGCGAGCAGAAAACTGAGCCGGTCGGTACGGCTGACATTGGGCGCACGGCGGTTCAAGGAATCGAGATCACGCAGGGTGCGCCGCCAGGCGGAGCGGCGGATCCTTGCCTTCTCGACATCAATCAGCCGCACATCGATGCGCTCATCCTGCAGGCGCACAAAGACATGCTTGGGATAGAGACAGTTGTGCACCAAATGGCTGAGATGCAGCTTATGCACCATATCGGCCACGGCGCGCGCTATTGCACGGCGCCGGGCTATGCCGAGCTGCTGGATGCGTTCTGGAGAAATCAGGTCGGACAGTGGTTGGTAGCCGGTCAGCTCTTTGGTCAGCAGCAGGGCATTGCGCCCGTTTGCACATGCCTGCTGGCCATGGCAGAGCAGCTCCAGCGTCGGTATGCCCTGTGCCGCCAGACGCTGAATATTGCGCACTTCGGCCTGGAGGGTAGGCTCGCCCCTGAGCGCATGATGCAGAGTGCTCCGGGTGTGGTTGTGCTGGCGTTTTAAAAAAGCTGCGCAGACGCCGCCATCCGGGCGCTTCAGCTCGATACGGCAGACGCCGCTCCAGCCGCCGCGGCAGCGGTTCGGCTCTTCAAACCAGTCCGCATCCAGATTCCACAGTGCTTCAAAGTTTCCCAGTCCGTTCTGTTCGAGCAACTCCCGCCACTCGGCGCTGAGAAATTTGATCATATGCAAAGGCGCCCGCGCACGCATCCAATCGAATAAAACAATGGCGCAATGCTAACGAAATGAGCATTAACGCAGCGTTAATGCCGGGCTGGATAGAATGAAAAATCGAATCCTCAAGCCTCGACCTAAATGCGATGTAAAAAAAGCGCCAGCCATGGTTTGTGGCCGCTGGCGGCGGATGTTTCTTTTCTCCTGGGATACGGGCTGGTCTATCTCGCTGTATTGGCCCTGTTGCGGGGGATGCTGCTCTACCGGAACGCCGGGCTTGCGCAAGGGATTCCCTTGTCCGACCTGGCAGAGGCGTTTCTGCTGGGCGCCCGCTTTGATCTGATCGTCATCAGCATAACGGCCCTGCCGCTGGTTTTGGCCCTGTTTCTTCCCAATGGGCTGGGAAGACGCAGGCTGGCGCTTGGATGGTTGGGATTGGCGGGCATGCTGACCCTTTTTACCGGGGTGGTTGAACTGGATTTCTATCACGAGTTTCATACCCGGTTGAACAGTATTGCCTTCCACTATCTGCAAGAAGATCCCGCCACGGTTTCCAGCATGATCTGGCGCGGTTTTCCCGTAATCCGGTATCTGCTGTTATGGCTGTTGCTGTGGGGTCTCTATTGTGGCGGGCTGATGCTGGCCGATCGGCTTACCCGAAAGAGAGGAGGGAGAAATACCCGGCTGGCGGTTCGTGTGCCCGTCGTTGTTCTTGTCCTTTTCGTTACCCTCTTGGCCGCCCGCGGAACGCTTCGCTCCGGCCCTCCGCTGCGATGGGGCGATGCTTTCCAGAGTCCCCACCTGTTTGCCAATCATCTGGCGCTGAATGGCGCCTATACCCTGGTGAAGGCGGCCCTGGAGAAAGCGGGGGAGATGCCGGGGGAGCGGTGGCGAAAGGCCCTGCCCCGGGATAAGGCGCTGAGCATCTCCCGGCAGATGCTGTTGACGCCCCGGGATGAATTGCTGGCTCCCGGCCGGTATCCGCTGTTGCGCCGCCACACGCCGGTTGAGCGCCTGCCCGAGCCGCCCCGCAATATTGTCTTCATCATTATGGAAAGCTTCTCCGGGGAGTTTACGGGCGCCCTGGGGCATGATTACGGGATCACCCCGGAGTTCGACAAACTGGCCGGACAGGGGCTGTTGTTCGACCGCTTCTTCTCCAACGGCACCCATACGCACCAGGGCATGTTCGCCATTGTCGCCTGCTTCCCCAACCTGCCAGGCCATGAGTATCTGATGCAGCAGCCCCAGGGGCGGCACCTTTTCTCGGGGCTGCCGGCGCTGCTCAAACCGAGGGGGTTCAATGACATCTATGTCTACAACGGCGACTTTGCCTGGGACAACCAGGAGGGCTTCTTCCGCAACCAGGGCATGACCCGTTTTGTCGGGCGCAAGGATTATAAAAATCCAAAATTTATTGATCCAACCTGGGGCGTGTCGGATGAGGACATGTTTTCCCGGGCCCTCGAGGAACTGGGGCGCCTCGATTCCGACAAGCCCTTTTTTGCGGTATTGCAGACCCTTTCCAATCATACGCCTTATGCATTGCCCGACCCGCTGCCGGTAGAGGAGGTCACGGGTTTCGGGGAGTTGAACCGGCACCTTACGGCCCAGCGCTATTCCGACTGGGCCCTCGGGCGGTTCTTCGAGGCGGCGCGGAGGGCCCCCTGGTTCGACAGGACACTGTTCGTCATTGTCGGAGACCACGGCTTCGGCGTCAGGCGCCAGTTGTCGGAGATCAATTTATTACGGTTTCGTGTACCGATGTTGATGATAGGGCCGGGAATACGGGAGAGCTATGGCGGGCGCAATCATACGGTGGCCACCCAGGTCGATATCGTACCCACGGCGGTCAGCCTGTTGGGCCGGCCGTTTGTCCATCAGTGCTGGGGGCGGGACCTGCTCTCCCTGCCCGGGGACGATCCGGGACTGGGGGTGATAAAACCCTCCGGCAGTGATCAGACCCTGGCCCTTGTCCGCGGGAACCGGATCTTGATAAAACCGCCTGATGGGGAGGCGGTTTCAGGCCGATACGGCCTCTATCCGGACGAGCGTTACCAGCGGGAAGAGAATGCGGCAGCGCGGGATAAGCTGGGCATGGAACTGGCTGCCTATGTACAGAGTGCCCTGCAGGGACTGTATGAGAACCGCACGGGGGCAGGGGGTGCTGCGTCTCCTCCCCATCAAAACTGAAGTGTGCAGTTGGTTGATTTCCACCGCCGCGGCTGGTTTATTTCAACCAACTCATGGCGCAAAAATAAACCAAACAGGCCTAACATATTGATTATTAAAAAAACAAAATGATGGCACGCATTATGCAACGGTTTATTGTCGTTCAACAATGGCTGAACCATCGAATTCCTGAATGAAGAGGTTGATAGCAAACCATGACCAATAAGTTTTTATCCACGAGTGCCTTTATCTGTGTGTTTTTCCTGTTTGTCCCGGTTGCCGGCCATGCCTGTGATACGGCAAAATCCAACACCCTGGAACAGGAAAAAAGCGAGCTTGCCGATCTGAATCGCGAAGGAATTCATGCCACCCTGTACAACTTCAGGACCAGGCGCTGTGTGCCATTCAGGGAAGCCCACACGGAGCTGGAAGTAAGCGCATTCCTGCCCAGCGATGAAACATCCCAGGGAATGTACCAGGTATATCGCGGCCGGGGTGAAAGCCGGGTCGAGGCGCTGAAACACGCCCTGGCGTTTATGATCGATACGCAGCAAAGCTGACCGCATCCCTGTTTCATTTACCTTAGATTTATGCGGCGGACATATTGTCCGCCGTTTTTTCTGCATGGTGCACCAGGAACTTGCTTCGAAAAACAGGGTCACTCCGTCGTGGCAGCGGGAACCGGGAAGGATTGAAGCATCTTAATGAACGCAGTGAAACGAGAGAAAAGCCCGTACAGGCAACTGATCTACCGGCCTTTCTGGATCACCGTAACCGGCCTGTTGATCATCCTGACCCTGGCCTTGGCGGTGCTGATCAATTCCAGCTGGCGGGCGCTCTACCGCACGGCGCCGCTCAAGGAGCATCTGGCGCTGATTGAAGAAATACAGCATTACAGCGCCGAACTGGACCGCCTGGCGCCAACATTCAAAACGGCACCTTCTGAAAAACTGGCCGCGCAGCTCGCCCAGCTTGACGAGGCGTTAAAAAACACGCTGAAGACATCGCAAATATTGAGCGATGAAGCGCGGTCGGCCCTGTCGCATGTGGTCGGCACACTGCAGGGGCTTGAAGAGGGGTCGACCGGCGGCCTTTCATCGGTGAATATGGACATGCGCACGGCCCTGCATGCGGAGGTCAATACTCAGAACAGATTGCTGAACCTGTTGGCCCGCGACAATCGTCTCGAACTGGAAATCGGCACATTTATAGCGGTCACTCTGACCTTGCTCGGCCTGTTGATGCTCTTTTTTTTGCGCCATCGTATTCTAAGGCCGCTCGATGACCTGAGCCTGCTGATTACCCGGCTGGGGCGGCAGGCGCTTCCTCCCGTCCCATTGGATGAGGTCGATCCTCTGCTGAAACCATTGTTTCTGGATTTCAACCGGTTTGTACAACGCTTGTCCGAACTGGAACTGGCGCAACAAAAACACCGGCAGGAGCTTGAGAGCAGGGTTCGTGATGCCACGCAATCGCTGTTGGAGTATCAGCATACGCTCGCACAATCGGAACGAATGGCTGCCGTCGGTGAACTTACCGCGGGGCTGGCACACGAATTGCGCAATCCGCTGGCGGGCATTCGTCTGGCACTGGATAATTTGAGCAATGAAATTGAGGACAGCGATAAGGTTTCCCGCCTCGTATTGGTGATCGGAGAACTCGACAGAGTGACAAAACTTCTGAACCAGGTGCTCGATCAATCGCGCCATTCGCCGGAATCCGCCAGCCGCTTCAACCTCGCCGGGATGCTGGATTCCTTGCTGCAACTGGTTCGTTATCAAATCCCCCCGACAATTGTGATTGAACAGGCCGTGCCCAGGCATATCCAATGCCATTTGCCCCAGGGCCGGTTGCGGCAGGCCATGCTCAACCTCATACTCAATGCGGCCCAGTCCATTGGCGAGGCCCGGGGCGTGATTACCATAGAGGCCGAAACCGGCCGGGACAGACTCAGCATCCGTATTTGCGACAGCGGGCGCGGCTTCCCGAAAAAACTGCTCGAGGACGGAATACAGCCTTTTTCGACCGGCCGGGAGCATGGCACCGGCCTGGGGCTCGCCATCGTACGCCGCTTTTGTTATGAACAGGGGGGAGATCTGACCCTCGCCAACCCGGCATCCGGCGGGGCCTGTGCAGAGATGCTTCTGCCCTGGAAACCGTAAAATGGGTGACACCCTGCTGATTATCGAAGATGAACCCCTGCTGGGGGATGAACTGTCGCGCCACTTCAAGCGGCAGGGTTTCCATGTGGTCTTGGCATCGAGCATCCAACAGGCCCGGCACCGGCTGCTGGATCAGAAGCTGGAGCCTCTGGTGGTGATTTCGGACATGAACCTGCCCGATGGCAACGGACTGGATCTGCTGGAGGAGATTGGCGATGCGCGGGGGGCCGGTGAGTGGCTGTTTCTGACGGCCTATGGTTCGGTGCCGGAGTCGGTCCGGGCGCTACAGCTTGGCGCTTATGACTTTCTCGAAAAGCCTTGCGATCTCGGCCGGCTTGATCTCGTCGTCGCCAGCGCCCAGCGCAGCGCCCAGGCCCAACGGCGCCTGCGGGAACAGCACAGCGCCCGCAATCAGCGCTATTCGGTCGATGCATTCCTGGGCCTGAGCCGGCAGGCGCGGCAGGCGCGGGACATGCTCAGACGCCTTTGCGAAATCCCGTTCAGCTCAGTGATCATCAGTGGAGAGACAGGCACGGGAAAGGGATTGGCCGCCAAGATTCTGCATTACTCCGGCCCCCGCTCGGCCGCTCCCTTTATCGCGGTCAACTGCGCCGCCCTGCCTCATGATCTGCTGGAGTCGGAGTTGTTCGGCCATGAGGCCGGGGCCTTTACCGGTGCAAAGAAAACGCGCCGCGGCCTGTTCGAACAGGCGGATGGGGGCACGCTGTTCCTGGATGAAATCGGGGAGATGCCGCTCGATCTCCAGAGCAAGCTGCTCAAGGCCATCGAGGATCAGAAAGTCCGGCGGCTGGGCGGTGAGGTTGAAATTGAGATCGACATCCAGGTCATTGCGGCCAGCAACCGGGACCTTGCGCAACAGGTTGGCGAGGGCCGTTTCCGCAGTGATCTCTATCACCGCCTGAGCCTGTTTGAACTCAGGCTGCCATCGATACGGGAGCGCAAGGAGGACCTCGAAGTGCTGGTGCCGGCCTTTGTCCGTGAGTTCAATCTCAAGGCCGCCCGGGATGTGACCAGGATTCCACAGCAGGTGTGGCAACAGCTCCGCCAGCACGACTGGCCCGGCAACGTGCGTGAACTGCGCAACGTCATAGAGCGTTGCGTCCTTTTGGCGGGGGACGAAAACCTGCCGCTCCAATGGCTGCAGCTCGATACCACGCCGTCCCCGTCCGGCGGGACGGACGATGCCCTTGTCATCCCCCTCGATGGCAGCATGACCCTGGACGCCATGGAGCGCCATATCATCAAAGAGGCGCTGCGGCGCTGTAACAACAGCGCCGCGGCCGCCGCCCGGATGCTGGGAATCAGCCGCGAGAAGCTGCGTTACCGAAAACAAAAACATGGGCTGTGATCGCGGAGAGGGGACCGCGCCGGGGAGGGCCCTTTCTTCACATCTTCTTCACTTCTGCGTTGTTAGCATGCCGGCCATGGAAGGTCTGACCATGTGGCGCTGAAGACAGAGTGAGACAGGTGACGACAACATCGAACCGGCCCGGCGGCCTGACGGCCATCGAGCGCCGCGCCGCCGCTTCCCTGGGGGCGGTTTTCTCCCTGCGCATGCTGGGCCTGTTCATGATCCTGCCGGTCTTCTCCCTGTATGCGGAACGGCTGGACGGCGTGACCCCCACCCTCACCGGCGTGGCCATCGGGGCCTATGGCCTGACCCAGGCGCTGCTGCAGATTCCCTTCGGCATGCTCTCCGACCGCATCGGGCGCAAGCGGGTCATCATCGGTGGCCTGCTGATCTTCGCCGCGGGCAGCGTGGTGGCGGCGCTCTCCGGCTCCATCTGGGGGGTTATCGCGGGCCGCGCCCTCCAGGGGGCCGGGGCCATCGCCGCCGCGGTGATGGCGCTGATGGCGGATCTGACCCAGGAGGAGCACCGCGCCCGGGCCATGGCCATCTTCGGCGGCAGCATCGGCATGTCGTTCACCCTGGCGCTGGTGCTGGGGCCGGTGCTCAACGGCTGGATCGGGGTCTCCGGCATCTTCTGGCTGACCGGGGGGCTGGCGCTGTCGGGCATCCTGATGACGCGCTACTGGGTGCCCCGGCCGCTGGTCAGCACCTTTCACCGGGATGCCGAGCCCGTGCCCTCCCAGTTCAGGCGGGTGCTGGCCGACCCGCAACTGCTGCGCCTGGATTTCGGCATCCTGGTCATGCACCTGCTCATCACCGCCACCTTCGTGGCCCTTCCCCTGGTGTTGCGGGACGTGGCGGGCATGGCCCAGGAACATCACTGGTGGGTCTATCTGCCGGTGCTGCTGCTGAGCGTGGTGACCATGTTCCCCTTCCTGGTGCTGTCCGAGCGGCGGGGCAGAACGAAGGAGGTCTTCCTGGGGGCCATCGCCCTGCTGGCCCTGGCCGAGTTCGCCCTGGCGGGGTTTCATGCGGATCTCGCCCAGATCGTTCCGCTGCTTTTTCTGTTCTTCCTGGCCTTCAACATCCTGGAAGCCAGCCTGCCTTCCCTGGTCTCCAAGCTGGCCCCGGCGGGCAGCAAAGGAACGGCTCTGGGGGTCTACAGCACCTCCCAGTTCCTCGGCGCCTTTCTGGGGGGCGGGCTGGGCGGCTGGTTGCTGGGGGCCTATGGTCCGGGTGGCGTGTTCGCCCTGTGCGGCGCGGCGGTGACGCTGTGGCTGCTGATCGCCTCCGGCATGCGCCGGCCCGCGAATCTGAGAACCCGCATCATTCAGACCGTCAGGCTGGACGCCAGGGAGGCGGCGCGGCTGGAGGAAAATCTGCTTGCCGTCCCCGGCGTCGCCGAGGCCGTCGTCGTTGCCGAAGAGTGCATGGCCTATCTCAAGGTGGTAGAGGCCGAGCTGGACGAGGAGGCGCTGGACCACTTTCTGTGGTACCTGCGGGTCCCCCAGGGCGCCGAGGTGGCATAATAGGCCCCATGGCTGTCTCCCTCGATCCCCGGGCGGCGGTGCGGGAACGGGCCCGGGCAGGGGGTGGATGATATGCTGATAAGGAAAAACGTCACGGCAGTGCTGCCCATCGTCGGCTTCCTGTGCATGGTCTTCAGCCCGACATTCCTGGTCCCGGCGCTGCTGTCGCTGCACTATGCGGACGGGGAGTTCACCCATTTCATGCTCAGTTTCGTCGCCGTATTTGCGCTGGGCCTGTTGCTGTGGACGCCGTCCCTGGGACGCAGACTGCCATTGCGCAAGAAGGATGGCTTCCTCGTTGTGGTTTTGTTCTGGCTGGTGCTGAGCGTGCTGGGGGCCTCCCCCTTCCTGTTCGGCCTGCAACTTTCGCCGGTGGACGCCTGGTTCGAGTCCGTTTCCGGCCTGACGACCACCGGGGCCACTGTCATCTCCGGCCTGGATCAGTTGCCGCGTTCGATCCTCTTCTACCGCCAGGAGCTGCAGTGGTTCGGCGGCATGGGGCTCATCGTGCTGGCGGTGGCCGTCCTGCCGTTGCTGGGCATCGGCGGCATGTCCATGTACCGGGCCGAGACGCCGGGGCCCATGAAGGAGGACAAGCTCGCTCCCCGCCTCGCCGGAAGCGCCCGCATCCTGTGGGGGATCTACGCCGGCCTGACGGCGGCCTGCGCGCTGGCCTTCTGGGCGGCGGGGATGACGCCCTTCGATGCGGTGGCCCACAGCCTCAGCACCATCTCCACCGGCGGGTTCTCCACCCATGACGCCAGCTTCGCCTATTTCGACAGCGTGGCGGCGGAGAACGTCGCCACATTGTTCATGGTGTTGGGGGCGATCAATTTCAGTATCCATTACCTGGCCTGGCGGGATCGCCGCCCCGGTTATTATCTGCAGGATGCCGAGAGCCGTACCTTTCTCGTCCTGGTGCTGGCCGTGGTGTTGCTGGTGGCCCTG
Organism: Sedimenticola sp.; assembly: GCA_011051655.1. GTDB lineage: Bacteria > Pseudomonadota > Gammaproteobacteria > Chromatiales > Chromatiaceae > DRKS01. The sequence continues at coordinate 11,066 of DRKS01000063.1, forward strand.
TCGCTGAAGCTGACGGGCTATCACGGCGGCATCCCCCAGGCCCTGGAGCAGGCCTCCTTCGAGGTGGTCTCGGTGGTGACCAGCACGGGCTACGGCATCGACGACTTCTCGGGCTGGCCCCTGTTCCTGCCGCTGCTGATGATCCTCATCAGCTTCATCGGGGGATGCGGCGGCTCCACCGCCGGGGGGATGAAGGTGATGCGGGTACTGGTGCTGGCCAAGCTGGGTTACCGGGAAATCATCCGGCTGCCCCACCCCAAGGGCATCTTCCCCGTCAAGGTGGGGGGGCGGTTGCTGCAGGAGAAGACATTGCAGGCGATCTGGGGCTTTTTCGCCCTCTATACGGTGACCTTCGCTATCCTGATGTTGCTCATGATACTGGCGGGGCTGGACCGGGTGTCGGCCTTTTCCGCCATCGCGACCTGCATGAACAATCTGGGGCCGGGGCTGGGAACGGTGGCCCAGACCTTCGGCGATGTCAGTGATGGGGGCAAGCTGGTGGCGGTGGCCGCCATGCTGCTGGGACGGCTGGAGATCTTTTCCGTGCTGGTGCTTTTCCATCCGGATTTTTGGAGGGAGTGAGGCTGTTGCGCCGACCTCCATTTGCTCAACGCCAGAGGGCCGCATGCATATTCTCGTAATCGAAGACAACCCGGACCTGGTGGCCAACCTCTATGATTTTTTCGAGGCCAGGGGCCATGTGGTGGATGCGGCCTACAACGGGACCAGCGGCCTTGATTTCGCCGGCCGCAACGCCTATGACGCCATTGTGCTGGATCTGATGCTGCCGAACGTGGATGGGCTCGATGTCTGCCGGTCGCTTCGCGAGGGCGGCAACAGCGTGCCGGTTCTCATGCTGACCGCGCGGGATACGCTGGAGGACAAGCTGGAAGGTTTCTCCTGCGGGGCGGATGACTATCTGGTCAAGCCTTTCGCCCTGCAGGAGTTGGAGGCGCGGCTGCTGTCGCTGGTGCGCCGCGCCCGGGGCGAGCAGGGCCGCCGGCGCCTGAGCGTCGGCGACCTGGTCTTCGATCCCGACACCCTGCGGGTGGAGCGCGCCGGCCGGGCCATCAGTCTGCCGCCCATTCCATTGAAGATCCTGTCCATCCTGCTGCAACAGTCGCCCCGGGTCGTGCCCCGGCATGAGATCGAGCGGCGCATCTGGGGGGACGACTGCCCCGACAGCGATGCCCTGCGCGCCCATATGCACGTGCTGCGCATGTCCATCGACAAGCCCTTCGACGCACCGCTGCTGCGCACGGTGCACGGTATCGGCTACCAGTTGGTGGAGCCCGGCGCGCCTTCGGGGTGATGGCCGATGCGGTTCAAGACCGATCTGACCCAGCGCGCGGCCATCGCCTTCTCCCTGGTGGGGGCCCTGGTCAGCCTGATCCTGGCGGCGGGCATCTATGTGCTGACCCTGAACATGGAGGAGCGCCTGATCGCCGAGGCGCTGGCCCTGGAGCTGAAGGACTACATGGCGCGCTACGGGGATGACCCGGATGCGCCGCCGCCGTCCGGCGCCTCCATCCGGGCCTATGTGTTCGACCCCGGCCGGCCCACCCTGATGCCTCCCGGACTGCAAAGACTGGAGCCGGGGCTCCACCAGGTGCGGCTGGGGGAGCAGGGCCACTTCGCCGCGGTGCGGATCGACCGCGGCATTCGTTTCGTCCTGCTCCTGAAGGACACCCAGGTCCGCCGCCGGGAGCAGCAGTTTCTGATCTTTCTCGCCGGCGCCGTCCTGCTCATGACCCTGTTCTCGGCCATGCTCGGCTCCTGGCTGGCCGGGCGGGTGGTGTCGCCGGTGAGGGAACTGGCCCGGCGGGTCTCGCGCCTCAGTCCGGACGATTCCTCCGTCCGCCTGGCGGTGGATTTCCCCCGGGACGAGGTGGGGGCCCTGGCCCGGGACTTCGACGCCTACCGGCAGCGCCTGCAGGAGTTCATCGAAAGGGAACAGGCCTTCGCCGCGGACGTCAGCCATGAGCTGCGCACGCCGCTGACGGTGATCAGCGGCGCGGCCGAGGTGCTGCTGTCGGACCCCGGCCTGGACGAGGAGAGCCGCGGGCGGGTGCGGCGGGTGGCCCGGGCCGCCCGGGAGATGTCGGAACTGGTGAGCGCCCTGCTGGTGCTGGCCCGGGAAGGGGAGGCCGAGGGGACCGCCCAGGGCGGCTGCGCGGTGGATGAAATCCTGAATGAAGTGCTGGACAGCCACCGGCATTTTCTGCGTCTCGGCCGGGTGGAGCTGGAAACCGATATCAAGCCCGGCGTGAGCCTGCCGGTGCAATGCACCCTGCTGCGGGTGGTGCTGTCCAACCTGGTGCGCAACGCCTTTCTCTATACCGAGAACGGCCGGGTGAGGATCTCGCTGGACGAGCGGGGGGTGACGGTGGAGGATACGGGGCCGGGGATCCGGGGGGATCAACTGGCGCGGGTGTTCGAGCGCTATTACCGGGGAGGGGCCGGCACGGGCGAGGGCATCGGGCTTTCCCTGGTCAAGCGGATTTGCCAGCACTGGGGGTGGCGCATCGACATCGACAGCCGCGAGGGGCGGGGCACCCGGGTCCGCCTGTTGTTCGCCGCCGGGACCTGATGCTAGCCCGCATTTCTCACCAGGATTTGGATTTTTGGGGCAAGCTGGCGAAGCAGGTTGGACGATCGGCCGCCGAAGCATAGCCGTAGCTATGATTCAAGGCTGATCGTTCAAGATGCGAAGCCAGATTGTTCCAAAAACCAAATAGGAC
>DRKS01000064.1 GCA_011051655.1 Sedimenticola sp.
ATGGTTCCTGTTCCTGCTGTCCGCCGTCGGCATCGGGCTGATGATCTCCTCGCTGGCGGTGACCCAGCAGCAGGGCATCCTCGGCGCCTTCCTGTTCCTGGTGCCGGCGGTCATCCTGTCCGGTTTCGCCACCTCCATCGCCAACATGCCCGAGGTCGTACAGCAGTTGACCTGGCTCAACCCCATGCGCTATTTCCTGGTCATCCTGCGGGGCGTGTTCCTGGAGGGCGACTCCTACGGCCTGTTGCTTGACCAGTATTGGCCCATGGCCATTATCGCCGTGACGGCCCTGGCCCTGGCGGGCTGGCTGTTCCGGCACCGGATGAACTGATCCTCAGCCCTCCCCCAGGGGATAGACCTGGTGCAGGCTTGGCATTTCAACCCGGGTATCCGTCAGCCTTTTTGCGAAGCTGCGCATGCTTTCTTCCTCGCCATGCACCAGGAAGGTCGTTTCCGGGCGCCCCGTCTGCCGGTGCCAGGCCAGCAGTTCCGCCTGATCGGCATGGGCGGAAAAACCGCCGATGGTGTGGATGCCGGCGCGCACCGGGATCTCCTCGCCGAAGATGCGCACCGTTTCCGCACCGTCGATTATGCGCCTGGCCAGGGTGCCGCGGGCCGCGTAGCCGACGAAGATGACGCTGTTCTTGCGATGCCACAGGTTATGTTTCAGATGATGGCGCACCCGCCCGCCGGTGCACATGCCGGAGCCCGCCATGATCACCGCGCCGCCGTCGATCTGATTGATGGCCATGGATTCCGCCGTCTCCCGGGTGAAGTGCAGCCCCGGCAGATCGAAGGGGTCCCCGCCGTCATGAGACACCTGCAAGGCCTCCGCGTCATAGCATTCCGGGTGGCGCTCAAATATCCGGGTGGCGGAGATCGCCATGGGCGAATCCAGGAAGACATTGCTGAAGTGGCGAAGACGCTTGCTTTCGACCCCTTCCCGCAGGTAGTAGAGGATCTCCTGGGCGCGCTCCAGGGCGAAGGTGGGAATGATGACGTTGCCGCCCCGCCCGATGGTTTCGTTAATGACGCCGTAGAGTTCATCGATGGAGGGCTGCAACTGTTTGTGCAGCCGGTCCCCGTAGGTGGTCTCCATGACCACGGTATCGGCCCGGGGCGGCGGCGCCGGATCCCGCAGGATGACGCGCCCGCTGTAGCCAAGGTCGCCGGAGAGCAGCAGCCGGTGCCGCCGCCCCTTCTCCTCCAGCTCCAGCAGGATGCTGGCCGAGCCGAGAATATGCCCGGCGATCAGGAAGGTGGCGCGGATCCCGGGGGCCAGGGTGATCGCCTGGCCGAAGCCGGCCTGCCGTCCCACGTATTCCAGGCAGTTCAGCGCATCCAAGGTGGTGTACAGGGGCTCTGTCCGCCTGCCCCGGCGGCCGCCGCGGCGCCTGGCACGGCGCAACTGGTAGCGGGCCTCCTCTTCCTGCAGGCCCGCCGAGTCGAGCATCACCAGCCGCGCCAGTTCGACGGTCGCGGCCGTGGCAATGATCTCACCGGTGAAACCCCGCTTGACCAGCAAGGGGATACGGCCGCAATGATCCAGATGGGCATGGGTCAACAGCAGATAATCGATATCCGCCGGATCGAAGCCGAAAGGCGCCGCGTTCTCCTCGACGATCTCGCGGCCTCCCTGATAGAGACCGCAGTCGATCAGGATCTTTTTGCCGGCGCATTCGAGCAAATGACAGGAACCGGTCACACCCCGGTCCGCGCCATGGAATGACAGTTTCATTAAACCTCCCGGGGGCAGGGATTGATGTTTACCCCCCGGACATACCGGGGACAGGGGTATAGTAGGGCCCGGGGCCGTAGAAATCGAGTTTGGCGGCGCTTTGGGAGCGGAAAAGCAATCAATCCGTTGACAGGGCATATCAGGGCCTGTTAACACTAATCCAATAGGCTCTGCTGGCGCAGGCGGTTAACGTTACACCCCGTGACTATCGCAAGGCCAAAAAAACGGAGGAGCCACATGAATGACTGGGAAGCGCTGGAGGGATCTCCCCAACCGCTGGGCACCAGCTTCGTTGCGTCGCAACAGGCCTGGAACTTCGCCCTCTATTCCAAGCACGCCACGGCCGTGACCCTGCACCTGTTCCACCAGGACGATGCGGAGACCCCTTTTTACAGTTATACCTTCAACCCCCTGCTGAACAAATCCGGGCGGGTGTGGCATTGCCGCATAGCCGCCGGCGTCGTGGACGATGCGCGCTATTACGCCTACCAGGTCGACGGCCCCCACGACCCGGCGGCCGGGCATCGCTTCGACCCCCGGAAACATCTGCTGGACCCTTATTGCCGGGCCGTATATTTTCCTCCCGCCTTCAGCCGCAAGGCGGCGATCGAACCGGGGCCAAACGCCGGCAAGGCGCCCCTGGGGGTCATTCATGTTCACGCCGGCCGCGATCACCTGCATTGGGAGCGCAAACCCCGGCACACCCACGACACCATCATCTATGAATTACACGTCAAGGGCTTCACCCGCCACCCCAGCGCCGGCGTCGATGCCGACAGGCGGGGCGCCTTTTCGGGTCTCGTCGAAAAGATCCCCTATCTGCAGTCGCTCGGCGTGACCGCCGTCGAGCTGATGCCGGTATTCCAGTTCGACCCCCAGGAGAACAACTACTGGGGCTACATGCCGCTGAGCTTTTTCGCGCCCCACCACCTGTATGGCCGCTGCTCCTGCCCCACCGCCGTGCGGGAGGAGTTCAGGGCAATGGTCCAGGCGCTTCACCGGGCCGGCATCGAGGTCATCCTGGACGTGGTCTACAACCATACCGGCGAGGGCAACGAACAGGGCCCCACCTACAGCTTCCGGGGGATCGACAACACCACCTATTACCTGCTCGAGCCCGACCGCCGCTACTATCGCAATGACGCCGGCACCGGCAACGTGCTGCACACCGCCAACCGCCATGTTCGCGCCATGGTGCTCGACAGCCTGCGCTACTGGGTCCGGGAAATGGGCGTGGACGGCTTCCGCTTCGACCTGGCCTCCATCTTCACCCGCCGCAGCGACGGCTCGGTGAACCTGGAGGACGCGCCCATCATCTCCGCCATCCGCTCGGACCCCGATCTCGCCAGGACACGCCTGATCGCGGAGGCCTGGGACATCTCCAGCTACCAGCTTGGACGCAGTTTTCCCGGCATCAGCTGGCAGCAATGGAACGGCCAGTTCCGCGATGACATCCGCCGCTTCGTCCGGGGCGACGCCGGGCTGGTGAACCGGCTGATGCAAAGGCTCTACGGCAGTGACGACCTGTTCCCGGATTCACTCATGGAGGCCTACCACGCCTACCAGAGCGTCAACTTCGTGACCGCCCACGACGGCTTCACCCTCTACGACCTGGTCTCCTACAACCGCAAGCACAATGAAGTCAACGGCCACGGCAACACCGACGGCACGGACCGCAACTATTCCTGGAACTGCGGCTGGGAAGGCGACGCCGGGATGCCCCCCGGGATCATGCAACTGCGCAAGCGCCAGATCAAAAACTTCTGCTGCCTGCTGATGCTGGCCAACGGCACGCCCATGATCCGCGCCGGGGATGAATTCATGCACACCCAGGCGGGCAACAACAACCCCTATAACCAGGACAATGAAATCAACTGGCTGAACTGGGAGCTGCTCGACAAGAACCGGGACATGTTCCGTTTCTTCCAGAAGATGATCGCCTTCCGCAAGGCGCACCCCTCCCTCGGGCGCAGCCGCTTCTGGCGGGAAGACGTGCGCTGGTACGGCGTCGGGCCGGAGGTGGACCGCTCCCACGATTCCCACAGCCTGGCCTTCCACCTGGATGGCGCCTCCCAGGGCGACGAAAATATCTATGTCATGATCAACGCCTGGTGGCGCGATCTGGTCTTTAGCGTCCAGCAGGGCGACCCCGGCCGCTGGCGCCGCGTCATCGACACCGCCCGGGAAAGCCCCCACGACATCGAGGACCCGGGCCGGGAGGCGCCGCTGCAAGGCCCGGACTACCGGGTCGGGGCCCGCTCCGTGGTGGTGCTGGTGTACCGGTAGCCCGCATTTCTCACCAGGCGGACCCGGTTAATTGAGAAATTTATGAAATTCAATGTACTTAGCCTCATAAGGTGATGGCGGTTAATTTATACTCTGTCCTATTTGGTTTTTGGAACAATCTGGCTTCGCATCTTGAACGATCAGC
>DRKS01000065.1 GCA_011051655.1 Sedimenticola sp.
GGTTGATGGAATACATCCCTGTATTCCACCCCTTCGGGGTCGCTGTGCGGTCCAAATTCGCTCCAGGCGAATTTGTGTTCCAAAAACCAAATAGGACAGAGTATAAATTAACCGCCATCACCTTATGAGGCTAAGTACATTGAATTTCATAAATTTCTCAATTAACCAGGTCCGCCTGGTGAGAAATGCGGGTTAACGCTATTTCCCCGGCCGCACCAGCCCGCCCAATCCCATGCCCTCCAGGGCCTCATGCATAAGCCGGCGCACGGCGGCGGCGTTGTCGTATCCCAGGGCCTGCTCCAGCAAGGCTTCGGCCTGCCGGCGGCTGATGCGGCGCAGCACCCCTTTCACCCGCGGCAGGGCGCCGGCGCTCATGCTCAGGCTGTCCATGCCCATGCCCAGCAGCAGTACGGCCGCCGCGGGGTTGCCGGCAAGTTCGCCGCACACGCCCACCGGCCGGCCGTGCGTCCGCGCCCCCTCCACTATCTGAACCAGCGCCCGCAGCACGGCGGGGTGCATGTCGTCGTAGAGATCCGCCACCTTGGCGTTGTTGCGGTCCACCGCAAGCAGGTATTGGGTCAGGTCGTTGCTGCCCACCGACAGAAAATCCACCCGCCGGGCCAGGGCGTCGACCTGGTAGACCGCCGAGGGCACCTCGATCATGACACCGATCTGTGGCATGCCGACCTCATGGCCCTCTTCCCTCAGCTCCTCATGGGCGCGCCGGATCAGCGCGACGGCGTCGTCCACCTCCTCCACGCTGCTGATCATCGGCAGCATGATGCGCAGGTTGTCGAACCCGATGGCGGCCCGCAGCATGGCCCGCACCTGGGTGAGGAAGATCTCGGGATGATCCAGGGAGATGCGAATGCCCCGCCAGCCCAGAAAGGGATTGGGCTCATTCACGGGAAAATAGGGAAGGGGTTTGTCGCCGCCAATATCCAGGGTGCGCAGGACGACGGGACGCGGGGCGAAGGCGCTGATCACGCGCCGGTAGTTGGCGATCTGTTCCATTTCGCTGGGGAAGCGGTCCCGCACCATGAAAGGCAGCTCGGTGCGGTACAGGCCGACTCCGGCCTCCGCCTCCCCTCCCAGGTCACTCATCTGCGAGACCAGGCCCGTATTCAAATAGAGCGGCATGCGGACGCCGTCGGTGGTCTCTGCGGGCAGGGAACGCAGCGCCTCCAGTTCCGCGCTCAGCTCCCGGTCTTCGTCCGCCAGGCGCTGGTATTCGGCCCGCACCGAGGACGTGGGGGCGACATAGACACGCCCCCGGTAACCGTCGACGATGACATCCTGTCCCTCCATGCGCGCCACCGGCAGATCCGCCACGCCCATCACCGCCGGGATATTCATGGCCCGGGCCAGGATGGCCACGTGGGAGGAAGCGGAGCCTGTCGCCGAAACCACCCCGGCCAGCTTCTCCTTCGGCACCTCCGCCAGTTGCACGGCGCTCACATCCTCCCCCACCAGGATGGTGTTTGCCGGATATTCGAGGACCCTGGGGACATCGCTCTGCAGATACATGAGGATGCGCCGCCCCAGGTCGCGGATATCCGATGCCCGCTCCCGCATGTAGGCATCATCCATGTCATCGAACATCCGGGCGTGTTCCTCGACGCTCTGACGCAACGCCCCCGCCGCCCAGTTGCCCTCCCGGATACACTCGATACCCCGGTTCACCAGGCTGTCGCTGCCCAGCATGAGGATCCAGGCGTCGAACAGGGCCCGGTCTTCGGCGGGCAGATTGTCCCCTATCCGCGCCTCCAGCGCCTTCAGGTCCTGGGTCACGGCCGCCACCGCGGCGCGGAAGGCCTGCTCTTCCTGGTTTGGGTCCTTCGCCTGCCGGTCCGGGACGGCCTCCAGGTCCGCCGGCGGATAACTCACCACCACCACCCCCAACGCGACACCGGCGACCCCGGAGCCGCCCCGGAGGAAATGGATCGGGGCGTCCTCCCGCCCCTGGTAGGAGGCCAATTCGCCATTGGCCTTGGCATGGGTAATGGCGCCGGCAAGCTGGGCCGCCAGGGTGAACAGGAACGCCACCTCCTCATCTTCATACTGGCGCGGCGCCCGCTGCTGCACCACCAGCACCCCCAGCACCTGGCGGTTCTGGATAATGGGCACCCCGAGGAAGCCGTGATAGCGCTCCTCCTCGATACCGCTGATGGTGAGATAGCGCGGGTGGGAGGGGGCGTCTTCCACATTGATGGGCTCGGCCCGCTCACAGACCAGGCCGACCAGCCCCTGGTGCATGGGTATCCGGACCCTGCCCGCCGCCCCGGGGGAGAGCCCGAGAGTGGCCTGCAAGACATGCTCACGGGCGTCGAAATCCGTGAGATAGACAGAACAGACATCCGTACCGATGGCCTGTTTGACCTTATGCACGATCAGATCAAGGGCCTTCCTGAGATCCGGGGCGGCATTTACCTCATGGACGATACGGTGCAGGATTCCCAGCATGAAGCATCGACCGGGCGCAAGCGGCCGGTCAGCGGCAATTCTGCCTTAAGTGGTTGGAATAGCGGCGCACCGGCGGACCCTCGGGAAAGAGCAGCGGCGCCAGTTGCTCCAGCGCCCGGGCGTAGACCCGGCGTTTGAAATAGACCACCTCGCGCAGGGGGTGCCAGTATTTCACCCAGCGCCATTGATCGAATTCCGGCTCGGGCGACTTGTCCAGGCAGAGATCCCCCTCTGCGCAGCGGAGACGCAACAGGAACCACCGCTGCTTCTGGCCGATGCAGACGGGGCGGCAGTGGTGGCGGATATAGCGCTGAGGCAGGCGGTAATGCAGCCAATCATCCGTGCTGCCGATGATTTCGACCTGGTGCGGCTCCAGGCCGACCTCCTCCTCCAGCTCCCGGTACATGGCCTGTTCCGGGGTTTCGCGCGCCTTGATCCCCCCCTGGGGAAACTGCCAGGCGTTCTGACCGATGCGCCGCCCCCAAAACAACCGGCGCCGGTCGTTGCACAGCACAATGGCAACGTTGGGCCTGTACCCTTCCGAATCAATCACGACGAGGCCTATTCAATCAAAACCTTAGAATTAGGTTGATTCTTCCACAACCAGCCTGACCGGGGCAAGTGAAACCCAAAATCCGGCCGGCGGCGGGAGCGAACGCCTGTCCACCGTAAACCGTAAACGGTAAACTGACAGTCCGATATCCCCGGCTTAATTGAAGGAGCATCTGAACAATGGCCCTGGCCCTTTTCGACCTCGACAACACCATCCTGAGCGATGATTCGGATCATTTGTGGGGCGACTTCCTGGTCGAACTGGGCGCGGTCGACGGCGAACGCTACAAGCGGGAGAACGACCGCTTTTACCAGAAATACAAGGAAGGCCGGCTCGATATCTTCGAGTTTCTGCGTTTTTCCCTGAAGCCCCTCAGCGAGCACGACCCCGAAACACTCTACGCATGGCGGGAGCGGTTTTTGGCGGAAAGGATCGACCCCATCATCCTGCCCGCCGGGCGGGACCTGATCCGCAAGCACCGGGATGCGGGGGACACCCTGATCATCATCACCGCCACCAACTCCTTCATCACCGCCCCCATCGCCGAACGCCTGAGGGTGGAGCACCTGATCGCCACCGAGCCCGAAATGGTGGACGGCCGCTATACCGGCCGGGTGGCCGGGACACCCAGCTACAAGGAGGGCAAGGTCGAACGCCTGAACCAGTGGCTGGCCGAACACGGCCGCAGCCTCGACGGCAGTTGCTTCTACAGCGACTCGCACAACGACATCGCGCTGCTTGAGAAGGTGGAACGGCCGGTGGCGGTGGACCCGGACGAGGAGCTCGACAGCTATGCCCGCGAGCGGGGCTGGCCCATCATCAGCCTGCGGCATGCCGCCTGACCGCTCCAGGCCGCTGTTGCTGCTCGGCGGACTGGCGGCCTTCAGCCTGCTGGCCCTGCTGATCAGCCTCGTCTGCGGCGGCATGACCCTGGATCCGGAGCACCTCTGGTCGGCGCTGTGGGCCCAGGGGGGGCTGGAGCACGATCTGATCTGGGAACTGAGGCTGCCCCGCGCCCTGTCCGCATTCGCCGTGGGCGGCCTGCTGGCCCTGGCCGGGGCGCTGATGCAGGTCCTGCTGCGCAACCCCTTGGGAGACCCTTACATCCTCGGCATCTCCGGCGGCGCGGCCACCGCATCCCTGCTGGCCATGCTGGCCGGGGCATCCGCCGCATGGCTCACCGGCTTCGCCTTTGGCGGGGCCCTCGCCTCCATGCTGCTGGTCTTCGCCCTCGCCCACGGCCAGGGGGCCTGGACGCCCACCCGGCTGCTGCTGACCGGCGTGGTCATCGCCGCCGGCTGGGGCGCCCTGATCAGCCTTATCCTCGCCGTCAGCCCGGCCGAACGGCTGCCCGGCATGCTGTTCTGGCTCATGGGCGACCTCTCGGACGCCGACCGGCCGGCCCTGCCCCTGCTGGTGCTCACGGCGGGATCGGCCTGGGCCCTGCTGCTGGCGCCGGGGCTCAACCTTCTGGCCCGGGGTGAATTACAGGCGGCCGCCCTGGGAGTCGAGGTGCGCCCCCTGCGCCTGATGATCTTCCTGCTCGCCTCCCTGCTCACCGCCGCCGCCGTCACCGTGGGCGGAAGCATCGGCTTCGTCGGCCTGGTGGCGCCTCATCTGTTCCGGCTCGGGGCCGCGGGCGACCACCGCCTGCTCATCCCCGGCGCCACCCTGCTCGGCGGCAGCCTGCTGCTGCTCGCCGACACCCTGGCCCGCACCCTGCTGTCCCCCCAGCAACTGCCGGTGGGGGTGGTGACCGCCCTGCTCGGCGTGCCGGTTTTTCTCTGGCTGCTGCACCGCACCACTCCCTCCCGCGCCCCGGGCTGATGGCCCTGCTGGAGACGCACAACCTCGACGTGACGGTGGCCGGCATCCGGGTCTGCCGGGGGCTCGATCTGCGCATCCGGCCCGGCGAGTGCTGGGGCCTGCTGGGCCGCAACGGCGCGGGCAAGACCACCCTGCTCCACACCCTGGCCGGCCTGCGGGCCCCGGACGCGGGAGCGATACGGCTGGGGGGCGACCCCATGGGGGAACTCCCCCGCCGGGAGATCGCCCGCCGCCTGGGGCTGCTGTTCCAGGACACGGAGACCGCCTTTCCCGCCACCGTCATGGAAGCGGCCCTGGCCGGCCGTCACCCCCACCTGGGGCGCTGGGGCTGGGAAGGGGCGGAAGACCGCAGGCTCACGGAGGCCGCCCTGAGGGCCGTGGGCCTGGACGGCATGCATCGGCGCCGGATCGAGACCCTCTCCGGCGGCGAGCAGCGCCGGCTGGCCATCGCCACCCTGCTGGCCCAGGACCCGGCGCTGGCCCTGCTGGACGAGCCCACCAACCACCTGGACCCGAATCACCAGACCGGCATGCTCCGGCTGCTGCAAAAGCGCATGCAAAGCGGGGGGCGCGCCATGCTGCTGATCCTGCACGACATCAACCTGGCATTGCGGTTTTGCGATCATCTGCTGTTGTTGTTCGGCGGCGGCGACACCCTTCAGGGACCGGCATCCCAAGTGGCGCGCCGGGAGCATCTCGAACACCTCTACGGCTGCCGGGTGGCGGAGATTCCCGGCGGCCCGCACGGACCGGTCTACCTGCCGGCCTGAGATCCGGACCGCCGGGCAACCGATATTTTCAACATCCTGTCAACCGATCCGCCGCGCCTGCGTTAGTACAAGTGAGACGGGGACGAATCCCGTCCGAACTCACTCACTGAAATCAGGGGAACAACATGAAAAAGCCAATCTTACAAATCGCACTGCTCGGCCTGCTGAGCATCACCACCCTGGCCGCATCGGCCGATCCGGGCCGGACCGAGGGCCGGGGATGGGTAAAGGGAACCGGCGCGGCCCAGGGCAGCGGCATCTTCCGCGGCCAAGGCACCGCCTCGGGCCGGGGGGTGGTAATCTACCGCGACAGCGAGGGACGCGTGCGTCACAAACAGGGATCGGGTACCGTATCCGGGCGGGGCATCGCCATCGGCCGGGGCACGGTCGCCGGCCGCGGCAAGGGATTCGGCAAGGGTCGCGCCGCCGGTCGCGGCAGGGCGGGCAAACGTTAGGAGTCTGTCGGATTGGGAAAAGGGGCCGGTGCGGAAACCGCCATCATTCCCCGGTTTGACCCGGGCCCCTTGCATCGGGGGTCCCCCGGATTCGCGGGGGACCGTTTTCGAAGAGTGGGGGGAAGTGAACGATCAGGCGCTGAATCGCTTTCTGTCGGGGGTCGAGCGCCGCGCCCTGCGTATGGCGGCCATCTCCACCGGCAGCCCCGACGACGCCCTGGACATCGTCCAGGACGCCATGATGAAGCTGGCGACCCGCTACGCCGGGCGCCGGGAGGCGGAGTGGGGCGGCCTGTTCCACCGGATCCTGCAAAACGGCATCACCGACTGGCACAGGCGCAACCGGGTGCGCAACCGCTGGCGGCCGCCCATCGGCGACGGCGGGGCGGCCACCACCGCCCCCCCGGATCCGGTGGCCGCCCTGCCCGCCACGGCGCGGCACCAGCCGGACAGAAAACTGCATGACGCGGACACCCTGGCCATGCTGGAGCGGGCCATCCGGCATCTGCCGCTGCGCCAGCAGCAGGCCTTCATGCTGCGCCTTTGGGAGGGGCTGAGCGTGGCGGAAACGGCCAGGGCGATGGGCTGCTCCGAAGGCAGCATAAAGACCCACTATTCACGGGCGGTAAAGAATCTACGCACGGCCCTGGAGGGCTATTGGCCATGAAACAGTCCGAATCCGACCCCTTTCTGGACGCCGTCAGGGAGCGGCTGGACCGCAGCGCCGACGAGCTGGACGAACTGACCCTGGCGCGCCTGGGCGCGGCCCGGCGGCGTGCGGTGGAGGCGGCGGGCCGCCGCAACCCGGGGCCGCTGGGCGACCTGCTGGCGATGGGCCGGGCGGGGCACCGCCGCTGGTGGCTGCCGGGTTCCCTGCTGCTGCTCCTGGCGGCCGCCTGGCTGGGCCTGAACAGGCCGGCGGGACCGGGCATGGGCGCGCTGCCCCTGGTCGAGGATCTGGCGATCCTGGGCTCGGCGGAAGAGCTGGAATTCTACCGGGATATCGACTTCTATCTCTGGGCCTCCGGTGAACCGGACAAGGATTGAGGCCGCCGGCCTGCTGCTGATACTCGCGGCCGCCGCCCCCTTGCAGGCCGGCCCGGACGCCACGGCCGAAGACGGCCCGAGCATGGAACTGCTGGAGTTTCTGGGGGACTGGAGCACGGCCGAAGAAGACTGGTTCGACCCCCTGCGGATGCTCGACGGGCAGACAGGCGAGACGGGAGAAACAGATGAAAAACCCCATGACGAAAATGATTAGATCACTGTTGCCCGGCCTCCTGCTGGCGGCGCTCGCCGGATCCGTCTGGGCCGCCGGGGAGCCCGTCCCCTGGAACTCACTCAGCAGCGCCCAGCAGAAAATCCTCGCAAAGCTGACCCGCCCGGAACAGTGGGACAGACTGCCCGCCGGTCGCCAGCAACGTCTGCTGAAAGGCCTGCGGGCCTGGCGGAAAATGAGCCCGGAAGAACGGGCCTGGGCGAAGCGGCGCTTTCAGCAGTGGAAAAAACTCCCCCCCAAACAGCGGGCCAGGATCCGCCGCCGGTTCGAAGCCTACCTCAGCCTCAGCCCGGAACAGCGCAAATGGGTGAAGGCGCAATACCAGCGCTTCAAAAAAATGCCGCCGGAAAAACGCAAGGCCCTGCGCAAGAAATGGAAAGGCATGTCGGAACAAGAACGCCTGCGCGCCCTCCAAAACCAGAAAAACCCCCAAGGCCTGCCCCCCCCGGAACGCCGGCGATTGCTGGAGAAACTGTTCCCCTAACCCGCATTTCTCACCAGGATTTGGATTTTTGGGGCAAGCTGGCGAAGCAGGTTGGACGATCGGCCGCCGAAGCATAGCCGTAGCTATGATTCAAGGCTGATCGTTCAAGATGCGAAGCCAGATTGTTCCAAAAACCAAATAGGAC
>DRKS01000066.1 GCA_011051655.1 Sedimenticola sp.
ATAGAATCTCGGTTTTCGCCTGGTGCCAACGGCTATCCATCTCGAAGGGATACGGTTTGATGCCATATAGACTTTCGTGCTCCCGGGTATTGATCTCAACCTTCAGCTTGAGCGTGGTTTCCGGATCGGCCTCGGGCACAAACTTGAACACCAAGTGCATCGAGGGCCCTGCTTGAGATCGATTGCACTTACCCAACCATGAGAGGGCGTCACGAATGGCATCGATCGTGATGCCGATAGGCTCCGGTTGCGTTTGCACCAGGTCGATGTCTTCCGAGTAGCGCAGGGGCTGCCGGAAAAGCAGCTTGTTGATCGCCGTGCCGCCACGAAAGGCAATCTTGCCTGCCAATACCGGCGAATTGAACAGATCACACAATGCACGGGAGATGATCAGGTCTTGCTCAACCTGTCTCAAATCCGGCCAGGGTGCCTTGGTGCTCCACTCCTGAATATATGAGGCCGGGATCAAAAGTCGATCTCCACGGGTTCATTGATCACGAGCATCCACTTGACATCTTTTTCATACTGCTCAACCAATGATTCAGTCAGCGGTCTGATGGAAGGGTCCAAGGGCTTCATGGATTTGGCCTTCCTGGCATACGCCTCCAGGGCCTTGGCCTGGCGCGCGTGGCCCGCGTGTTCCAGCAAATACCCAAGCCGACACACAGCGGAATTCTCGTAGGCCAAGGCGGCTTTCGCCAGCTTGCGTGGATCGGCCTTGGCACCGACGTCCCAAGCGATCTGGGCCACGCCATTAATGCCGGCGGCCTTGTGGAAATAGCGGGCACAATCGAGCAGGGTCAGTTCCACACCGGCCACCTTGGCAAAACCCGCCTCGCTCTTCATTTGCGAAAGCCAATCAGGCACGTTGGTTTTGGCGAAGGCCGCCGGGGCCTGGTAAACAAACTGGAGCCGGTGGCGACCGATCTCAAATTCCCGCAGTTGCCTTGGCACGATCACCTGAAAGACCATCGCCGCCTGGTGCGAGGCGCCATGGAAAGCGGCCGCCCGCAACAAGGAGATTCGATAATCGAGGCCGAGGTATTTCATCAAGGGGTCAATCCAGCGAACCGGATCCGGCGCCCCGGCCACCCTGTCCTCCGGCCGCAGAATCAGGTAGAAACCGCGACGGGGGGAGGCCAGCCGATGCTTCCTGGCCAATCGGCGGGCTGCGGCAATGAAGGCGGATGAACTCAGGCCAAGTGCGGCCATCGCCTCTTCCCGAGAGAAGTAAGCCCGACCGCGGGAAAGCAGTTCATCGAGATACCGGCCAAGTAAACCCATACCCCACTTATATGCAAAAACAAACAAGAAAGCAACTTTTTTGCATATAATTGGGATTGACTGAGAGGCGGTTACACAGCCCGCAGAATAGAGCGCCTCTTACCCATGACCACTTGCAACCGGTTAAATTTTATCCAGCGCAATAGGAATGTCATGGAGGCATTTCTGGAGAGACATGAGAATATTGACGTTTTATTATGGTCAACATTCAGCCAGCACTGACTTGTAACAACCTGTTTTTATTAAAAAGATTCGGGTTCAACGAGCAGCGCCAGGAGCGCTGCCGAACGCCGCAAAGCGGCGGCCCAAAGGATGAGGCATAGGGAAGTGCCGAATATTCCCGCCACCTCCACCAACACCACAAGGCCAACCCGGGCGGGTTGGCCTTTTTCGTAGCAAGAGGCTTTGTCTTCCCGGGGGCTCTTGCGGAAAGCCGCGGACTTTTGAGCCGCCCATCCGTCCTCTCCACCTCTGGATTTCTCTTTGATCGGCCCATTCCTCTCAGTTTTCGAGAGGGTGAGCACGAGGCGAAGTCCGGAAGTCCGCAACCGAATAACACTTGCAATCAAATAGTTATACGCGGACGAATCGGAGAGTTAGATGGTATGGATTGCCAGCCAAAAGAAACAGTCATGCCCAATGCCAGAGAGCCTTGACACAAGTGTGAACATCGTTCACACTTACTGTGAATGGCATTCACAGGTAAGGCGGTATGTCTGGTCAAGATTTAGTCGGGTTATACGAAATCGCTCAAATGGCCCAAGTAGGGCCCTCAGCCGTCGCAAATTGGCGAAAAAGATTTAGTGATTTCCCAAAACCTGTAGCTGAACTTAAATCAGGCCCCGTTTTTCAACGTGAGCAAATAAGGTCCTGGCTCAAAAGGAGGCGACTTCCCATGGCAACCGTTATTTCCACCATTAACTTAAAGGGCGGCGTAGGCAAAACCACCACAACCGTAGCTATCGCCGAAATGATGTCAGCCGAGTTCAGCAAAAAAGTCCTCGCCATTGACCTGGACCCACAGACAAATGCAACCACAATGCTCATTGGAGAAGAAAAATGGCGAGAACTTAACGATGAGGAGAATACTTTAGCGCAACTATTTAAGGACGCATTGGAGCCTGATAACAAAAAATTTGACATAAACAAGGCGATTCAAAAAAGGGTTTCCAATGTCGCAGATGTCCGTACGTTGGATTTACTTCCTTCCAGCCTCGATCTCATTGATGTACAAGACAAGCTTGCAACAATGTCAAGCGGTCGTTTTTACGCCGAAAACCCTGTTGACATCTTGCGCAGAGCGACAAAGCCAATCATTGATGATTACGATGTCGTTTTGATCGATTGCCCACCAAATTTAGGAATTATCACACTCAATGGCTTGAGAATCTCCGATGGTTACATCATTCCCGCTATCCCTGATGTTCTCTCAACCTATGGCATCCCTCAGATAATCTCACGAATCAAGCAGTTTTCAGAAACAATTACAGAGCCGATCAACGCATACGGCATCGTTATCTCCAAATACAGAACTCAATCAACAGTTCATCACAGTGTATTAAAGTCGATGAAACACCATTCTGATGCTCCGATTTTTGAGACTCTTATTCCAGAAAACAACCAAATTGCTGGTGCTGCCGAATACAAGCCTGTCTCAACTCTGCGACAAAAATGGGGATACCAAGGACAATTTGATTACTATAGACAATTAACCAAAGAGATTATGAAGAAGGCTGGAATATGAGCATCGAAAATAAACTCAAAACACTATTTGATATCGTTCTAGAAGAGATCCGGTCTAACCCTGACTTTAGGAAACGGGTGGAGCATGCATTTGATTCGTCCACCACCAAGAAGGCAACAAAAACGCGCCGAAGATCACCTGCGAAACTCGATCCAATACTTCTTCTTTCTAAATCAGGAGAAGATGCTTTGCGACAACAGTTGAACAATCTCGACATTGAACAGCTAAAGGACATTGTCGCTGAATTCGCAATGGATCCTTCTAGATTAGTAATGAAGTGGAAGACGGCAGAAAGGATAATCGACCATATTATCGAGACAGCATCAAGACGATTATCGAAAGGCGATGCTTTTAGGACGCCCTAGGTTACACATCTCGACAGTACAATCCTTTGCTCCTCCCACAACCTCGGTGGATCCACCGCCAGGTCGAACAGGGTGACATGATTGCCCTGCTGGCACGCTGCCTTGGGAGCAGGGGATTGTTTGGGCTCAAGGACAATAAATCTCCTTCAGGGCCATGATGATCTTTTTGAAGGCAGGATGGGACAGGGCGTAGTAGACCTGCTTGCCGTCGCGCTCGCTGGTCAGTATGCCCAGGACGCGCATTTTGGCCAGGTGCTGGGAAAGGTTGGACTGGCTGATGCCGGTGGCCGCTTGCAGGGCGGTGACATTTTTCTTCCCCTCCAGCAGGACGCACAGGATATGCAGACGGCGTTCGTTGGCGATTCCCTTCAGGGCCTCGGCGGCGGCGGATATCTTGTCGGGTTCGATATTCATCATTCGGCCCCTGGGGCGGTTGCATTCGCCCGCTCTTCCCTGAACAGCCGTTTTTCCATGACGGTGATGATGGCGGGCAGGATCAGCAGCGAGGCCACCCCCGCCAGGATCAGGATGGCCGCGATGAATACGCCGACGGTCTGGTAGGGCACCAGCGGCGCCGCCAGCAGGGGCAGGAATCCCACGCCCACGACGATGGCGTTGCGGGTGATGGCGCGGGCCGGCTCGGCGAACATGGGGGCGATGCTTTGACGCCAGCTGCCGGTCCGGGCGTGGACCTGGCGGGAACGCGCCAGGAAGTGAATGGCGTAGTCGATGGCCAGGCCCAGGCTGAGGGCGCTGAGCACGGCCACCGGCATATCGTAGTCCTTGCCTATGATGCCGATTACGCCGTAGATAAGGCCCACGGTGACGGTAAGCGGCACCATGGACAGCACTCCCCAGAGGACGGAGCGGAACAGGAAGATCATCATCAGCATGACGATGACGAAACTGCCGGCGAAGGCCTCGGCCATGCCCGCCACCATTTCATCCTGCCAGACCACGTTGATGTAGGTCAGGCCGAACCAGCGCTGCTTCAGGTTGAACGGCGGCGGGTTCTGGCTGATGTAGCCGTTCAGCGCCCGCTCCACGGCGGCCATGTCCCGGTTGTCGCCGCTGGTGAGCTGGACCATGACCACGGCCTTGCGGTAGTCGGGAGTGACGAAGTGCCACAGGTCGTGGGGCCGGTGGCTGTTCTGGTAGGTCACCAGGGTCTGGGCCACGGCGCTGGAGCTGTCCGGGATGCGAAACGCCGAGTCCTCCCCCAGCAGCAGCTCGCGGTGAACCGTCTTGACGATGTCGGCCACCGAGCTGGATTTGCCCACCACGTCGAGGGAGCCGAGATAGGTCTGCAGTCCGGCGAGGTAGTTCAGCGTCTCCGGCTGCTTGAAGACCTCGCTGCGCTGGCGCTCCGCATCGAGGAACAGCATGGCGGCGTCCCAGGCGTCGTAATCGTCGTCCCCGGCGCTGTCGAGGGCCTCTTCCACAAAGCCCTGCACCGATTCCAGCAGGGCGGCCCTGTCCGTCTCCCTGGCCTGCTCGATGCGCTGGCGCACCTTGCCGAAGACTTCGGCGGCATTGGTTATGCCCTCGTCCACGGCCATGCGCCGCCGTTCCGACAGGCGCTGCAGCAGGGGCGCGGCGAAGCCGGAGCCGGCCGCTTGTTCTCCGGGCTCCAGCTCCAGATAGGCCATGTAGGTGCCGCCGAAGTGCTCGTTCAACACCCGGTCGGCGATGCGGATGGGATGATCGGCATCGAACCATTTGATGGGATTGTCATTGATGTTGATCTGGCTGATGCCGTAGGCCGCCACCACCACGGCGGCCGCCGTGCCCATGAGCACCAGGCGGGCATGGCGCCAGGTCAGCCGTCCCGCGCCCTCCAATACGCGTGACATCAACGTGGGCGCAGCCTCCACGCTGTCATCATTCGCCTTGTGGCCGAAGTTGGCCAGCCTCTCCTCCGGGATCAGCATGATGAAGGCCGGGATGAAGGTGATGGTCCAGAACCAGGCCAGAAAGACCCCCAGGGAGATGAACAGGCCGAACACCTGCACCGGCGGAATCGGCGTAAGGGCCAGGGAGCCGAAGCCGGCCATGGTGGTAAGGGTGGTGAACAGCATGGGGCTGAACAGGTGACGCATGACGGCGAGCACGGCCTTGCGGCGGTCCTTGTGCTTGGGATATTCGTCGAAAAAATCCGACAGGATGTGAATGGCGTCGAGCACCGCGATGGGCATAATGAAGATGGGGATCATCGAGCTCATGATGTGCACGGTGTTGCCGCTGATGATGAGCAGCGCCATGGTGGACAGGGCGCAGGCCATGGCCAGGATCATGGGGGAGATCACCAGGATGAGCTTCTTGAAGAACCACCACAGCAGCAGGAAGATCACCAGCATCGCCAGGGGGGCGGAAATGGCCATCTGAACGAACATCTCCACGCCGAAAGTGTCCTCGGCCACCGGCAGGCCGGTGATGTGGAACTCATCCCCCGACGGCGGCCAGCTTGCGATCTTTTCCAGCAGCGCTTGGCGCACCCGGTAGCTGTAGTGCTTTCCGGTCAGGGGCAGGTAGAGCGCCAGGGCCTTGCCGTCATGACTCACCAGGGTGTCATCGAGCAGCGGGATGCGCCGGGCGCGGTCCCGGATCTTCAGCGCCCCGGCCTCGGTTTCGGGAGGCCTTTCCATCAGCCAGCTGAAGTTGACGATGCCGGGGCCGCCCTGCTCGATGTTGTCCACCGTGGACGGGGCCAGCATATCCACCTCGATCACGCCCGCCTGTTTTCCCGGATGCTCCGGGTCCGGCCAGACCAGGGTCTTGGCGAATTCGGTGAGTTCGTAGACCCGCTTGAGGGAGGCGGGATTGAAGACGCCGTCGGGGTGGTCGGTGTTGACCACCCCCACCACCACCATATCGCTGAGGGAGAAGGTGCGCTTCATTTCATTGTGGAACACCCGCACCGGCGCATCCTCGGCCAGCATGTTCTCCGGGTCGGTATCCACCACCAGCGGATTGAGCGGGCTGAAGGTCGAGGGCCACAGGCTGGGCAACAGCGCCAGCAGGACCAGTATCAAGGTGGAAAGCCCCATCCCCCAGCCGATGGCCCTGGGGTGATTCACGGAAAACCGGATTAAGGCATTGTCTTTATATTGATGTTGGCTCATCGTCTGTCCGCCCGATAAAAAATAACTTGCAATGAAATATTATCATATGCAAATATTAGCGCAATCATATATCAAATCCCAGCGGAAACGCACGGATATTCATTCACCCATAACCACACAGGAGAAGACGATGGCTCGAATCGTGATCGTTGGCGCAGGTATCGGCGGCGTCTCCATGGCCTATGAAATGAAAGCGCTGGCACGGCGGCAGGATGAGGTTATTGTCGTTTCCGATAGTGAAACCTTCCACTTCGTCCCCTCCAACCCCTGGGTGGCGGTGGACTGGCGCAAGCCCAAGGACATCAAGATCAGGCTGGCCCCTTATTTGGAAAAAAAGGGCATCCGCTTCATCCCCTCGGGGCTGAAGGGCCTTCATCCCCGGGAGAACCGCATGGTGCTGGAAGACGGCACCGGGCTCGAATATGACTATGCCGTCATCGCCACGGGGCCGCGCCTGGCCTTCGAGGAAGTGCCGGGCCTCGGCCCCGACGGCAACACCCTGTCGATCTGCCACGTGGATCACGCCGCCAGCGCCGCCGACGCCTGGCAACGGCTGGCCGACAAACCCGGTCCCATGGTGGTGGGGGCAACCCAACTGGCCTCCTGCTTCGGCCCCGCCTACGAGTTCGCCTTCATCGCCGACAAGGACCTGCGCAAGCGCAAGGTCCGCGACCGGATCCCCATGACCTTCGTCACTTCCGAGCCTTACATCGGCCATTTGGGCCTGGGCGGCGTCGGCGACTCCAAGGGCCTGCTGGAATGCGAATTGCGCAAGCGGGACATCAGGTGGATCACCAACGCCAGGATAGAGAAGGTCGAAGCGGGCCTGATGCACGTGGTCGAGGTGGACGGGGACGGCAGGGAAGCGCGCCGCCACGAGCTGCCTTTCGACTACTCCATGATGATTCCCCCCTTCACCGGCATCGACCCCCTCCGGGACATCGAAGGCCTGGTCAACCCCCGCGGCTTTATCCTTATCGACGAACATCAGCGCAATCCCACCTATGGCAACATCTTTTCCGTGGGCGTCTGTGTCGCCATCCCGCCGGTGGAGGCGACGCCGGTGCCCACCGGGGCGCCCAAGACCGGCTACATGATCGAGTCCATGGTCAGCGCCACGGCCCACAATATCCGCGCCCTCCTGGACGGGAAGGAGCCCGGGGAGAAGGCCACCTGGAACGCCATATGCCTTGCCGACATGGGGGATACCGGCGTCGCCTTCGTCGCCATGCCCCAGATCCCGCCCCGCAACGTCGCCTGGATGAAGGGCGGCAAATGGGTGCACATCGCCAAGGTGGCATTTGAAAAATACTTCCTGCGCAAAGTGAAAAAGGGCACCATCGAGCCCTATTACGAACGGGCCATCCTGTCCGCCCTGGGCATCAAGAAACTGAAGGATCTGGACTGATCCGGGGCGGGATGGCCGCTCCGCTCCGATAAACACGGAACTTTCCCGCGCCTGCCCCATCTGATGCATACGGCCCGATGCAGAGGCCAGGATAAGCTCTATAATGTATTGGCATATCAATATAGGCACTGTTACACTGCCCACCCGTCGAAACCACCAGCGCAACGCATGATCCGCTCCCTCATTATCATCTGGCTTCTCCTGTCCATTCTGGGTTACGGAATGGCCGTGGCCGCGGATTTCCACGGAGGCGACGTTCAGGCGGGTCACATTCATGCGCCGTGCGACGGCGACGGCGCCCCGGACGCCGCCGACGGCAATTTGGCCCACGGCCATTGCTGCCACGGCGCCTTTCACCTGCTCGGGCTGAACTTCACGCCGGCCGGACTGGAAATCCGCCCCTTCCTCATTCTGCGGGAGGACGGCCCCGACCGCTGGTCCTCCTTTTTCCGATCTCCCCCTTCACGTCCCCCGATAGCCTGAGTCCAGCCTGACGCCGCCGCCGGTCCGCCGGTGGTTTTTCCCGTTCATCCGAACCCGTGGGACTCTTACTATGTCGTTCTTTACCTGTTTGCGCGCAAGCCTGTGCGCCTGCCTTGTAGCCGGCGCCGCCGGCGCCTGGGCATCGGCCGTTCCGTCCGGACAGCCTTCCTCATCCACCGGAAGCGCCGCCGGCCTTGGTCCGTTCATCAACCGAATTCTGGATGAAAATCCACAGATCCAGGCGGCCCGGGCCGCCGTCGATGCGGCGCGCGCCCGCATGCAGGGCGCCGGCCGGCCCCTCTACAACCCCGAACTGGGGCTGGAGGGCGAAAAGACAGAGTCGGACGACAACTACTGGATCGGCCTGAACCAGACCATCGACCTGCACGACAAACGCAGCGCCCGGGAACAGGCGGGGCGGGCCGAACTGGACGCCGTCCAGGCCGCCCTCCAGGCCCTCCGGCAGGCCAAGGCGGTGGAACTGCTGGACGCCATGGTCCGCATCCTGAACAGCCAGAAGATCACCTCCCTGGCCAGGCAGCGGTTCCAGCTGCTGGAGCGCTTCCGGGACCTGGCCGAGCAGCGCCAGCACACCGGCGACATTCCCTTGATCGAGGTGGAACTGGCCCGCCTGGCCGTCGCCGAGGCGGCCATGGCCCGGGCCCAGGCCGCCGCCGGACTGGCAGAGGCGCGGGGAGACTTCCTCGCCCTCGCCGGTGAACTGCCCCCCGCCCACCTGCGCATGCCCGCCGCCCTGCCCTCGAGCCTGCCGGACGCGGCGGGGGACGAACAGCGGGCCGCCGGCCACCCGGATGTCCGCCAGGCCCACCTCCTGGCCCAGGCGGCCCGCAAGCAGATCAACGCCACGGACAGGAACCGCAAGGCCGATCCCACCCTGGGGGTGACGGGCGGACGCGACGGCGAGGAAAGCACGGTCATACTCTCCTTCTCCATGCCATTGCAGGTCCGCAATGACTTCCGCAGCAGCGTCGACGCCGCCCGCAGCGAGGCCCTGCAGGCGGAACAGGAGGCGCAGCAGGCCTACCGCACCGCCCTGGCCCGGCTGCGGGCCGCCCGTGACCGCTACACCCTCACATCCGACGCCTGGCGAACCTGGACCGCCGGGGGACAAAAGAGCCTGGAGCAACAGTCGGACCTGCTGGAGCGGCTGTGGCGGGCCGGCGAGCTGGGCACGACGGACTACCTGATCCAGCTCCAGCAGACCCTGAACACACGCATCGCCGGAGCGGAACTGCAGGGCGGCCTGTGGCGCGCCTGGATAGACTGGCAGGCGGCCTCCGGCCAGGTATTCGAATGGCTCGACAGCATGAGCGCGGGGAGATAAGGCCATGAACAAACGCATCCCAAGCCTTGTTTTCTGCACCCTGCTGTTCAGCCTGCCGGGCTGGGCGGTTGCAGCGCAAGACCACGAGCACGGGCACGATGACGCCCATGATACCCAACACAGCGATGACCATGAGGCGAAAGAAAGCGGGCTCGACGACTTCTCGGGCATCGACTTCGGCGAGGACGCCCATGACGGCGAGGACCACCATGACGCCCACGAACACCCCGGCGCCGCGGAAGCGGAACATGCCGATGGCGGCCACGAAGAAGAAGGCCATGGCCACGAGGAGAAAGGGGATGGCCATGATGACCACGGTGACGAAGGGGATGGCCACGGCCACGGTCACGGGCATGGCGAAGAGGCCACCGCCGCCGAGCTGAGCGCCACCCAGCGCCGCATGGCCGGCGTCGAGACCATGGTGCTCAAGCGGCAACAGCTTGGCGAGGCGGTCACCGCCCCCGGCGAAGTGGTGCTCAACGCCTACCGCACCACCAAGGTCACACCCCGTATCCCGGCGCAGGTGATAAAGCGCCTGGTCCGCCTGGGCGATCCCGTCAAAAAGGGACAGCCGCTGGTGATGCTTTCCAGCGTCGAGATGGCGGAGGCCCAGGGGGCGCTGCTGGAGACGAACGTCGAGCTGAACCGGGTCAGGAAACTGGGCCGCAAGGTGGTTTCGGAAAAGCGCTTCACCTCCGCCCAGATCGCCTATCAACAGGCCTACGCCAAGGTCCGCGCCTATGGCATGACAGCCTCTCAGATCAAAGAACTGCTGAGGCAGGGGAACGCCGCCAAGGCCACGGGGGAATTTGCGCTGCTGTCGTTTCAGAACGGCACGGTCATCAGCGATGAGTTCATCGTCGGCGAGCTCATCGAGCCGGGCACCGTGCTGTTTGAAATCAGCGACGAGTCGCGGCTCTGGGTGGAGGCGCACCTGACCCCGGAGGCGGTCGCCAACGTCGCCATCGGCGCACCGGCGAAGATCCGCGTCGGCGACCGCTGGCTGCAGGGAAAAGTGGTCCAGGCCCGCCATACGCTGGATGCCATCACCCGCACCCTGGCGCTGCACGTGGAGGTCGCCAACCCGGATGACTCCATCCATCCCGGCCAGTTCGTCACCGTGGTCATCGAAGGCAACCGCAAGCAATCCGGCATCGTCGTGCCCGTGGAGGCGGTGCTGCGCTCCGCGGATGGCGACTGGCAGTTGTTCGTCGAATCCGCCCCCGGCCGCTTCGAGCCGAAGGAGGTGGAGGTATTGCGCACGGTGGGCGACCGGATGCTGGTCCAGGGCGTTCCCGAGGGCACCACCATCGTCGGCAAGGGCGCCTTTTTCGTCCAGTCTGAAATGGCCAAGGGCGGTTTCGATCCCCACAACCACTGACAGGCAGGAGCGGCGCCCGCCGCGATTGTGGTGCCGTGGCGCACCATTCGCAGCAGAGGGGCCGCTCCTGCACAAGGAATCAAATCATGTTGAATCGCTTGATCGACTGGTCAGTTGCCAACCGGTTATTGGTGGTGATTGCCCTGCTGGCGCTGACGGCGTCGGCCACTTTCATTATTCCGCGCCTGAACCTGGACGCCTTTCCGGATGTCACCAACGTGCAGGTCTCCATCAACACCGAGGCGCCCGGGCTGGCCTCCGAGGAGGTTGAACAACTGATCACCTTCCCCATCGAGGCGGTGATGTACGCGCTGCCCGACGTGGAAGAGGTGCGCTCCATCTCCAAAACCGGCCTGTCCGGCATCACGGTGGTCTTCAAGGAAGGCACGGACATCTACTTCGCCCGCCAACTGGTGTTCGAGCGGCTGCAGTCGGCCAAGGAGCTGATCCCCGAAGGGGTGGGCACACCGGAGATCGGCCCCAACACCTCCGGGCTGGGGCAGGTGTATCAATATCTGCTGCTGGCGGACGCCGGTTCCGGCTACGACGCCATGGCCCTGCGCAGCCTCAACGACTGGATGGTCAAGCTGCTGCTGATGCCGGTGGAGGGGGTGACGGACGTGCTCTCCTTCGGCGGCAACGTCCGCCAGTACCAGGTCAACCTGAACCCGTCCCGCCTGCTGGCCTACGGCCTGACCCAGGAGGATGTCGCCGAGGCCCTGGAGAACAACAACACCAACGCCGGCGGCTGGTACATGGACCGCGGCCAGGAGCAACTGGTCATACGCGGTGTGGGCTGGCTGAGCCACGACGAGCAGGGGCTGGAGGAGCTGCGCCAGATCCCCATCAAAACGGTGGAGGGCACAGTGGTGACCGTGAACCACGTGGCCACGGTGGAACTGGGCAGCGAAATCCGCCAGGGGGCCGTCACCATAACGCGGCGCAACGCCCAGGGACGGCCCGAGGCCCTGGGTGAAGTGGTGGCCGGCATTGTGCTGAAACGCATGGGCGCCAACACCAAGGCGACCATCGACGGCATCAACGACCGCATCCCCCTGATACAGCAGGCCCTGCCGAAGGGCGTGCGCTTCCAGGCCTATTATGACCAGGCCGACCTGATCACCCAGGCGGTAAAGACCGTGGTGGACGCCCTGCTGCTGGCCTTCGTGTTCATCGTGGTGGTGCTGGCCCTATTCCTGATGAACCTGCGCGCCACCTTCCTGGTGTTGATCTCGATTCCCATCTCCATCGGCATCGCCCTGATGATCATGGCCTGGTTCGGGCTCTCCGCCAATCTGATGTCCCTGGGCGGCATCGCCGTCGCCATCGGCATGCTGGTGGACGGCTCCGTGGTCATGGTGGACAACATGTTCAAGCATCTGTCCCATCCGGATGCGGAGCACGACCAAGAGGTCCGGGCCCGGGTAAGCGCCGGGGACACCGATCCCCATGACGTCACCCACGACCGCCACGGCATCGCCCTGCGGCTGCAGGAGGCGGGCAAGGAGGTCGCCCGCCCCATCTTCTTCGCCGCCTCCATCATCCTGGTGGTGTTCATGCCGCTGTTCAGCTTCGAAGGGGTGGAGGCGAAGCTGTTTCAGCCCATGGCCATCAGCATCATGCTGGCCATCATGGCGGCGGTGTTCGTTGCCCTCATTATCGTCCCCGCCCTGGCCGGTTATATGTTCCGGCGCGGCGTCCGGGAGAAGAAAAGCCTCGTCCTGATGCCCCTGGACATGCTGTATCAGTGGACCTTGAAGTGGGCCCTGCGACATCCGAAGACGGTGCTCGGCTGCGCCCTCATCCTGGTGGCGGCCGCCGTCGCCGTGCTGCCCCGGCTGGGCACGGAGTTCGTTCCCGAGCTGGAGGAAGGCACCATCAATCTGCGGGTCACCCTGGCCCCCTCCTCCAGCCTGGAAACGGCCCTGGCCACGGCCCCCAAGCTGGAAGCCCTGCTGATGGAGTTCCCCGAGGTCACCTATGCCCTGAGCCGCATCGGCCGCCCGGAGATCGGCGGCGATCCGGAGCCGGTCAACAATATCGAGATCTATATCGGCCTGAAGCCCGTCGCCCAATGGACCAGCGCGGACAGCCGCCAGGCCCTGCAGGGCCTGATGGAGCAGAAGCTGGAACAGCACCCCGGCCTGCTGCTGAACTTCTCCCAGCCCATCGCGACCCGGGTGGACGAGCTGCTGTCCGGGGTCAAGGCCCAGTTGGCCATCAAGTTGTTCGGCCCCGAGTTGAGCGTCCTGGCGGAGAAGGGCCAGGCCATCGAAAAAGCGGTGCAGGGGGTCAACGGCACCAGGGACGTGGCCATGGAGCAAATCGCCGGGGAGGCCCAACTGGTGGTGCGGCCGGACAGGGACCAACTGTCCCGCTACGGCCTGGCGGTGGGTGACGTCATGGCCGTGGTGCGGGACGGCCTGGGAGGCCACGCGGCCGGCCAGATCATCAACGGCAACGAGCGCTACGACATCTATGTGCGCCTGGACCGGTCCTTCCGCAACAATCCGGACAGCATCGCCGACCTGCGCCTGCAGTCCCCCACCGGCCCCTGGGTGCGCCTGGGCGATGTCGCCCGCATCAGCATCGAATCCGGCCCGCCCCAGGTGCGCCGCGATGACGTGCAGCGCCGGGTGGTGATCCAGGCCAACGTGCAGGGGCGCGACATGGGTGGTGTGGTGGCCGACATCCGGCAGGCCATAGCGCAGCAGGTGGAGCTGCCGCCGGGCTACTCCGTGGACATCGGCGGCCAGTTCGAAAACCAGAGGCGGGCGCAAAAGCGGCTGAGCATGGTGGTGCCCCTGTCCCTGGCGCTGATCGCCCTGCTGCTCTATTTCGCCTTCAACTCGGTGGGGCAGGCGCTGCTCATCCTGGTCAACGTGCCCCTTGCCGTCATCGGCGGCGTGTTTTCGCTGTATCTCTCGGGACAATATCTGTCGGTGCCCAGCTCCATCGGCTTCATCACCCTGTTTGGCGTGGCGGTGCTCAACGGCGTGGTCATGGTGGAAAGCATCAACCAGCGCATTGTCGACGGACTGTCCGTGGGCGAGGCCGTATTCAGTGGCGCAACCTCACGTCTGCGCCCGGTACTGATGACGGCCATCACCTCCGCACTGGGGCTGATTCCCATGATATTGTCAACGGGGGTGGGAGCGGAGATCCAAAAGCCCCTGGCCAGCGTGATCGTCGGCGGGCTGCTGACGGCAACGTTCCTGACCCTGTTTGTATTGCCGACGCTCTTCACCTGGTTTTCCCGGGGCAAACTGGCGGATATGCGGTAGGCTTCAGGCCCGCGTTTTCAGATTGAATTCGGGCGGGAAGGCATGGACTATGCGCATGGTTGATGACTGGTTAGACTAACGGCCGCTATGAATACGCCGGCACCGACTGATACCGAAACCATCCAATGCCGCATCGGCGGCCTGGACTGTCCGGACTGCGCCGCCAAGGTGGAGAAGGTGGCCGCCAAGGTGCCGGGGGTGTCCGGTGTGCGGGTCGAGTTCACGGGACGCACCCTTTCGGCCCAGGTGGCGTCGGCCGAGGCGCTGGAGAATCTTCACCGGGCCGTCGCCTCGCTGGGCTATTCGCTCAGCGGGGCCGGCCAGGCGCCGGGCGGTCCCAACCTGGTGCGCACCCAACTCCAGGTGGAGGGCATGGACTGCCCCGAGGAGACGGCGCTGGTGGAGAAGGCGTTCGCGGATCTGCCCGGACTGGAGGGCTTCGAGGTCAACCTGGTCAGCCAGCGGTTGACGCTGGTGCACGATCCCGGCGTGCTGCCGGTGACGCAACTCATCGCCGCCCTCGCCGGCGTGGGCCTCGAGGCCCGCCCCTTCGGGACGCCCCAGCAGCGACCCGGCTTCCTGCGGCGCCACAGCCAGACGATCTCCACCATCCTGGCCGGGCTGTTCACCTCATGCGGATTGCTGCTCCACTGGCTGGCCGAGGGCGGCCCCTGGGAGAAGCCCCTGTTCGCCCTGGCCATCGTCAGCGGCGGCTGGTTCATCGCCCGCAAGGGATGGGCCGCCGCCCGCTACGGCATCCTGGACATCAACGTCCTGATGAGCATCGCCGTCGTCGGCGCCCTGTTCATCGACGCCTGGGACGAAGGGGCCATGGTGGTGTTCCTGTTCGCCCTGGCCCAGGTGCTGGAGGGCCGCGCCATGGACAGGGCGCGCAACGCCGTGCAGTCGCTGATGGACCTGGCCCCGCCGGTGGCCCGCCTGGTCCGCGACGGCAAAGAGATCCGGGTGGCGGCGGACCAGGTCCGGGTGGGCGAGCTCTTCCGGCTGCGTCCGGGCGAGAAAATCCCGCTGGACGGGGAGGTGACCGAGGGCCACTCGGCGGTCAACCAGGCCCCCATCACGGGGGAGTCCGTGCCGGTGGAGAAGGGCCCGGGGGACAGCGTCTATGCCGGCTCCATCAACGGCCAGGGCAGCCTGGACGTGCGGGTCACCCGCCCGGCCTCCGATACCACCCTGGCCCATATCATTCACCTCATTGAAGAGGCCCAGGCCTCCCGCGCCCCGTCCCAGGCCTTCGTGGACCGCTTCGCCCGGATTTACACCCCCGTCGTGCTGGTGGCCGCCCTGCTCATCACCATCCTGCCGCCGCTGCTGGCCGACCAGGCCTTCGGCGACTGGTTCTACCGCGCCCTGGTGCTGCTGGTCATCGCCTGCCCCTGCGCCCTGGTGATCTCCACCCCGGTGGCCATCGTCTCCGGACTGGCCCGCGGGGCCCGCGCCGGCGTGCTCATCAAGGGCGGCATGCACCTGGAGAACGCCGGGCGCCTCAAGGCCCTGGCCTTCGACAAGACCGGCACCCTGACCACGGGGGCGCCGCGGGTGCAAGATCTCATCCCCCTGGGGGAAACCACCCGGCAGGAGCTGTTGCGGCTGGCCGCCACCCTGGAGTCCCGCTCCGAACACCCCCTGGCCCTGGCCATCCGCGACAAGGCGCAAGAGGCGGGAATCGAACCCGCCGGCATCGAGTCATTCCAGTCCTTTCCCGGGCGGGGACTCCGGGGCCGGATAGAGGGCCGGGACTACCTGCTGGGCAATCACCGCCTGGTGGAGGAGCAAGGCATCTGCAGCGATGAGGTGGAGGCCCTGCTGAAGGGCCACGAGCAGGAAGGCAAAACCGTCGTGATGGTATGCGACACAAAGCGGGTGCTGGGCCTGATCACCATTGCCGACAGCCTTCGCCCCGAGGCCGGCGCCGCCCTGAAGCAGCTGCGCCAGTTGGGAATCGACCCCATCGTCATGCTCAGCGGCGACAACCGGGGCACCGCCCGGGCCATGGCCCGCAGCCTCGGCATCGGCGAACCCCGGGCGGAGCTGCTGCCGGCGGACAAGGTCAAGGCGGTGCAGGAACTCGTGCGCGAGCACGGCAGCGCCGGCATGGTGGGAGACGGCGTCAACGACGCGCCGGCCATGGCCGCCTCCACCACCGGTATCGCCATGGGAGCGGCCGGCACCGACGCCGCCCTGGAGACCGCCGACCTGGTGCTGATGGGCGACGACCTCAGCCGCCTGCCCTTCGCCATCCGGCTGTCCCGCGCCACCCTGCGGTGCATCCGCCAGAACATCATCCTCGCCATAGGCCTCAAGGCCATCTTCCTGGCCCTGGCCATCCCCGGCTACGCCACCCTCTGGATGGCGGTGTTCGCCGACATGGGCGCCAGCCTCCTGGTCATCGCCAACAGCCTGCGGCTGCTGCGGGTTCGTGACCGCTGAGCACCTCCTGTAATATCATCGGGAATCCTTTGCCGCCGACGAGATTCCATACGGCCAGGGCACGAATATGGACACAAAGATCATCATCCCGCCGGGGAGGGACTGACAGGCCGTGAACCCGGAGATCTGGCGCCAGCACGCCCTGGCCAACCGCCTGCAGTCCCTGCTGCTGCTTGCCGTCATGGGGGGATTCCTGGCCCTGCTGGGATGGCTGCTGTGGGGAGGCGACGGCATTGTCCTGCTGTTGCTGCTGGGCGCCGTTCTGCTGCTGCTCAACCCGGTGGTCGCCCCCCAGTTGATCATGCGCATGTACCGCGCCACCCCCCTGACGCCCGCTCAGGCGCCGGCCCTCAATTCAGCATTGGCGGAACTCGCCCGCCGCGCCGGCCTCGCCGCCGTCCCGGCGCTCTATTACATCCCCAGCAGCATACTCACCGCCTTCACCGTGGGACGGCGGGACGATGCGGCCATCGCCGTCACCGACGGCCTGCTGCGGACCCTGGACACCCGCGAAGTCATCGGGGTGCTGGCCCACGAGATGAGCCATGTCCGCAACAACGATACCTGGGTGATGGGGGTGGCCGACATGTTCAGCCGGCTGACCAGCATGCTCTCCCTGTTCGGGCAGTTGCTTCTCTTTCTCTACCTGCCGTTGATCCTGGTGTCGAACATCGACATCAACTGGTTCGCCATTTTCATTCTCATCTTCGCCCCCAGCCTGAGCGCGCTGGCGCAACTGGGGCTTTCGCGCACCCGCGAATACGATGCGGACCTCAATGCGGCGCGCCTCACCGGCGATCCCGAAGGGCTTGCCCGGGCCCTGGTCAAAATCGAGCAGCGCTCCGGCTCCTTCCTGGAACGCATCTTCCTGCCCGGGCGCCGTATCCCGGAGCCTTCCCTCCTCCGCACCCATCCCCCCACGGAAGAGCGGGTGCGCCGGCTGATGGAGCTCAAGCTGCCCGGCCGTCCGCTGCCACAACCGCCCGTGGACTTCATATCAGCGCCGGCATTTGGCGCCAGAGTGGAACGCCCGCCCCGCTGGCGCATCACGGGTCTATGGCATTGAGCCCAGTATGTGATCGATCTCCGGCCTCATCCTCTGCACACAGTGCCGGCCTTCCCTTATCGCTTCGTCGGCGCGATAAAATTCCAGCAGCCGGATATGCGATAACTTCGGCGAAAGCAATATGTCCGGAGGATCTCCGGCCATACGGCTTCTGGTTATCCTGTCCTGGGTAATATTCACCGACCCCGCAATGGCATCCAGCAGATTTGGCGGTTGCTCGTCATCCCTCGGAGTAAGAAACAATGCGCTGGTATACTCTCTCACCAATTCCGTTATTTTTGCCTCAACGCCGCCATCTTGTTTCTTCACCCTCTTGGGCTTGTCAAAGTGTTTCCCGACAATATCGCCGTTCAAGTTCACCGCGATGACAATGTCCGCCCCCAATGCGCGGCATACCGAGACAGGCACCGGGTTCACCAGTCCGCCATCAACGAGCCACCTGTTATTGTTTCTTATCGCCGGAAAAAGACCGGGCAACGAAATGGACGCCCATACCGCCTGTATCAAGGAACCTTTCGTCAGCCATATCTCCCTGCCCGTTTCCAGGTCTGTTGAAACCGCCGCATATGCTTTTGCGAGATCTTCAATGACCACCTCGTCGCCCGCCACGTTTTTATTCAGGAAATAGTGCAGCCTTTCCGTATTGACAAAACCGGTAAGCGAAGTGTTGATCTCCAGAAACCTCGCTGTTTCAAGCTTTGTCAACGAGCATGCCCATTCCTCCAGCTTTTCCATTTTGCCTGACACATAGGATGCCCCGACCAATGCGCCTATGGAGGTCCCGCATATGATATTGGGTGTAATCCCGAGCTCGGACAAGGCATTTATAATGCCTATGTGCGACCATCCACGGGCAGTCCCACTCCCCAGGGCCAGGCCGATATCAGCAACCATCTTTAGCCGCCACAGGAGGAAGGACGCTTACTCGATCATGTTCGATCAAAGGTTTTCAGGGTCACCCGGACCTGCCGGCACCCAGATACCGTAGTCACAACGCAGCAACGCGCCGCCACTGCGTACATAGGCGCCATTCGGATACTCTACACCGTTGAAGAGACACACCGGTTCGCCCGGCAGCTCTTGCCTCAGGTCTCCGGACTCTTCAAGAGAGTCATCCACTATGGGTGAATTTTCCAACTCAGGGTCTGGAGCCCCTACATCCGGATAAGCTTTCTGTTCAGGCATCTTTGCTTCCCCTCTTTTGCTGTATCTCAATCAAACTGTTTGCTATAACGATCAGGCAACGAAATGCCGGCGGACGACGCCAAAGTCGGCGGGCCCCGGCATCAGAGGGTATCGGGCGTGCTTCCCCAGACCTCCACCTCATCAATGCTGTGCAGGGAACCGCCCATGCTCTGGATAGTTTCTTCAATCCTGGAAAAGTCCAGGCTGGTGGATTCGATCACAATGATCGTGCTTTCGGTCTTTTCGTCCACCTCCTCTACATTGAGTCTTACCCGGTAGCCTTCTCCCAGCCGGGCAATGGCCTGGGCAAATTCCAAGGCGTTGGGTTGGTGGGGCTTGAGTACATCCAAAACAAGGCGCTTTACAGTGCTCATATGGGCTTTTCCCGGCTTTTCAGCAATTATTACCCGCCCCATGACTTCTGGCCAGTACTTTAGGGAAGCAGGGAAAACAGGGGAATTGTCCTCGAACCCACCTTTCTATGAGATCTGCGTACAGAAATAAGACGGTGAAATTTTATCTGTTTCCGGAACACCAGTGCCGCCACATGGCCCGGTATGCCGCTTCGGTGTCCCTGGCAAAGCCTTGGAGGTCCATCAGGGGGGATGCGGCCAGCCGGGAACGGAGGGTCCGCCGCAGCCCGGCCAGCCGATGGGGATCGGCGGCTAGTCTTGCCGCAATTTCGACATAGGCCTGCCGGGTATCCGCCACCAGATCTGAAAGCCCGACCCACTCCAGCAGGCTGGCGCCCATGCGGTGGGTGAAGCGCTCTGCGGTCAGCGTAACCACGGGCACGCCCATCCAGAGGGCCTCATGGGTGACGGTGCAGCCGTTGAAGGGGAAGGGATCCAGGCAGATATCCACGCGCTTATAGCCGGCCAGGTATTTTGAATAGGAAACCTGCTTCTCCAGTTCGATTTTTTCCTCAGGGACGCCGTGTTTCTTGAAAGCAGTGAAAATGCGATCGCAGACCGCGGCATCGACAAACGCCTTGTCCCGCAGCAACAGGCGCGAATCCGGGACTTGGTTGAGAAGCCGGGCCCAGGCGCCGAGGGTGGGCCCGGAGAACTTGATCTGGTTGTTGAAGCAGCCGAAGGTGATATGGCCCGCCTCGCGAAATGGCGGCGGCGCGACCTCCGGCGCATGCTCCGGCGGACGGAAGCAGAGGAAGCCGTTGGGCAGGCGCACCAGCTTTTCGCTGTATTGGGCATCGGCCTCAGCCTCGGGATCGGCAATGGTGTCGGTGATGCGGTAGTCCATGGCGGACAGGCCGGTGGTTCCCGGATAGCCCAGCCAGGTGATCTGAACAGGCGCCGGTTTCTGGGCGAAAACCCGCAGGCGGTTGCCGGCGGTATGCCCGGCCAGGTCCACCAGGATATCGATGCGGTCATGCTGGATCCGGTCGGCCAGCCGGGTGTCCGACCAGCCCTTGACCGTCCGCCAGTGATGGGCGCTGGCACGCATGCGTTCGGTGATCTGGTCGCCCTGGACCAGGTCGGCGTAGCAGAACACCTCCACGGCCGTCCGGTCATGGGAGGCGATGAGGGGCTCGGAGAAATACCCCACCGGGTGCATTCTGAAATCGGGGGAGACATAGCCGATCCTCAGGCGGCGTTCGGGATCAGGCACGTTGTGGCAGACCCGGGGATGCCTGACCCGTCC
>DRKS01000067.1 GCA_011051655.1 Sedimenticola sp.
GGTTTTTCCTCGCCGGCCACATGCTTTTTCAGAAAGTCCAGGTAGCCGATGATGACGCCGAGCTGGTTGTTGAAGTCGTGGGCGATGCCGCCGGAGAGCTGGCCGATGGCCTCCATCTTCTGGGACCGGCGCAGGGCCTCCTCGGCCCGGGCCTTTTCCCGGATGATATCGATGTGTTCGAAACAGCGCCCCAGAGTAGCCAGCAGGTCCTCGGAATGAAAGGGTTTGCGCAGATAGTCATAGGCGCCCTGCCGCAGCGCCCCCACGGCGGTATCGAGATCGGCGTAGGCGGTCATCATGATGCACAGGAGCCCCGGGCGCCGGCGCCGCAGACGCGCCATCAGCTCGATGCCGCCACTCCCGCCGAGACGCAGATCCACCAGGGCCACCTCGGCGGGAAAGCGCCTCAGGGCCTCTTCGGCGCCTTCCCCATTTTCGGCATGTTCGACGGCATAGCCCTCCAGCACCAGCAGGTTGGCCAGGCCGGCGCCGAAATCACGATCGTCATCGACGATGAGAATGCAGCGGCGGCCCCCGCCATGGGGTTTGGCGGCGTCAGGATGGGGCGCTGATCTTTTCATCCGGGTTTTGCATCAGGCGCCCTATGGCCGATATCAGCGCCTCCGGGGCAAAGGGCTTCACCAGGCACCCGGCAACCGACATCTGTTTAAGTCTGTGAATGACCCCGGCCTCCTCGACGGCATAGCCGGTGACGACCATGGTTGGGGGGCTGCACTGCCTTCGCTTCAGCTCCAGGTATACCTCCAGGCCGCTCATTACCGGCAGCCGCAGGTCCAGGACCAGGACGTCGACGCCATTGGCCAGGACCCTGTCCACCGCCTCCCGCCCGGTATGCGCCAGCAGCACCCTGTAGCCGGCCTTGGCCAGATACATTTGCAGCGAATGGGCGAATTCCGGGTCGTCGTCCACCACCAGGACCAGCCCGGCGGGCTTGACGGACTCCAGGATATCCAACACCTTGTCCGGGTCCAGGGGTTTGTCGAGCACCCCCAGGGCGCCGCCATCCACGGCGTCGCGCAACAGTTGCTCGACGCTGAAGGCGGTCATCATCATCACCCGGGCATCGGGCTTGAGCCTGCGGATCTCGAAGAAGCTCTCCATACCGCTCATGCCGGGAAGCCGCACATCCATGAAGGTGATATCGAAATCCTCCCCCTTGAATATTTCCAGGGCCTCTTCCCCGCTGGCGGCAAGCACCACCTCATATCCTTCCACCCGCAGCAGCAACGCCAGCCCTGCGGCAAAATCCCAATCGTCATCCACGATAAGCACGCGCAATGGTTTCATCCCTTCCCCTCCTCTGTATGCAATGGCAACCACAGCCGGACCCGGGTGCCCCGCCCCGGTTCACTGTGGACCTGAACGCCGCCGCCGTGCTGTTCCATGACCTGCCTGACCACCGGCATGCCCAGACCCACACCGAAGCTCTTGGTGCTGAACAGGGGTTCGAATATCTTTTCCAGATGATCCGCCGCTATGCCGGCCCCGTTATCGGCAACCAGGATTTCCACCCACTCGCCCGTCACGCGGGTCGCCACGGTCAGCCTTGGACTGAAGGCCTGATTGCCGTTTTCCGCTTCGGCCACAACGGCGTCACATGCGTTGTCCAACACATTGAGTATAGCCCGCAGCAGGCAGTCACGGTCGCAGGCGAGCTCCGCCCCGGAGTTCAGCTCGCGGGCCAGCTCGATCCCTGGGGGACATTCGTAGTCATCCAGCGCGCCAGCCAGCCAGGCGTCGATATCCGTGGTCTCCGGCCGGAGCTCCCGGACCCGGGTGAAATCCAGCAGCTCGGTAATGATGTTGTCGCAGCGGCCGATCCCCCGCTCGGCGATGTCCATGGCGTTTTGCATCATCGGATTGTCGTCACAGGGCAGGCGGCGGATAACGGCCAGGGCGTTGCGGATGCTCCCCAGGGGATTGCGCAGTTCATGGCTGACGGTGGCCGTGAGCTGGCCGATGGCGGCCAGGCGCTGTTTGCGCACCAGCTCCTCCTGTGAGGCGCGCAGCTCGGCGGTGCGCTCCCTGACCCGCTGCTCCACCTCGGCCAGCAGACCACGAAGCACCCTGTTATGGGACCATTGCAGGTAATAGACGCCTCCCAGCAGGAATGCCATTAGCAGGCCACCCAGGAGCGTCAATTCGCGCACCGCCCGGGAGCCGCCGTCGATATCATGGTGGATCGGCCCTTCCCCCTCGGCCAGGCGCTCCATGGTGCGGGAAAATGCCGCGGACGTCAGCGCCAGCAGGCGGTGGGCTTCCTGGTCATCCGCAGCGGTCTGGGGGCCCAGCTTGGTTCCCGCATAATGGGCGAACATGGCCCGCTCGCCCTCGATCCAGGATTCGAATGACTCATCCAGGCGTTCGACCCGCTGCAACACCGCCGGGCTGTATTGCACGGCCTGCTTGAATTGCGCAATCAAATCCTGTCCGCGTTCGATGGCCTCCTCCAGGGATGCCCGGACAGATTCACTATAGCCCTCGTTCAAGAGCCTGGCTTCAGCGGCGAAGATCCCCAAAAAGGGCCGCCTCACCTCATCGAGGACGGCAATGGCGACCCGGCCGTTATCTCCATTGGCCATGCGGACGGGGATGTCGCGTATGAAAACCACGGCGAGAAAAACGGCTATCCCCAAAAGGCTCCACAGGGACATGTTCAGTTTCCCCTGAGGGATTTCCGGTGTGCTACTCCGCACTGGTTCGCCTTCCACCCACCTGCATAGGCGGCGATAACGTCTGCCGAATCAATGACATCAATCTTTCCTGGATGGTGCGCCCACGGATGCCCGGCAATCGATGGACCGGTGCTCCGGCCGAGGCGGTGTTAACGATTGGATAAAGAATGGACCCCCCCATGCAGCTCCCGGAGTCTGCCGGGTTTGCCAAGACCCTCCGACAAGAATAGCAGGGCCTGTCATGTTGTCAGCTCAGCGGCAAGCCGGCGACGCCTTCTCGGCGACCAGCATGGCGCGATCACGCCAACCCCGGCCGGTATCGCCAAGCCTTCCCTCCTCGCGGTAGGCACGCAGGCGCAGGGGGCGGAAAAGCGCCAGCAGTTCATTATCGCCCAGGCGCATGCCGGGGCTGGAAGGACCGCTGTCCGAGACGGCATCGCGGGTGAAGGTTTGATAGAACAACAGGCCGCCGGGACGCAGGGCGTCGATGAGAGCGGGCGCGATGCCCCGATCCAGGAAATGGCTCACCAGGATCACATCGAAGCTGGCGGGCTCCGGCGGCCGCCGGGTTACGTCCCGCACCGATGCCCGAATGGCCAGGCCTCTGGCCCCGGCCTCCTCCATGAGCCGGTCTATGGCGACCCGGGAGATATCCCAGGCCTGCACGGCCAGCCCCGCCTCCGCCAGCAGCAGGGCATTGACGCCGCGTCCGCAGGCGAGATCCAGGGCGTCGCCCCGCGCAGGCAACAGATGAAGGTTTTCCATCAGCACCCTGGCGGGGCTGCCCAGCCCCTCCGCCTGGCGGTGGCGGCGGTTCCATTTCTTTTCAGGGTCTTGACCGGACTGTTCCATAGGCGGGGTCGGCAAGGGGATTGCCTGGCGGCTATGGAGCCACGCCACTAAATATTATCGAATCCGCGCTGCAGATCGGCGCGGATATCATCGATATCCTCCAGGCCCACGGCGATGCGGACCAGGCCCTCGCATATGCCGGACGCCTCTCTTTGCTCGGGGGTGAGCCGCCCGTGGGTGGTGGTCGCCGGATGGGTTATGGTGCTCTTCACATCCCCCAGATTGGCGGTGATGGAGAGCATCCGGGCGCTGTCCATCACTTTCCAGGCGGCCTCCCGCCCTCCCTTGACCACAAAGGAGACGATGCCGCCGGGGGCCTTCTGCTGCCTGGCGGCCAGTTCATGCTGGGGATGGGATTCCAGCCCCGGGTAGTAGACCCGCTCCACGGCCAGCTGGTCCTCCAGCCACCGGGCCAGTTCAGCGGCATTGCGGGAATGGGCCTGCATGCGTATGCCGAGGGTCTCCAGCCCCTTCAGAAACACCCAGGCGTTGAACGGACTCATGCTGGGACCGGCCGAACGCAGCACCCCGAAGACCTCTTCGCCCACCAGCTTGGCATCGCCCACCACGGCGCCGCCCACGCAGCGCCCCTGGCCGTCCAGGAATTTGGTGGCGGAGTGGATGACCAGGTCCGCCCCCAGGGCGAAGGGCTGCTGCAACGCCGGGGTGCAGAAGCAGTTGTCCACCACCAGCAGACAGTCATAGGCCCTGGCCATATTGGACAGCATTTCGATATCCACCAGTTCGGTCAGCGGGTTGGAGGGGGTCTCCACGAACAGCATGCGCGTGTTGGGGCGTATGCCCCGCTCCCAGGCGTCTGTGTCCGTCTGCGGCACGAAGGTGGTGGTGATGCCGAAGCGGGTCAGATATTTTTCGAACAGCACCGTGGTGGTGCCGAAGATGCTGCGGGATGAGACGATATGGTCCCCCGCCTTCAGCAGGCCCATGCAGGTGGCGAGGATGGCCGCCATGCCGGAGGATGTCGCCACGCAGGCCTCCGCCCCTTCCATGGCGGCCAGGCGCTGCTCGAAGGCGCGCACGGTGGGATTGGTAAAACGGGAATAGATATTGCCCGGCTCGTCCCCGGCAAAGCGCGCCGCCGCCTCGGCGGCGCTGCTGAATATGAAACTCGAGGTGGGGAATATGGGCTCGCTGTGCTCCCCCTCGGGGGTGCGGTGATGCCCTACCCTGATGGCGCGGGTCGACAGGCCCCACTCATCATAATCTTGGCTCATGCCTTAACTCCAGGTTGGGTTGAAGGGGTTCGGATCCTCCGCGGCGGCAGGCATAAAAAAACCCGCCCGGCCGCGGCCAAAGCAGGTGTCTTGCCCTCGCTTTAGCGGCATTTCTATAGCGCCCGCAATCTGAGACAAATCGGCGCTGAACCGAAAGACTAGAACCGGCAGGCGGGAATGTCAAGGACTCACCCCTGCTGCCATGGGCATCATGCCGGTGGCCGGCTTTCACCACTGTGGCCGACTCCACGCTCCCCGGTTTGGCCCGGGCGGGCCGCATCCCTTGCCGCCACCGACGCTCCTTCCTGATAGGCGCGCGCCGTCATTCCCAGGTCATCCAGGATGCTGAACAGGGCCGGGACCACCAGCAGCACCAGCAGGGTGGTGGCCAGCAGGCCGAAGATGATGCTGATGGCCAGGGGGATCAGGATCTGGGCCTGCATGCTTTTTTCCAGCAGCAGGGGAAAGAGGCCGGCGATGGTGGTGATGGAGGTGAGCAGCACGGCGCGGAAGCGGGCGCGGCTGGCGATTTTGGCGGCCTCGACGGTGGCGTGGCCCTTGGCCACCTGCCGCTTCAGAAATGAGACCAGCAGGATGGAGTCGTTCACCACCACCCCGGCCAGGGAGGTGAAGCCGATGATGCCGGGCATGGAGAGCGGCGCCCCCATGAGCAGGTGACCCCAGATGACGCCGATGAGGGACAGGGGGATCACGGCCATGACCACCAGGGGCTCCCGGTAGCAGCCGAACTGGAAGCTGAGCAGGACGAACACGCCGATGAGGCCCACGGCGAAGCTGCGCAGCATGGAGGCGCCGGTCTTGGCGGATTGCTTGGATTGTCCCTCGATGCCGGCCCGCACCCCCGGATAACGCTTCAGCAGTTCCGGCAGAAAGACCCGGCGGGTGTGGTTGACGATCTCCTGGGCGTTGGCGATGCGGGGGTCCAGGTCGCCGGTGACGGTGACGGTGCGCACCCCGTCCACCCGCTGGATGCGGGAGAATCCCCGGCCGGTCTCGACATGCACCAGGGTGCTGAGGGGAATCTGGTCGCCACTGGCGGTGACGATGCGGAAGGTCTCCAGATCGGTCAGGGTGGACTGGTCCTCCCGGGCCAGCCGGACGTCGATTTCATAGGACTCCCCCTCCACCTGGATCTCGCTGGCGGTGACGCCATAGAAGGCGGCCCGCAACTGGCTGGCGATGGTGGTGGCGTCCAGCCCCAGGGCCAGGGCCCCCTCGCGCAGGCGCAGGCGCAGCTCCGGCTTGCCGGGCCGCAGGTCATCGGAGAGGTCGAACACGCCCCGGTAGTGGCCCAGCCACTCCTGCAGCTCCAGCGCGGCCTTTTTCAACTGTTTCAGGCCGGGGCCGTAGAGACGGATCTCCAGGGGGATGCCCCCGGGCCCGATCACCGGCTCCTTGTAGCTCAGGGCCAGCAGGTCGGGGATATCGCCCACGTTTTCGCGCCAGCGGGCGATGATGTCGTCCAGGTGTCCCCGGCGCTCCTCGGCGGTGACCAGGTCCGCGGTCACGGTGGCCAGATGGGGGCCGGACTCGCCGGCGTCCTGGTTGACGCTGTAGCGCACCTGGACGTTGCGCACCAGGGGCCGCCCGTCCTTTTGCAGGGGCGTGAACGCTTTATCCACCGCATCGAGACCGTCGGTGATGCGCCGGACCACCGCCTCGGTGCGCCACAGGGGGGTGCCGGGGGGCAGCAGCACCCGCGCCTCGATATTGTCCCCCTCGATGTCAGGAAAGACCTGGAACTTAAGCTTGCCGCTGACCACCACACCGATACTCAGCAGGAACAGGGCGATGACGGTCCCCACGAACCAGTAGCGCTGGTGCACGGCGAAATCCACCGCCCGGCCCAGGGTG
The DNA here is from genome assembly GCA_011051655.1 of Sedimenticola sp. GTDB lineage: Bacteria > Pseudomonadota > Gammaproteobacteria > Chromatiales > Chromatiaceae > DRKS01. The sequence goes on from DRKS01000067.1 coordinate 6,659, forward strand.
TTATTGCGGAAGTCATCCAGCAGGCTATCGAAACGCCGGCGGAAGCGGTTGGTCCTGCCCTCCTGGTGCTTCAGGGAATGGGCCAGGTGGTGGGGCAGGATCATGAAGGCCTCGATCAGGCTCACCACCAGCACCAGGCATAGCACCATGGGGATGAATTTCAGGACCTTGCCCATGTGGCCGGCGAGAAAGGCCAGGGGGCCGAATACCGCCACCGTGGTCAGGAACGAGGACAGCACCCCCGGCATCACCTGCCGGGTGCCGTCGATGGCCGCCTGGAAGGCATTCTTGCCCTTGCGCAGGTGGGCGGCGATGTTCTCGGAAATGACAATGGCGTCGTCCATCAGCAGGCCGATGGCGATGAGCAGGGCCACCATGGTGATCATGTTGATGGTGAGCCCGAGGATGTTCATGATGAACAGGGCCCCCAGGAAGGACACCGGCAGCCCCATGGCCACCCAGAAGGCGAAGCGGAACCGGAAGAACAGCCACATGGTGAGGAACACCAGGGTCAGCCCCTGGGCGCCATTGCGCAGCAGCAGGTTGAGACGGTCCCGCACGATGGAGGAGCGGTCCTGGGTGACGGTGAAGCTCACCGCCGGCGGTGCCCGCGCCCGCTCGGCCTCCAGGAACGCCCGCACCGCCTGCATCACCACCAGGGTGTCCTGCTGCTTGGTCTTGACCACCTGGAGCACCGCCGCCCGGCGGCCGTTGAACAGGGTCTTCTCCTCGTCCCGCTCGAAGCGGTCGCTGATCCGGGCGATGTCGCCCAGGCGGATCTCGGCCCCGGTGGCGGCACCGACGACGATCAGCTCCGCCAGCTCCGCCGGGGTGCGCCGCTGGTCGGCGAAGCGCAGCAGCAGCTCCCGTTCGCGGGTCTCCAGGGTTCCGGCGGGCAGGTCGATGCCCTGGCGCCGCACCGCATCCGCCACGTCGGACATGCTGACGCCATAGCCGCGCATGGCCGCGGCGGAGACCTCGATGCGCAACTGGTGGTCGGAAAAGCCGAGGACGTTGACCCGGGAGATCTCCGGCACCCGCTGCATGCGTTCTTTGATCTGCTCCGCGTAGGCCTTGAGGTCGCTCACCGGCATGGGGCCGGTGACCGCCACTGCCACCACCTTGTCGGTGCGGCCCAGCTCCTTGACCACAGGCGGCTCCACCTCCTCCGGAAAGTCGTCGATGGCCTCGATCTCGCTCTTGACATCATCCATGAAGCGGGCCATGTCGCCGTCCTCGATCATCTCCACCACGGCCCTGCCCAGCCCTTCGCGGGCCACGCAGACGATCTCTTCGATCTCGCTGATGCTCTCCAGGGCGTCCTCCACCCGCTGGCAGACGACCTCCTCCACGTCCCCGGCGCTGGCCCCCGGATAGAGGATGCGGATCTCCAGCTTCTCCGGGGCGAAATCCGGAAAGGTCTCCCGCTGCAGGCCCGGCAGGGCCCCCAGGCCGACAAGGGCCAGCAAGGCCATCAGCAGGTTCCCCGCCGTGGGATGACGGACGAAAAAGGCGATCATGGGGCGGCGGCCGCCCCCCGGGCCTGGCGTTGCAGGCGCTCGAGGACCCCGCCATCCTCCCGGGTCTCCAGCAGCATGCCCTCGATGGCCGGGATCAGGTCGGAGACGACCACCAGTTCCCCCGGCTCCAGGCCGGCGCCGATGACGGCGAAATCCGGCTGGAGCAGCTCCAGCTCCACCGGGCGGATCTCCAGCCGGCCGTCCGCCCCGGCGATATAGATGCGGCCGTCATGCAGGGCCGAACGGGGCAGCACCAGCCGGTCTCCCAGGGGCTTGCCCGAAAGCACAACCTCCACGAACAGGCCCTTCAGCAGGGGCGGGCGCACCCCCGGGCGCACCCCGGCGTAGGGCTTGTCCACCTCGACGATGACGCCGACGGTGCGGGTCTTGGGATCCAGGGTGTCGCTCATGCGGGCGAAGCGCCCCGGCCAGCCGGCGCGGATGCCACCCTCGTGCAGCTCCACCCGGGCTGACAACCCCAGTCTCCGGTGCAGGGCCTGGGGGGGCGTGTTGAGAATGTCCACCGGACCGTCGGCATGCAGCACGGTGCGGATCTGCTCGATGGGGATGGGAACCTCCACCTCCGCCAGCTCCAGGCCGTCCACCCGGGTGAGGCTCTCCCCTTCCCGCACATACTGGTCCTGCTCCACGCTGACCTCGGCCACGCGCCCGGCGAAGGGGAGCCTTATCTCCGTGTTGGCCAGGTCCCGGCGGGCCACGCTGAGCCTGGCCCCCTGCCGCGCCAGTTGGGCGCGCAGCAGGGCCCGCTGGCTGGGAATCAGGTTCAGGGCGCTGCGCTGGGCCTGGACCGCCTGCTGCTGGGTCAGCAGCAGGCGCTCCTGGCTGTCCAGGTCGGAACGGCTGATGCTGCCGTCTTTGACTAGGCGGCGCTTGCGCTCCAGCTCCTTCCTGGTCAGGGCCAGGGCCTGTTCCTCGATCCCGAGGGCAAGGCGGGTATTGGCCTCTCTGGCGCTCAGCTCATCCAGTTGGGCCTTGGTGGCCTCGATGTCCGCCTCGGTCTCGGCGATGGCGAGACGGTAATCCATGGGGTCGATGCGCAGCAGCAGGCTGCCGGCCTCCAGGATGGCCCCCTTTTTGAGATTGGGATGCTTTTCCAGGATCTTGCCCTTGACCTGGGCCACGGCCTCCCAGGTCTTGCCCGGCCGCACCGTGCCGTGGCCCCTGGCCTGGGGCACCACCGTGGTGGTGAAGGCCCGGATGACGCGCACCAGCCTGGGCTGCTCCCGGGCGGTAGCGCGGGGCGGTTCCGTCTTGTTCTGTTTCAGGAAAACCAGAGCGGCGACCCCGGCCAGGATCGGGATGAGGATGACCCATTTTCTCGGTTTTGCGGCCACGGCGGCTCCCGGTGATTGACGCAGCACGGATGGTAACCGAGGAAGCCGCCTGGCTCTACCGCCGCATCAGGGCATGCGGCGCCCCCGCCACGATACGGCCGTCAGGGCTTGGGCAGGGTGACGCCCTGCTGTCCCTGGTACTTGCCGCCCCGGTCCAGGTAGGAGGTCTCGCACACCTCGTCGGATTCGAAGAAAAGAATCTGGGCCACCCCCTCGTTGGCGTAGATCTTGGCGGGCAGCGGGGTAGTGTTGGAGAACTCCAGGGTCACATGCCCCTCCCACTCCGGCTCCAGGGGAGTGACGTTGACGATAATGCCACAGCGGGCGTAGGTGGATTTGCCCAGGCAGACCGTCAGCACGTTGCGGGGGATGCGCAGGTACTCCACGGTGCGCGCCAGGGCGAAGGAGTTGGGGGGGATGATGCAGACGTCGGACTTCACGTCCACGAAGCTGTTGTCATCGAAGTTCTTGGGGTCCACCACCGCCGAGTTGATGTTGGTGAAGATCTTGAACTCGTCGGCGCAGCGGATATCGTAGCCGTAGCTGGAGGTGCCGTAGGAGATCACCCGGCCGTCCTCGCCTTCCCGGATCTGGCCCGGTATGAACGGCTCGATCATGCCGCACTGCTGGGCCATGCGGCGGATCCACTGGTCGGATTTGATGGACATAATTCAGCTTCGGGTCTCCGGGAACGAGGGAGGACACATCTTACACGTCAGGCAGGCGCCCTGTCAGCCTGTGCCGTCCCCCGCTCCTGAAGCCAGGGCTCTAACTCTCTATGACGATCTTGGGGAAGGCGTTGGCATAGTCCTTCGCCGTAAGGGAGAGCTTGGCCGCCGTCTTGCGGGCGATCTCCCGGTAGATCATGGCGATATCGGAGTCCGGCTCGGCAGCCACCGTGGGCGCGCCGCCGTCGGTCTCCTCGCGGATGCGGATGTCCAGGGGCAGGGAGCCCAGCAGTTCCACCCCGTACTGTTCCGACATCTCGGCGCCGCCGCCATGGCCGAAGATGTGCTCCTCGTGGCCGCAGTTGGAGCAGATGTGGGTACTCATGTTCTCCACGATGCCCAGCACCGGCACCTCCACTTTCTCGAACATCTTCAGTCCCTTGCGGGCGTCCAGCAGGGCGATGTCCTGGGGCGTGGTGACGATCACCGCGCCGGAGACCGGCACCTTCTGAGCCAGGGTGAGCTGGGTGTCGCCGGTGCCCGGCGGCAGATCGATGATGAGATAATCCAGGTCGGTCCAGTTGGTGTCGTTCAGGAGCTGCTCCAGGGCCTGGGTGACCATGGGGCCGCGCCAGATCATGGGAGTCTCTTCCTCGATCAGGAAGCCGATGGACATGGCCTGGATGCCGTGGCCGACCATGGGCTCCAGGCTCTTGCCGTCCTTGCTCTCCGGCCGGCCCTCCACCCCCAGCATGCGGGGCTGGGAGGGGCCGTAGATGTCGGCGTCCAGGATGCCCACGCTGGCGCCCTCGGCGGCCAGGGCCAGGGCCAGGTTCACCGCCGTGGTGGATTTGCCGACGCCGCCCTTGCCGGAGGCCACGGCAATGACGTTCTTGACGTTCTTGATGGGCTCCAGGCCCTTTTGCACCGAATGGGCGGCCACCTTCCAGTCGACCCGTACATCGGCCGAAGAGACACCCTCCAGGGCCTCCACCTGCTCCCGCACCCCGTTGGCGATGGCCAGGCGGGCCCCCTTGGCGGGAAAGCCCAGCCGGATCTCCACCCTGACCTTGCCGTCCTCGATGGCGATGTCCCTGACTGCCTTGGCGCTGACCAGGTCCTTCCCCAAATGGGGCTCGGTATAGCCCTTGATCGCCTCTTTGACTTGATCCTGAGTAACTTCTGACATGTGATGTCTCTCCCGTCGGCTGTTCTGTTATAGCCGCTGCCGGCTAGTCTGAAAAAATAGGGGCGGGATAGTACACCAAAACGGGGGCATATTCCTACCAATTCACTTGGTTTTTGTCCGCGCCGCCCGGAAGCCACCGGCCGGATCCCGGCTCACCAATAGTAAAACATCGCCACCCAGCTGCCGACCACCAGGCCGGCGGCGGCCATGAGGCAGAGCCAGGCGAGGGCCCGGCGGCGGAAAACCGCCCCATTGCCGCCGGCCCCCAGCAGCCCCCACAGCAGCCGGCCGGTCCAGAGCACCGCCACCGCCAGCAGCGCGGCCCGCAGCCCGGGGGCCCAGGAGAGATCCAGGCGCTCCGCCTTGAGCAGCGAGAGGGTGAGAGCGGACAGCCCCAGAAACAGGCTGATCCCGGCCAGGGGGGTCAGGCCGTAGGCCAGGCGCCAGGGCATGGTCCGTTGTCCCAGCAGCCGGCCTGCCAGGCGCAGCGCCAGCAGCAGGGCGCCGCCGATGACCAGGGTGGTGGCGCCGATGTAGAGCAGGATCACCCCGCCGTCCAGCCAGGTGAAGACGTCGTTGGTTTCGGGATAGTGGGTCAGCAGCCACCAGGGCGCGCCGTCGCCGAGGGGCCAGTAGATGTCGCGCTCGATCAGCCATTCCGCCAGCCCCTGCTTGAGCTGCACGAACCAGGGCGAGGCCGACCACTGGAAGGCGCCGGTGGCGACGCCGAGCAGGCCGACGGTCAGCAGCAGGGCGTCCCAGCGGGAGGCGGCATTGTCCCCCAGCGACAGGATCTCCCGGTTGGGGCTGCGCGCGCTCAGGGTGACGGCGTTGCGGTGACCGCTGCAACGGCCGCACATGTGGCAGGCGCTGGCGCCGGTCATGCCGCTGATGTTCACCAGGGGGGCGCAATCCACCGCCGGGGTGCGCCGCGGGGCCCGCCGCCAGGCTGCGGCGTCCACCCGGAAGTGCACCGGGGCCAGGCGGGCGAGCAGGGAGAACACCCCGTTGACCGGGCACAGGTGACGGCACCAGACCCGCTTGCCCCGGCCATAGAAAAAGCCCACCGCCATGGCCACGATGGTGGAGCCCCCCAGGATCAGCAGGGCCGCCCTGGGGTATTCGTAGACGCTGATGAGCTGGCCGTAGACGGTGGTGAGGACGAAGGCGGTGAAGGGCCAGCCGCCCCAGCGCATCCAGCGCGGGATGGCGCCGCCGCGGCCGTGCCGGCTGGCCCATTCGGACAGGGCCCCCTCCGGGCAGAAGACCCCGCACCAGACCCGTCCCAGCAGCAGCATGCTCAGGATCACGAAGGGCCACCACAGGCCCCAGAACACGAACTGGGCGAACAGCACCAGGTTCTCGTAGAAATGGGCGTATTCCCGGGGCAGCGGCAGCAGGGCCGGCCAGATCAGCAGTGCCAGATAGAAGACCACCACCGTCCACTGCAGGGCCTGGATGGCACTGCGCTGACGGCGCATCCAGTCCCCCAGCGTCTGGAGGGGGGGGCGCCGGCGGCCGGCGGGGGCGAGATCCTGGACCAGTTCGTTCATCTCAATAACTCAGCTGGGCGCGCAGCCCGAACGCGCTGATGCCGTCCGCCCTGCCGTTGCCGCCGGGGCGGCGGATGTACTGGAGGTTGGGCGAGAGCTCGAACTGCCTGTTCAGCCGGTAGCGGTAGTAGAGTTCCGTCACCTGCTCGGCGCCCGAGGCGCGGTAGCCGTAGTCGGGGCTGCCGTCCGCGTCCGCGTCCACCGTCAGCGAGGCCCGCCGGAACTCGTCCGAGGTCTGCAGCCAGCCAAAGGCGACGCCCAGGGCATCGGCGCCCCGGCTCCAGTAGCTGCCTCCCCACTCGCCGCCCAGGGTCAGGGCCCGGTCGAAGGGCACGTCGCCGCCCGTTTGCACCCCGGCACGCAGAAACAGGGTGGCGTAATCGGCGATCTGCTGGTTGAAGCTGAGGCCGACGCCGGTATGGCTGGAGACGGCGCCGTCGAAATCCTGCCCCCGGCCGTTGCGCCAGGCGTACAGCCGGTAGTTGCCCACCAGGCCGCCGAACAGGCGCTGTTCCGTGTCGGCCTGCACGATAATGAAGGGCGAATCGAGGCTGTCATCAAAGCCGGTCCCCTGGCCGGAACCGAATACGCCCAGGGAGACCGAGTAGTGCTGCGGCTTGTAGAAGTCGTCGACATAGGCCAGGCGCAGGCCGGGGGTGAAGCCGAACTCGTCCACCCCCACGTCGCCGCCCACGTCCAGCAGGGGGTTGTGGATAAAGGCCTGGTTCACGAACCCCTTGGTCTCGTCGTCGGCGATGGCGTTCTGATCGAAAAAGACGAAGGGGTCCATTTTGCCGAAGTTGAACTCGATGTGCCGGCGCGACAGGTCCGGGTTGCCCCCCAGGGGCAGGGGCACATCGAGCTGGTACCAGGCCTGGGCCAGCAGCACGGTGCTGTCGGAGGACTCCGAACCGGGGCGCTGGAAGCTGGTGGAGTTGAGGGAGGAGAAGGCCCCGCCGGGATTCTCCAGCCCCAGCCCCTGACCCATGCGGAAGTGGGCGAACAGGAAGCCCTCGGCGTTGCCCAGGGTGCCCGCCGGCAGGCTGACCGTGGCGTCCGCGCGGTAGTTGAGTTCGCTGTCCTTGCCGGTGGCGTCACCGCTGTCGACAAGCCCCTGCGCCATCATAGTCAGCCCCACGCCGGCGCTGATGCCCTCCAGCGACTCCACGGTCCGGGCCGCTTGGCGGTAGCTGCTGACCTGGGATTCCACCGCCTTCAGCCTCGCGGCCACCGGCGGCTCCTCGGCGCTGATGTAGGGCTCCTCGAGGGAACGCTGCAGCGCCGCGTTCTCGGCCTCGAGCTGGGCGATGCGCTTCTCCATGGCCTCCAGCCGGCGCAGAATCTCACTGTCGAGGGCCTCCCCGGCCAGGACGGCGGGGGCCGCCAGGGCGCCGGTCAACACATGGGCCGCGAGCCGCTTCCACCCGGCCATGCTCAGTACCCGCCGCGCTTGCCGATGCCGGCGTAGATGAAGTCGAACTCCACGCTGAAGGGCTTGAACCAGGGACGCACCCCGGTGAGACGGTCGGTGTGCCGGCCAAAGTGTTTGCCGGCCGGGTTCTCGGGGGCGTTCGGGGGATAGATGGTGTATTTGACCCGGTACTTGCCCGGCCCCATGAGCTTGACGTTGTCGCCATAGTGGGGGCCGTCGTTGGCCACCATGGGCATGAAATCGCCGCTTACCTTGGTGTCGGAACCCTTCTTGGTGACCTCGTATTTGACATGGAGATAGGGGATCCATTCACCCTCGACGAAGCCGTTGGGGTTGATGTCCAGGGCGCGCACATCGGCCTCGAGATGGACGTCGGATTCCTCCGCCGGCCGCATCATACCCTTGGGCTCCATGCGCACCGGCTGCAGATACACGGCGGCGATTTCCATGCCGTTGCGCTGCTCGGGCACACCGATGGGATATTCCACCGCCAGTGCGGGCTGCGCGGCCATCAGCAGCCACCCCGTCAAGACAAAGAGCATCGGTTGGTAAGATTTCACATTGAACCTCCACTAGTCATAATACGAATCATTCTCGTTTGTATTATTAACAACGAGAGCGATTGCTGTCAACCGCCAATGACAATCCGGTCCAGGGGTTTTCTGCTGTGGCAGGCTCTCACCTCGATATGGGATAATCGATTGATTCAGAAGCCTTCCCGAAATCAGTTACACGAATGAACGACAAGCCCCGAAAAATCCTGGTCACCAGCGCCCTGCCCTACGCCAACGGCCCCATCCACATCGGCCATCTGGTGGAATACATCCAGACCGACATCTGGGTCCGCTTCCAGAAGATGCGGGGACACCAGTGCCTCTATGTCTGCGCGGACGACGCCCACGGCACCCCCATCATGCTGCGCGCCCGCCAGGAGGGGATCGAACCGGAAGAACTGATCCGGCGCATCGGCGAGGAGCACCAACGGGATTTCGCCGACTTCGGCATCGGCTTCGACAACTACCACTCCACCCACTCGGAGGAGAACCGGGAATACGCCACCCTGATCTACCGGCGCCTGCGGGATAAGGGGCACATCGCCAGCCGCACCATTACCCAGGCCTACGACCCGGTGGAGGAGATGTTCCTGCCGGACCGCTTCATCAAGGGCGAATGTCCCAAGTGCGGGGCGGCGGACCAGTACGGCGACAACTGCGAGGCCTGCGGCGCCAGCTACTCCCCCAGCGAACTGAAGAACCCGGTGTCGGTGGTCTCCGGCGCCAAACCGGTGGACAAGGCGTCCGAACACTATTTCTTCAAGCTGGCGGATTTCGAGGCCATGCTCAGGGACTGGACCAAGGGCGGCCACCTCCAGCCCGAGGTGGCCAACAAGCTGGACGAGTGGTTCGAGGCCGGGCTGCAGGAGTGGGACATCTCCCGCGACGCCCCCTACTTCGGCTTCGAGATCCCGGACCATCCGGGCAAATACTTCTACGTCTGGCTGGACGCCCCCATCGGCTACATGGCCAGTTTCAAGAACCTATGTAATAAGCAGGGCCCGGACGATGCACAGGGAAGTGCAAATGTCACGGCAGGCAGGAAGCCGGGGGTGACCTTCGACGCCTTCTGGAACCGGGACAGCGACGCCGAGCTCTATCACTTCATCGGCAAGGACATCATCTATTTCCACGCCCTGTTCTGGCCGGCCATGCTCGAAGGGGCGGACTTCCGCACCCCCACGGCCATCTTCGCCCACGGCTTTCTCACCGTGAACGGCCAGAAGATGTCCAAGTCCCGCGGCACCTTCATCAAGGCCCGCACTTACCTGAACCATCTCAATCCGGAATATCTGCGCTACTACTTCGCTGCCAAGCTTGGCAGCGGCGTGGAGGATATCGATCTCAACCTGGAGGACTTCACCCAGCGGGTGAATTCCGACCTGGTGGGCAAGGTGGTGAATATCGCCAGCCGGTGCGCCGGCTTCATCAAAAAGCGCTTCGACGGCCGCCTGTCCGCCGAACTCCCGGAGCCGGCGCTGTTCGACGAATTCATCCAGGCCGGAGAGCTCATCGCAGACTGTTACGAAAAGCGGGAATTCGGCCGCGCCGCCCGGGAGATCATGGCCCTGGCGGACCGCGCCAACCAGTATATTGACGAGAAGAAACCCTGGGTCATCGCCAGGGAAGAGGGCAAGGAGCAGGAGCTGCACCACGTCTGCTCCATGGGCATCAACCTGTTCCGGCTGCTGATCGGCTACCTGCGCCCCATCCTGCCCGCCACGGCGGAGAAGTCCGAGGCCTTCCTGCAGGTAAAACCCCTGACCTGGGAGGCCCTGGCCACCCCCCTGACCGGCCATGCCATCGCGAAATTCAAACCCCTGATGACCCGGGTGGAGCCGAAGCAGATCGAGGCCATGCTGGAGGCATCCAGGGAGGATCTGGCAAGCCAGGATGCGAAGAAGACCAAGCCGCATGAAACCCGCACCGAGGGCCATCTGGCCAAAGACCCCATCGCCGACACCATCGAATTCGGCGACTTCGCCAAGGTCGACCTGCGGGTGGCCCGCATCGCCAGGGCCGAACAGGTGGAAGGGGCCGACAAGCTGCTGCGGCTCACCCTGGATCTGGGCGGCGAGACCCGCAACGTCTTCGCCGGGATCAAATCCGCCTATGCCCCGGAGGATCTGGAAGGCAGGCTCACCGTCATGGTGGCCAACCTGGCCCCGCGCAAGATGCGCTTCGGCGTCTCCGAAGGCATGGTCCTGGCGGCAGGACCGGGGGGTAAAGAGCTTTTCATCCTAGAACCCCACGCGGGCGCCGAGCCGGGAATGAAGGTCAAATAAAACCAGAAACTTAATCACATGAAATCAAACGTGAAAAAATACCTGTTAATCCTGTTCACCGCCCTGTCGTTCACCGGTTGCACCCAGGAGAGCCAGAACAAGTTCGGCCGCGCCCTCCAGAACTGGACCGGCACCAATGGCGTGCTGGAGATCTACGCCGGTGAAAGGCTGGTCAAGCGCTTCATGCACATCGACAAGCTCACCACCGCCACCGGCACCACCAGCGGCGGTCCCCGGCCCTACCGCTTCGGCTACGGCGTCCTGGATGCGAACCTCAACGGCACCGCGGACAAGGGAGAAAAAAAGGTTTACTTCGAGTTCAGCGACTACTCCACCTCCTACGTATTCTTCGAGGACCCCGGCTCCAAATGAGGGAATACGCCTTCATCGACGAACAGGCCTGCATCGGCTGCACCCTCTGCATCCAGGCCTGCCCGGTGGACGCCATCCTCGGCGCGGCCAAGCAGATGCACACGGTCCTCCGGGATGAATGCACCGGCTGCCGGGATTGCCTGGAGCCCTGCCCGGTGGACTGCATCGAAATGCGGCCCTTCGAGAACCAGGACTGGCCCCCGGAGCTGGAGCGGGAAAGGGCCCGCCGGGCGGAGCAGCGCCGCGCCGCCCGCACCGCACGGCTGGAGCGCCTGGAGCGGGAGCGCAGCACCCGCCTGCGGCATAAAAAAGCGGCCCTGGAGAAAACGAAGGCGGGGGATGACCCCAAAAAGGCCGCCATCGAGGCGGCCATGAAGCGGGTGGCGGCGAAAAAAGCAGCCCGGGCGGCAAAGCCGAGGAACATCGAGAACCTGACCCCACAACAGCAGGCGCAGATCGAGGCCGCCAACGCCCGGCGGCGCAAGGCCCGCGACGGCGAATAGGATTATTTGCCCCGGGGTTTTCACTCCGATAGACTAATTGGTTTTTCCGCACCCAAACGTCCTTTAAACTCGTTCATTCGCGGCTCGCCCTTGCAGGACACATCATGACGGACTCACTCATGGCCACTTATAAACGCTTGCCGGTCGGCTTTGCGCGGGGTGAAGGCGCCTGGCTGTGGGATGACAAAGGCAAACGCTACCTCGACGCCCTGTCCGGCATCGCCGTCTGCGGGCTGGGACACGCCCACCCGGCGGTAAAAGAGGCCCTTTGCCGCCAGGCGGGGGAACTGGTCCATACCTCCAACCTCTATGAGATCCCGTTGCAGCGCCGCCTGGGGGACAGGCTGACCCGGCTGGCGAACATGGACCGGGCATTCTTCGCCAACTCGGGGGCGGAGGCCAACGAAGCGGCCATCAAGATCGCGCGCCTGCACGGCCACGCCAGGGGCATCGACGTCCCCACCATCATCGTGATGGAAAACAGTTTTCACGGGCGCACCCTGGCCACCCTGACCGCCACCGGCAACCGCAAGGTCCAGGCGGGGTTCGAGCCGCTGGCCCAGGGCTTCGTCCGGATCCCCTTCGATGATGTGGAAAGCCTGGACACCGTGGCCCGGACCACCCCCAACGCGGTGGCCGTGCTGGTGGAACCCATCCAGGGCGAAGGGGGCGTCACCATCCCCGCCCCGGATTATCTGAACCGGGTCCGGGAGCTGTGCGACCGCCATGGCTGGCTGATGATGCTGGACGAGGTGCAGACCGGCATGGGCCGCACCGGCCGCCTGTTCGCCCACCAGCACAACGGCATCCTTCCCGATGTCATGACCCTGGCCAAGAGCCTGGGCAACGGCGTGCCCATCGGCGCCTGCCTCGCCAGGGGCGCGGCGGCGGAGACGCTGGGCCCCGGCAGCCACGGCTCCACCTTCGGCGGCAACCCCCTGGCCTGCGCCGCCGCCCTGGCGGTCATCGACACCCTGGAGGAGCAAAACCTGACCGAACGGGCCGCCACCCTGGGCGCACACCTGCTGGAGGCGTTCCGCAAGAGACTGGGGGATCTGGATGGCGTCCGGGATATCCGCGGCCGCGGCCTGATGATCGGCATCGAGCTGGACCGCCCCTGCGCCAGCCTGGTGGGCGCCGCCCTGATGCTGGGGGGACTGCTGATCAACGTCACCGCCGACAATGTCATCCGCCTGCTGCCGCCGCTGGTCCTCAGCGACGCGCAGGCGAACGAACTGGCCGCCACCCTCAGCGGCCTGATCAAGACCTTTCTGCAGCGATCCGGTAACAGCGAGGATTAGGATGAACGCCGCACAGCCACAGCCCAGACACCTGCGCTCCCTGCTGGACCTGACCCCGGAGGAGCTGCACGGCATCATCCGGCGGGGCATCGCGCTCAAGGCCATGCTTCGGCGGGGCGAGCCCCACGAATCCCTGAAAAACCGCACCCTGGGCATGGTGTTCGAGAAATCCTCCACCCGCACCCGGGTCTCCTTCGAGGCGGGCATGACCCACCTGGGAGGCAAGGCCATTTTTCTTTCCCCCCGGGACACCCAGCTGGGCCGGGGGGAGCCCATCGAAGACACCGCCCGGGTGCTGTCGCGCATGGTGGACTGCATCATGGTGCGCACCTACGAGCAGGCCAAGCTGGAGCGCTTCGCGGCCCATTCCCGGGTGCCGGTGATCAACGCCCTGACGGACCGCTTCCATCCCCTGCAACTGCTGGCCGACATCCAGACCTGGTTCGAGCACCGGGGCGACATCGCCGGGCGCACCGTGCTCTGGGTGGGGGACGGCAACAACATGTGCCACTCCTACATCAACGCGGCCCGGCAGTTCGACTTCCGGCTGCGCATCTGCTGCCCCAGGGGCTTCGACCCGGACAAGGACGTGCTGGAGCCGGCAAGGGACAGGTGTGAAATCATGCGGGATCCGCTGGCCGCCGCCGAGGGCGCCGACCTGGTGGTCACCGACGTCTGGGCCAGCATGGGCCAGGAAGAGGAACAGGCGAAACGGCGCCAGGCCTTCGCCGGCTTTCAGGTCAACGACGAGCTCATGGCCCGGGCCGCCGGGGATGCCCTGTTCATGCACTGCCTGCCGGCCCATCGCGGCGAAGAGGTCTCCGCCTCCGTCATCGACCGGGAGGACAGCCTGGTGTGGGAAGAGGCGGAGAACCGCATGCATTCCCAGAAGGCCCTGCTAGAATTTCTTCTCTGCAACGGTTGAAATCATTTCAAATCAAACCAACAGGATTCGGCCCAAAGTGCAAATCTCGCCCCCGAAAAACCGCATGAAAAAGACCCTTCTGGCCCTGGCGCTGATACTGTGCGGCCTCACGGCGGCCCAGGCGGAGGTGCGCTATGTCACGGACCAGTCCCGCATCATGATGCGCTCGGGCGAGAGCGTCCAGCACAAAATCCTGCGCACCCTGCGCAGCGGGCAGGCCCTCGAGCTGATAGAGAGCAATCCCGAAACCGGCTACTCCAAGGTCGCCACCGAAGATGGACAGACCGGCTATGTTCTCACCCGCCAGCTGATGACCACGCCCAGCGCCCGCGACCGGCTGGCGGAGGTGGAACGCGAACTCAGGGCGCTGAAGGAGGCCCCCGAACAGCTCGCCAGCAAGCTGGCGCTGTCCGAGTCGAAGCTGCAGAAACTGAGCGCCGATTACGCCCAGCTACAGGAGACCAAGGGCCGCATAGAGCAGGAGCTGGAGAGCATCCGCCGCACCGCCGCCGACTCCATCCGCATGGCCAGGGAGCGGACCGAGCTGCGCAAGACCGTGGCCGCCATGACCCGCCAGCTCGAAGACCTGAAGCAGGAAAACCGGGACCTGAGCAACGAGGGGGCCCGCAACTGGTTTCTGGTGGGCGCCGGGGTCGTCATCCTGGGCATCCTCATCGGCCTGATCCTGCCCCGGCTGCACATCCAGCGCCGCCGGGACACCTGGGGGTCCCTCTGACCGGGGGCCGCCGGAAACCCTTCATTCCCGCTATGATTCCCCGCCGCCCCGCCGGCCCCTAAGCCGCGCAGATGCCATATCTGGGCAGGACATCGTGCAGCATGACGAAACGATGGGCCTGCACGGCATCGTGGAACAGCTTCCAGTCGCTGTTGAGAAAATCCTTTTTGTACGTCTGCACCCGCATGTCATAGCTGATGCCCAGGGCCTTGGCCTTCCAGGAATGCTTGCCGCGGGCGGCATAGCTGATGCGCTCCCGGCCGAAGCTGAATTCGCCGTCGGCTATGGCCTTCAGCCAGTCCTGGTGGCGTTTCTCGCCGTCTTTCTCCTTGAATTGCAGAAACAGGCTGCGGATGCGGCTCTTGTCTTCCCGTTCGAGACCCTTTACCCGCGCCTTGGGATCGCCCAGGCGGTAACGCTTCATGGCGATACAGAGCTTGTCCGCCGCGGTGACGAAGTCCCTGGTGTTGTTGCGCTCGATCTTGTGGCCGCTGCCGTTTCTGTATTGCCAGGTGAGAAAGGGCATGTCGGGGAAGACATTGGCGCGGCCGTGGCCCAGGGGGGGGATGGCGTCATCGAGGATGTCCCGCAGCCAGTCCCCCAGGATGGAGCCGAAGACGCCGGAATTGGAGGTCTCCTCGGCGTGCTCCACTTCGTTGATCTTGTGCAGCACCCCGGCGAAGCCCTGGTGGGCCCAGGTGTCGGCGTAGACGTGCATGGTCACCCCCAGGCGGTGCAGGGCGTAGGGGCGGTCCTGCTGCTCGATGGCCAGGGCCACCATGTCCCGGGCCACCGGGCTGTCGGGGGCGCAGACGATCTTCTTGATGAAGCTGCCCCGGATGTCGGCGCCGGCCGGCTGCTGATCGTTGCCGGGGAGAAAATGGAACGGCAGCCAGACCTGGTGATTGGCCAGTTCCTCCGCATTGCGCGGATCCAGCATCTTGTGGGCGGAGCTGATGCGATGGTAGAGGGCCTTGTTGTCGAAATAGACCGTGCCGGCGCTGGTGGCGTCATCCACGTACTGGGCGGCGTAGGCGATGGTCTCCGCCTCGGGCTGCTCGAATCCGGCCAGGCGCGCGACCACATAGGTGACTCCATGGTGAAAATCGATTTGCATGTTCTTTCCCTCCGTTATCGGGCTTCGTTGAAATAGCTGATGCTGAGTTCCTGCTCCCCCCTGGGCATGTAGGTGCTGTAGTCGTACCTGGCGCGGATCCCCAGCCGCTTCAGCTTGTCCCGCCACAGGGGGTTGTAGGGGATCAGGGTGCAGGCGTCGACATTGCGCTCCCGGAGAAAACGGGCCAGGCCGGAAAGGTTCTCCCGGGTGGCCGTGATCCCGGGGATCAGGGGAATGCGGGGGATCACCGGAATTTCGGCCTCCCGGAGCAGGCGGGAAAAGTTTTCCAGCACCGGGGCGCTGGGGCAGCCCGCATATCTCCGGCTCGCCCCGTCATCGATGAGCTTGAGGTCGAAATAGATCAGGTCCAGCCAGGGCAGCAGCTTCCGCCGGAAGCCGTCGTAGTGGAACAGGCCGCAGGTCTCCATGGCCGTGTGGATGCCCTCCTCCTTCAGCATCTTCAGGAAATGCTGGTTGAAGTCCATCTGCGCCGTGGGCTCGCCGCCGGAAAGGGTGACGCCGCCGCCGCTGGAATCGTAGAAGGGCCTGTCCTGGCGCACCCGGTACAGCAGCTCCTCCAGGCCGATCCAGAAGCCTACCGGGTCCCCGTTGATATCGGTCCCGGGCTCCCTGGCGATGCCCTCGGGGTTCTGGCACCAGACGCAGGCCAGCGGGCAGCCCTTGAAGAAGACCGTGGTGCGGATACCGGGGCCGTCCTCGCTGCTGCCCCGCTTGATGTCGAAGATGAGGGCCCGCTGTCCCACGTCACTCCGGCCCGGCGAGGGCCGCCTGGGCGTTGGCGCCGATGGCTCCGAACTTGAACATGTGGCCGAAATTGCCGCTCATCTGCACCAGGTTCTCCAGCAGCAACTGGACCACATCGGCGTCCGGGCGCTCCAGCAGGCCCAGGATGGACCGGACGTCCTTGAACCGGATGACCAGGTCCACCTGGTCCGGGTCCCGTTCGATCCGGTCCGCCTGCTCCTCGCTCAGCGCCTCGGTGGCAACGATGGCGCCGGGGTTGAGGCGTTGTCCCAGGGGCGTCTGCACGAACAGGGCGTCGGGATCGGGACAGAACCGGATCCAGACATTCATGTCGTCCCCGGGCTTGCGGGTGCGGATCAGGAACTTCCCCTGGTAGTAGCGCACGCCCCCCTCCGCATTGGGGTCGCGCATGACGAAGTTGTCCTCGAAAAAGGCCTGGGCCCTGTTTGACTGGGCCTCGCTCAACCCCTCGCAGACGAGAAAGCCGAAGCCGAGCCGGATCAGTTTGGCCATGGTCTCGGCCAGCAGCCGGCCCCCGGCCCGGTCCAGCAGCCCCTTCAGCTCGTCGCTTTCGAAGCCGGCCCGCAGCAGATGATGAATGCCCCGGGGCAGGGATGGAATGGTTGCGTGCATGATTATTGCCCCCTGTGCTGCTCGACGCCGCTGGCCATGTCGAAATTGGCCCGGTCGATGATTTCCTGGCGCATCTGCGGGCTCAGGGTGACGAAGTAGGCGGAGTAGCCCGCCACCCTGATCATCAGGTCCTTGTAGGGCGCCAGCGCCGCCTGCTCCGCCTTGCCGGCGCCGGGCCGGGCGGCCGCGTTGGCGGCCTCGTTGGCCGCCTTGAAGTCCTCGATGGAGGTGACGCAGAGCTGGACCAGCACCCCGTCCTGGTCCAGGAAGGTCTTCATGTGCCGGGCGAACAGTTCGGTGTCCTCGTCGAACAGCTCGTGGCCGCGCGGGGTCAGGCTCAGGTTATAGGTGTAGCCGTTCTGCACCGTGTCGGCGTCCACCCTGGCCACCGAAAGCATGTGATCCAGCAGCATCACGGGCTCGCCGTTGCGCTTGACGATGCCGGGACAGGGGGTGATGCCGCTGGCGAAGGATTCGCTGTCCCGCCGCCCGTTGGGCGTGGCCTTGGTGAGCATGCCGAAGCCGGCGTGGTTGGTCATGCTCCAGTAGCCGGTGAGATAACGCCCCCCCCGGTGGGTGCGGTATTTGTAGAATACGTCCTGGATGAGCTTGGTCAGGAGGTTGGTGTATTTGACCGCCAGGGCATTGTTGTAGGTGCCGCCCGGGGTCTCGTCCACGCCGGCGCCGTATTTGGGGGCCAGATGTATCTCCCGGCGCAGGGCCTTCAGCCGCTCCGGCGCAATGCCGGGGACATCCTCAGGCCCGCCGCCGCCAAACAGGCTCCGGAGCCGCTCGGCGATATTGTCGAAGAAGCCGGGCCGGTCCTTCGTGGCGGCGTCGCGGCGGTCGAAGTTGGCGTCCAGGGCGGCCAGCAGCTCCTGGGCGGTGACGCGGCCGCCGAACACCAGTTCGTCGATGACGCAGAAGGAGTCGATGACATCCGCCAGGCCGATGATGGCCACCCCGGAGGAGTTGTACTTGGCCCCGCCGGAGGCGAGGTCCCGGAACTTGGCGCCCCGCTCCCCCGGTTTGTTGGTGGGCCCGTCGAACAGGCCGGACAGCAGCGGCGAGGGCCGCACCTTCTCCAGGGTGCGCCCCAGGTAATTGTTGAACTGGACACAGTGGCGGGCCATTTCATCCAGCTGGAAGCGGAAGGCCTCGATGAACTGGTCCATGCCGTTCATCTCCGTCAGCCGTGGCGAGGTGTATTCCGGGGCGCCATGGAACAGGTTGGGATCGTCCGGTCCCACGCCGTCGCTGCGGTGCTTGCCGCCGTAGATGGCCAGCTCCAGCACGGCGGGCAGCACCAGGAGGGTGGAGCCGGTATGGCCGTAGTGCTTGTGGTCGGCGTTCTGTTCGATGCAGCCGATGGAGGCATAGTCATGGGCGTCGGCCAGGGCCTCCTCCCCGGAGATCCCCGCGTGGGCGGCGTAATAGCGGGCCATGCTGCGGATCACCGGGGCGTCGCCGTGCAGGGCCGGCGTGGCCCTGGTGTTGAGGTTGACCTGGCAGATGCGCCGCAGATAGGGGTCGATCCCGCCGGGGGCGAGGGGGGACCCATCCGGGGCGCGGTGATGCACCTCCTTGTGGTAGCGGGCGTGGATATTGGGATCGCGGATGGCCAGCAGTTCCGTGGCCTTGAGGATGATGTAGGTCATGTCGTTGACCGCATCCACCGTCTGGCCGTTCTCGTAGCGGACCCCGCCCACCGTCAGGGCCTGGTTAGAGCCGCTGCCGGCGAACAGCACCTCGGCGCTCTCGGGCGACAGGGGCACATGGTCGGAACAGCGCAGGAAGAAATGGCACATCAGCTCCACCGCGCGGCGGGTATAGGCGGCCCTGGCTTCGTCATCGGGCTGCTTTTCCCAGTCACGCAGGTAAAAGGGATTGAGGGTCTGGTCCAGGCGTCCGAGGGAGAGCCCGAAGTTGGTGTTCTCCTGCAACAGCAGGTGGTAGCAGATCCAGACGCTGGTGAGGGCCTCGGCCAGGGTGTCGGCGGGCCCGGCGGGGACCTTGCGGCAGATGGCGGCCAGCCCGGCGTTGCCCGCCTCTTCCGCCGCCCCGGCCAGGCGGGCGGCATAGGCCTTGGCCCCTTCGTAGACGGCGATCACCCCCTCCAGGAATCCGACCTGCTCCGGGGTGGCGGCCACCCCTTCGTCGATGTCCTTGCGCAGTTGGCCGATCAGGCCGTCGAGGCCGTATTCCAGCACCCGGCCGAAGTCCGGCGTGGTGTGGGAAACGGCGGTGGCCTTGTCGCTGAGATAGAAGGCCACCCGCTCGAACAGCTCCTGGCACTTGGGGGTCTCCCCCGCCTTTTTGGCGAGAGGGGGATCGATGCCCGGCTCGTCCCCCACGGTGTCCCGGCCGTCATCCGCATAGTCCGCGGTATCGTAGTCGCTGTAGCGGGCCGCCTCCTGCACCGGACGGCGCTCCAGCCAGTAGGGAAAGATCTCCTCGTTCAGCCGCCTGGCCACCTCCGGGCGGATCCTGAAGGGATTCTGGGGCCTGTCGGCGATGGTCTTCAGCTCCGGCCAGATGCAGTAGCCGCTCATGTCCATGTACACCACCGGACCGACGAAGCTGGTGGTGGTCTGGCCCGGCAGCAGATCCGTCTCCCTCACCAGGGGGGTCTTGTTGCGGAATACGTATTCCAGGGCCCTGGCGCGCCTGGTATAAGGCGGCAGCGCCCGGGACTCGGGACGGCGCAGGAATTCGGTGAGCAGGCGGGGCAGCTCGTCGCAGATCTCCGGGATCCCCTCCGGGCCGAACAGCTTGCTGCGCCAGGCCTGCACGACGGGAAACTGTTCGAGCCGTATGTCCGTCAGGGCCAGATCGGAAAGGGTCTTGATTTTTTCGAAATCATTGTTGGGTATGGCGCCGCTTTCCCCCGGCGATGCGGCATCATCCGCGGAGGCGCCGATCCCGACCCTGATGCCTCCGCCATACAGGTCTCGATTTGTGCCGTTGCCCGCGGATGTGGAAGTGGACTGGCTCATAATGGCTCTCCCCCCGGGAAGTAGATTCCTTCGACCAAGTGCTAAGACTATGCCAGCTTGGGCCTCGTTGCAATGAGGGGACTCAGGAGGGCACCAGGGCGGCGGCCCGCCGGATCACCCCGGGACCCGCCCCCTCGAGGTGGGCGTGCTCGCTCAGATAACGCCGCCAGGCGCGGGCGCCGGGCCGGCCCTGAAACAGGCCGAGGATATGGCGGCTGATCCGGTGCAGCCGCACGCCCTGTTCGAGTTCCCGCTCCACGAAGGGCAGCAGTTGTTCCAGCACCTCATGACGGGAGGGTACCGGATGCCCGTCTCCATAGAAGCGGCGGTCCGCCTGCGCCAGGATCCAGGGGTTGTGGTAGACCTCGCGGCCCATCATGACGCCATCCACCTGCTTCAGATGTTCTTCCGCCTGATCCAGGGTCCTGATGCCGCCGTTGATGACGATCTCAAGGCTGGGGAAATCCTGCTTCAAACGGTACACCCGGTCATATTGCAGCGGGGGGATATCCCGGTTCTCCTTCGGACTGAGCCCCCGCAGCCAGGCCTTGCGGGCATGCACGATGAAGCTGGTGCAACCGGCGGCCGCCACCTGCTCCACCAGGCCGGCCAGTACTGCATAGCTGTCCAGGTGATCGATACCGATGCGGGTCTTGAGGGTGACCGGTATTCCGACCGCCCCGGTCATGGCCCCTATGCAATCGGCCACCAGCGCGGGCTCGGCCATCAGGCAGGCGCCGAAGCGGCCCGATTGCACCCGGTCCGAGGGACAGCCGAGATTGAGGTTGATCTCATCATACCCCCACGCCTCGCAAATCCGCGCACATGCGGCCAGGGCCGCCGGATCACTCCCCCCCAATTGGACCGCCACCGGATGCTCGGCGGGATCGAAGGCGAGAAGACGCTCCCGGTCCCCGTGCAGCAGCGCCCCGGTGGTGATCATCTCGGTATAGAGCAGGACATGGCGGGAGATCAGGCGCAGGAAATAGCGCTCGAAGCGGTCCGTCCAGTCCAGCATGGGGGCGACGGAGAGGGTGCGGTCGGGGAGTGGCATGGATACTTATTTACAGCCTTGACCACAGGCTGATATCAGACCGGCGCAGCGGCAGGAAGCGGGACTGAAATCCCGCCCTGGGAATATAAATCCCATTATAAATTAATAAGTTGCACATCAGGAACGGCATTCACAGATATGTAGGGATTATCTTACATGGGTTTCAAAAATGCCTTATGCTCTGGGCCAGTTGCTGGCACTAAGATTTTCTCTCCGGAATCGAATCCGTCTGCTCTGACTGCACGAGGTCCGATTCCAGAACATCATGGTAAGACCTGGCAAAGGGAAAAAAATGAAATCCATTATCTTTACCAAACCGAGACTCTTGCGCACGCTTTGCGGCCTTATTTTTTTCAGCATCGCAGTGGCGATCATACTTTTCCTGCCCATCCCCGGCTGAGGGTCAACAGGATGGCATCAGCCATCCTTTCCCGGCCCCGCCAATAACCCTTTATCACTCTGATTTCGCCGGCGGAGGAACCGCTCCACCGGCAATGCCCTCCACCTCGATGGTGATGTGGGTCACCCGGGGTGCGACTTCCCGCAAGCGCGCCTCCAGCTCGTCGATGATCCTCTCGGTCCGCTTCAGGGTGCTCTGCACCGCGGCACGGGTCTCCAGGTAGTCCCGCACCTCGGCGGAGTCCCTGCGCCGGCGGGGGACCTCGTCCAGCAGCGCCTGGGCCTCCCGCTCGATCTGGCCGCGCAGGCCGGGGACTATGGCCTCCTCCCGCAGCTCGATCTCCGCCACCAGCACGGTATTGTTTTCATCCAGGATGATGGAGCGCAGGTCGTGATAGCGCTCCACCTCCGGGTGTTCGGCCGTCACCTTGACGAATGCCGCCTCCGCCTCCCGGTCGCGCATGTCGGCGAGAAAGCGCATATTGAGCGAGCCCAGGTAAAAGGCGACACCCCCGAGCATGAGGGCGATGAGGGCGGAAAAGATCACATCCCAGGCCGCATCGCCGGTCACGGCGGTAAGGCCTATGCCGGCCATGGCGAGGCTCAGCCCGAGCATGGCCACCGAGTCCTCCAGCACCACCGCCACCAGGGTGGGATCATTGGACCGGAGCAGGTAGCGGAAGGGGTTGCCGGCGTTGTCCCGGCGCATGGCGGCCAGAAACTCCTTTGACGCGATCAGAAAGGAGTAGCCTTCGATCACGAAAGCGATGCCGAGCACCACCAGGCCCAGCCCCAGGGGGTCGAAAAAGATCCCGAATATCTCAACCAGGGCGGGCTCTTGGCCGTTGCCCAGATCATGCCAGGCATGCCAGGCATGGGCCAGCCCCAGGCCGGCGCCGATGGAGAACAGGCCGATGGCACTCCACAGGTTCCAGAGATATTTCTTCTGCATGTGGCCGAAGGCGTAGGTCTGGTCGGCCGGCCGTTCCGCTTCACTCAGGCCGCGATAGAGAAACCCCTGGTTGAGGGTATCCATCAGGCTGTGCACCGCCTCGTTCATCATGGAGGGCGAGCCGCCGGCCAGGGCGGTGATGAACTTGATTATCGTGACGGCGCCATTGGCGACCATGGCGGTGACGACCGCCTTTCTTGAACCCTGGGACATAGAAATTCAGTTTACAGTTGGCAGTTCACAGTTGACGGTAAAAGCGGTCGGGGGCCATATTCCAGCCCGTGCGCCACCGACCGTCAACTGTAAACCGTCAAGCGCCAACTGTTTTTATAAACACCTTGGCGTTGCGCCGGTAGTTATAGAGCTGGCGCTTTTTCATGGGCAACTTCTGAAGCAATGAGGGTTCGAATCCCCGCTCCCGGAACCAGTGGGCGGCCTGGGTGGTGAGCACGAACAGGGCGCCGATGCCCCGGGCGCGGGCCTTGGCCTCCAGGTGTTGCAGCAGGGCCTCGCCGCGCTTGTTGTGCTGGTAATCGGGATGCACCACGAGGCAGGCCAGCTCCGCCATTGCTTCCCGCTCATAGGGGTAGAGTGCGGCACAGGCGATAACCATGCCGTCCCGCTCCACCACGGTGAAATGTTCGATCTCGGTCTCCAGCAGATCACGGGAGCGGCGCACCAGTTTACCGGTCGCCTCCAGCGGCGCCAGCAGTTCCAGGATACCGCCCACATCCTCGATACGGGCGGTGCGGGTATCCTCGTAGGGCTCGGCGCTGATCAGGGTGCCGGCGCCATCACGGGTGAACAGCTCCCGCAGCAGGGCGCCGTCCATCTGGCGGCCCAGCAGATGGATGCGCTTCACCCCCCGGCGGCAGGCCCTGACGGCGGCGCGCAGGTACTGCGCCACATCCTCGGGCAGGCGCTTGCGGCGGCCGAGGATGGCCTCCGCCTCGCGGGCGGTGATGTTGGTGACGAGCCGGTTCCGCGTATCGACAAGGCCCCTGCCTTCCACCAGGGCGATGAGCTTGTCCGCCCCCAGGGCGGTGGCGGTGGCGGCGGCCAGGTCCGCGGCGCCGAGGTTGAAGACCTCCCCGGTGGGGGAATAGCCGAGGGGGGGAATGAGCGCAATGGCCCCCGCCTCCAATTGGCGGCGGATGGCCTCGGCGTCGATGCGCCGCACCTCGCCGGTATGGCCGTAATCCACCCCGTCCCGCACCCCGATGGGACGGGCCGTCACGAAATTGCCCGAGGCAACCCGGATCCTCACCCCCGCCATGGGCGAATTCGCCAGCCCCATGGAGAGCAGCGCCTCGATCTCCACCCGCACCGCGCCGGCGGCCTCCTTGACACAGGCCAAAGCCGCATCGTCCGTGACCCGCAGGCCGCCGATATACTGCATCCCGGCGCCCTGCCTCCCAAGCCGCTGCTCGATCTGGGGCCGGGCGCCGTGCACCAGCACCAGCCGGATGCCCAGGCCCTGCAGCAGGGCGATATCGTGGATCAGGTTGGGAAAGGCGTCATCCGCAACCGCCTCGCCGCCGAACAGGATAACGAAGGTGCTGCCCCGGTGGGCATGGATATAGGGCGAGGAGCTGCGGAACCACTCGACAAAAGAATCCGGCTTGTTTTTCTTTGCAGGCATAATGCGGATTTTACCTAATAACAGAACCGCTTGACCAACGACTGCACCAGTCCGATGGCGGGCTGGATATGGCCGGTCTCCAGGTACTCGTCCGGCTGGTGGGCCTGTTCGATATGGCCGGGCCCCAGGACAATGGTCTCCATCCCCAATCTGCTCAGGTAAGGTCCCTCGGTGCCGAAGGCGACCGCCCCGGCGCTGAAGCCGGTGATCGCTTCGGCCGCCTTCACGATCTCCGCGGCAGCGGGGGTCTCCATGGCGGGGATGCCGTGGAACAGGGGCTCCATTTCCAGTTTCAATTCACTGCCTGAAAGCGCTTTCCTCAGCCGCTCTTCCAGGGCACTGCGCATTTCGCCGAGGTCCATGCCCGGCAGCGGGCGCATATCGATGTGCAACTCGCAGCGGGCACAGATGCGGTTGGGGCTGTCGCCGCCCTGGATGTGGCCCAGGTTGACCGTCGGGGTTTCCACCTCGAACGCGGGATTGCGGCAAGCGGCCTCCAGTTCTCCGCGCCAGGACAGGATCTCCCCCATGACCCGGTACATGCCCTCCAGGGCGTTGACGCCAAGGGCCGGATTGCTGGAGTGGCCGGAACGGCCGGTAAGCCGGATGGCGTCCATGCTGATACCCTTGTGCATCCGCACGGGCCTGAGGCCGGTGGGTTCACCGATGACGGCGTACCGGCCCAGCCTGCGCCCGGCCGCAACCAGGGCCCGGGCGCCGCTCATGGTGCTCTCCTCATCGGCGGTGGCGACAATGGTAAGCGGCTGCCTGAGCCTGTCCAGGGGCAGGCCGCGCAGGGCCTCGATGACCAGGGCGAAGAAGGATTTCATATCCGCCGCACCCAGGCCGTAGAGGCGGTTGTCCGCCTCCGTAAGTTGAAACGGATCACGGGTCCAGCGGCCTTCGTCGTAGGGAACGGTATCCGTATGCCCTGACAGCACCAGCCCGTCCTCCCCCGAGCCCGCGCTGGCGATCAGATTGGCCTTGCCCGGATGGCCGGGGATGGGCAGGATTTCGACCCCCATGCCCAGCTCTTCCAGCCATTGGGCCAGGAGATGGATGACAGCGCTGTTGCTTTGATCCCACTGGGGATTGACGCTGCTGATGGAGGGGGTCCCGATCAGCCGCCGGAGCATATCAAGCAGGTTTGGAATTGCCATGGCCGCATTCTGGTGTCCCGGTGGCCGTTGTGCAAGCAGCCCCCACGGCGACCGTGAAAAGACATCCCGCAACGGGAGTGCCTAAGCCGCCAAAAATATCGGATAATACCGGCATCCTGGAAACTCAATTAACCGGAGATCCCCATGCCCCAGTACCGCTCCCGCACCACCACCCACGGACGCAACATGGCCGGCGCCCGCGCCCTGTGGCGCGCCACCGGCATGCACGACGGGGACTTCGACAAGCCCATCATCGCGGTGGTCAACTCCTTCACCCAGTTCGTGCCGGGGCATGTGCATCTCAAGGACATGGGGCAACTGGTGGCCCGGGAGATCGAGCGGGCCGGCGGCGTGGCCAAGGAGTTCAACACCATCGCCATCGATGACGGCATCGCCATGGGCCACGGCGGCATGCTCTATTCCCTGCCCTCCCGGGACATCATCGCCGACTCGGTGGAGTACATGGTCAACGCCCACTGCGCCGATGCCATGGTCTGCATCTCCAACTGCGACAAGATCACTCCCGGCATGATGATGGCGGCGTTGCGATTGAATATCCCCGCGGTGTTCGTCTCCGGCGGCCCCATGGAGGCGGGCAAGGCTACCATCGGCGGCAGGGAGATACACCTGGATCTGGTGGACGCCATGGTGGCCGCCGCCGACCCGGACGAGAGCGACGAGGACGTCCGGACCATCGAACAGTCCGCCTGCCCCACCTGTGGTTCCTGTTCCGGCATGTTCACCGCCAACTCCATGAACTGCCTGGCCGAGGCCCTGGGGCTGAGCCTGCCGGGCAACGGCACCCTGGTCGCCACCCACGCCGACCGCAAGGGGCTGTTCCTGGAGGCCGGCCGCCTCATCGTGGAATTGGCCCGCCGCTGGTACGAGCAGGACGACGCCTCGGTGCTGCCCCGCTCCATCGCCACCTTCGAGGCCTTCGAAAACGCCATGTGCCTGGACATCGCCATGGGCGGCTCCACCAACACGGTGCTGCACCTGCTGGCCTGCGCCCGCGAGGCGGAAGTGGAGTTCACCATGGCCGACATTGACCGGCTGTCGCGCAAGGTGCCCAACCTGTGCAAGGTGGCCCCGGCCACCCCGGACTACCACGTGGAGGATGTGCACCGCGCCGGGGGCATCATGGCCATCCTGGCGGAGCTGGACCGGGCCGGCCTGCTGCACCGGGAGGTGCCCGTCGTCCATGCCGCATCCATCGGCGCCGCCGTCGACCGCTGGGATCTCATGGGCGGCAACGAGCAGGCCGAGCGGCTCTACAGCGCCGCCCCCGGCGGCATGCCCACCCAACAGGCCTTCAGCCAGCAGTCCCGCTGGAAGACCCTGGACAGGGACCGCAGCGGCGGCTGCATCCGGGACAGGGAAAACGCCTACAGCCAGGATGGCGGCCTGGCCGTGCTCTACGGCAACCTGGCCGCGGAGGGCTGTATCGTGAAGACGGCGGGGGTGGATGAGTCCATCCTCAGATTCAGCGGCCCGGCCCGCATCTTCGAGAGCCAGGAGGCGGCGGTGGAGGCCATCCTGGGCGACCGGATCAGCGCGGGTGACGTGGTTATCATCCGCTACGAAGGCCCCAAGGGCGGCCCCGGCATGCAGGAAATGCTCTACCCCACCAGCTATCTGAAGTCCAAGGGGCTGGGCAAGGTCTGCGCGCTGATCACCGACGGCCGCTTCTCCGGCGGCACCTCGGGGCTGTCCATCGGCCACTGCTCGCCCGAGGCGGCGGAAGGGGGCAATATCGGGCTGATCGAAGAGGGGGACATAATCGAGATCGACATCCCCAACCGGGGCATCAATATCGCCGTCGGCGACGAGGAACTGGCCGCCCGCCGCCGGGCGATGGAGGCCAAAGGCGATGCCGCCTGGCGGCCCGCCGGCCGCGAGCGCCCGGTCAGCCAGGCCCTCCAGGCCTACGCCGCCCTGACCACCAGCGCCGCCCACGGCGCGGTGCGGGATTTGTCACAGTTGAAGCGCTGACGGGCGTCCGGCCTCAGCCCGCCCCCTTGAGGCGGTTTTCATATTCCGCGATATAGGGGGCGTATTTCTTGTCTTCCACCCGGATGTGCTCCAGGAGCCAATCCTTGATGATCTTTATGAGCTCCGTCCCCAGGATAATCTCGCCATCATTCAGATCCCTGTTGTACCGGTAGATCAGGGCGTCGAAATCCTTGTGCATGCGCATGTGCCTCACCAGGTCCGGGTAGCCGATCTTGCGCATCAACGCTTCTTCGCACTCGAAATGATACCGGGCGTAATCCTGCATCGCCCGCAGGGACTCCCGGATGATTGCCTGTAAATCATTTTCATTGCCTTTGATCAGGCCTGCATGCATTTTGTTGAATATCCCGATCCATTCCTTATGCTGGCCGTCAATTTCCGCGTTGTTCACGCTGAATGACGGATCCCACTCCATCCGCAACATAGCATCCTCTCCCTCTGATTTTCCAAAACAACATCCCCGAAGCCGCCGGAGCGCGGGCAAGACGCCCGCGCTCCTCAGTCCAGGGTGTCCAGTCCGATCACCAGCCGGTGCCGTTGCCAGTCGTCGTCCATCAGCAGGAAGTAGCCAAAAAGCTGGTACCTGTACTCGTCCGGATCCACGCCGGACTGGAAGGGCAGGCTCAACCTGGTGGCGTAAATCAACTGCCCGAGGAACAGGCCGTCGGCGATCTCAACCAGCTCATCCAGGCAGTAGCCGATAGGCGCGGGGCCACCGATCATAGGGTAGCGGTATTGGAACTGGAAGACCTTCTTCCTGGCGGCGCCGTTGTTCATGGGCAGGATGGACTCCTGGTCCGACACGCCGAGGAATACGTACCCCTGCCGCACGAAGGGCGAGGGCCCGGCATCCGCCGCGGCCTGGACGGCCGGGTCGGGGACGCGGTAGTTCATGTCGGCGATGCGCATCATCGGATCGGCGGCGAGGATGCGCGCATCCTGAAGGTTGTTGCCGAAGACCCAGCGCCGGGCCGCCTCTTCCTCCCAGAAGGCCTTGTCCGCATCCGTCATGCCGTTGTCCCAGGGGCCGTTTTTCAGATGGGCGGCATAGCGCGGCTCCACGTCCCAGTAGTGCTCCTGGTTTTTGATCAGCGCCATGAGGTGGGGGGCGCTGGCCGGATGGGCCCTCAGCTCGGCCACCCGCGCCGGATAACGTTCGGCCAGGTCATCGCTTTCATCCAGCAGCATGGAGAGCTTGCGTGGGCTGATTTTTTCGTAGGACTTGCCCGCCCAGGGGAAGATGTATTTGCCGATGCTGCGCCAGGTCTCGTTCAGGATATTCGGGGTATCGTCCGTGGCCTCGGCCAGGCGGGCGGCCAGGATACTGGGGAAGAGGCTCCTGTCTTCCTCCAGCAGGTCGCGCACGCTGTCGCCGAAGCCGCAGTGCAGGTTGAGGTTGGCGCCGTGGTAGTAATCGAGCCCGATGCAGGGATCATCCCCGCCATACCAGTCGCGTTTTTCCACGCCGTCCACCCGGGTGTTACAGGCGCCCTCCTTATGGCGTTGAAACAGCCCGTCCCTGACGCCGGGCGCCACGCCGCAGCGGAACAGGCGGTTGAGTTTTTCGAACTTTTCCATATCGTCCCCGTGCCGGGTATCGGCGGAGATCTCTTCGCTGATGCGCTGTAGCATCTGCAACACCGACTCCCCTTCCCGCAGCAGCTCGCGCACATCCCCGTCCGTCTCCTTGGGGGACGGCTCCAGGATGAGGGTGGTGAATTTTTCTTTCAGTGCGGCGTCGCTCTTCCAGCCGTCGATCCATTTTCCGGCCTCACGGGCGCCTGTTCCGCCTGTCGCCGCCGGTGTTTGCGCCTCCTCCCGGTCATAGCCCAGTTCGGCATAGCCGCTCTCGCCGGGCCTTGGCCGCAGTTGCGGGAAGGCGCCCTCGGCATAGATGCGCCCGGCATAGGCCGGATCCATCATCAGGAAGAAGCCGTTGTTCTGGTAGCCGTAATCCACTTCCTCCGGGGCGGAGCCCCAGAAGCGCAGGCGCTCATAAAAGCTCAGTTCACGATGGGGCTCGTAATCCTCGCCAAGCTGGACCCTTTCGCCATTGGATTCCAGGGTCATATAGGCATAGTGCCTGGTGGCGAAAACGAGCTGGCCGAGGTAGATCCCCTCGCCGATCTGCACCAGTTCATCGATGAGGCGCGTCATGGGGTAGGCGGGACCGAGGCGGGGCCAGCGGTAGTTGAGCTGGTAGACCGCCTTGCCCCTCATCTCGGGCACCACCGAGACCCCCATGTCGGCCAGGAACAGCCCGCCGGTCTTGCTGTAGGGGATGTATTTCTCTTTTTCCGCATTCTCGGGCAGCAGGCGTGTTTCGAAGACCTTGGGCGAATCCGGGGTGGGCCGGTCGACCAGCCCCCACAGCCGGGTCAACACCGGCAGGCCCAGCCCCTGGACCGGATTGGGATCCGGCGGCTCACGGAAAAAATTTCTGCCCATCCGGGTGATCTCCGGGTCATAGGCCGCCAGGGCGGCGGAATCTTCCTTGGTCTTGTAGGCGACGGTCTCCCGCGACACCGGCTCGAAGGTCTTGCCCATCCAGAGCCCGGTGTCGGCGAAGGTGAGATTCCAGGCGGTGGCCATCCATTCGATATCGGCAATGGCGGAACGCTCATGGCCGAAACGCCGCGCCGTCTCCCTGAAATAGTCACTGTCGCGGATGGAGACCGTGCTCCCGATCATGGGGCCGTTCAGCGGGACCGCCTTGCCGGCCATGAAGAGCGTGCACAGCTTGTCATGCACCTGCGGCCACTGCTCACGCTTGCTGTTGTCGGCCAGAATGCGCTGGTAGGAGCCGATCAACGCGAACATGTCACCCTGGTAATCCGTGGCCAGGATATGCTCCAGATCCGACCCGAGCCTGTCCGCGGCTGCTTCGGAGGCGGCGGGGAAATTGGCGGCGCTCAAGTATTCAGTCATGGTCGACTCCTATCTCTTGGAATTCCCTGAACCAGGTGGCCAGGCTTTCATCGTAGTGATGGTCCGCATACCGGGGCCCGTTGTAATAACGCGCCATGATCCGGAAGTCTTCCCGGCTGGGATCACGCTTGGCGACCACCCGCCGCTTGCCGGCGATGAAGCGGGCCACGAACAGCACCTGTTCGTCCAGGGGGCTGTAAAGCATATCGCGGGCCGATGCGGCGCCTACCTTCCGGTAGTTGAATCCCATGACCTGGCCCAGGCCGAAACTGGTGGCCCGGAAACGCAGTTCGGCCAGTTCCTCGTGCGGCGCCGCCCGGTTGAATTTGGTCAAATGGTGCTGCTCGAAACGGGGCCGGACCACGCCGGCGGTCTCCTGGCGGATGATGGCGAGGACCCAGGCCGGCGCGATATCGATGCCCGCCGTTTCCTGCATGAGGTTGACGGCCTTTATCACCGCCGTCCAGTATTGCTCGAATATCTGCCGGCAGTTCAGCAGGCGGCCCGAGTCGATGCGGTTGAGATGAAACAGCGCGGCATCCGCATCCCCAAAGGTGACCTGGCCGCCGGCTGCGGCCTGCAGCACCTTTTCCAGCATGGCGTCGAGGGTCGCCTGGTCCACTTCGACATCGGGGATGCGGGTGATGTTTTTGCGCGCCGTCCTGTAGTTGCAGTCGTAGCAGAGCGAGTCGCGGCCGGCCGCCGTCGGCAGGTTGTTTTCGACCTGGAACTGGGCGACGCCGCGATTGGTGCCCCGGCCGAAGTCGCCGTCCACCGCGTAGGACCCGCCGGAAAATGTGGAATAACCCAGGAAGATCAACAGCCGCTGAAGGGCCCTGATCACGGATTCGCCGCCCAGATGGCGCGACAGGCGCTTCCCCCCGTCCCGGACGCCTGCCAGTACCTCCAGCACCCGAGGATCAGGCTCCCCGGGAAATAGCACGCGCTGAATCAGTTGATGATCGAGCATAGTCCCTTCCCGCTATTTTGCTCCACTCCCGTTGGCTTGAGTATAAGAACAATGTTCCCAAAAACCAATTACTTTGTCAGGCCCCGGGGCCTCCTCCCTTTGTCAAGGGGGGATTGAGGGGGATTTTTATACAAATGCAGGGCATACGATGTAGTCTTGCTTATAACCTGAGACCTGTACCTTCGACTGACGATGCACTGGCTCCCCCTCACCCTGATCTGCGCCTTCAGCCTCGCCTCGGCGGACGCGGCCACCAAGCGCTGGCTGCAGGGTTACAGCGCCCGGGAATTGGCCTTGATCCGGTTCGGCCTCACCGGCCTGCTGATGACACCGCTGCTTCTGACCAGGCCGCTGCCGCCACTGCCGGTGGAGTTCTGGTGCTGGATCGCCGCCCTGCTGCCGCTGGAGATCATCGCCATGCTTCTGTACATGCGGGCGATCCGGGACCACCCCCTCTCCCTCACCCTGCCCTATCTGGCCTTTACGCCCGTGTTCGTCACCGTCACCGGCTGGCTGCTGTTGGGGGAGCAGGTTTCACCGCTCGGCTTTGGCGGCATCCTGCTGGTGGTCTCGGGCGCCTGGGCGCTCAATCTGGAGCCCGGCGGACTGGCCGACTGGCGCCGCCTGCACGCCCCCCTCGGCGCCATCGCGCGCAACAAGGGCTCGCGCCTGATGCTGCTGGCGGCCATGCTCTACAGCCTCACCTCCGTCGGAGGCAAGGGCGCCATGCAATACATGCCGCCCGGCCAGTTCGGCCCCTTCTATTTCAGCATCCTGGGACTGACGACCCTGGCCCTGTTCAGCATCCACCAACCCGGGATCATCCGGGTCATTTGGCGCCGCCCCGGCCCCACCCTCTTGGTCGGGGTGCTGATGGGACTCATGGTGGTCACCCACTTTATCGCCCTGCAACAAGTCGAAACGGCCTATATGATCGCCGTCAAGCGCACCAGCCTGCTGTTCGGCATCCTCTACGGCGCCCTGCTGTTCCATGAGAAGGGCCTGACCCTCCACTTCATTGCCGGGGGCCTGATGGTCGCCGGCGTCATTCTCATCGCCCTGTGACCCGAGCCAATGGATTTAACCCGCATTTCTCACCAGGCGGACCCGGTTAATTGAGAAATTTATGAAATTCAATGTACTTGGCCTCATAAGGTGATGGCGGTTAATTTATACTCTGTCCTATTTGGTTTTTGGAACACAAATTTGCCTGGAGCGAATTTGGACCGCACAGCGACCCCGAAGGGGTGGAATACAGGGATGTATTCCATCAATCTGGCTTCGCATCTTGAACGATCAGCCTTGAACCATAGCTACGGCTATGCTTCGGCGGCCGATCGTCCAACCTGCTTCGCCAGCTTGCCCCAAAAATCCAA
>DRKS01000068.1 GCA_011051655.1 Sedimenticola sp.
AAAGATAAATATTAACCGCAGAGGACGCAGAGGTGCGCAGAGAAATGAAATGCTAGCCAGCTTATTGATAATAAATAAAAACCTCTGCGAATCTCTGCGTCCTCTGCGGTTAAATGTTTTTGTATCCTAAATTATCAGGTTGACAGAGCACTAGTCGAATCGATACTCGAACTCCGAATCCGCAACGCTGACGGCCACCCGCTCGATGGGGCGTCCCTCCATCATGCGCTCGAGGATCTCCTGGCTCATGCTGGGCAGCACCGTGTTGGTCAGGATGGCGTCCACCATGCGGGCGCCGCTTTCCACCTCGGTGCAGCGCTGGCCCACCAGCTCCACCACCTCATCGTCGTAGACGAAGGGGATCTTGTGGTTCTCGGCGATGCGTTTCTGGATGCGCCCCAGCTGCAGCCTGATGATCTCGCCCAGGATGTCGTCACTCAGGGGGTAGTAGGGGATGGTGACGATGCGCCCCAGCAGGGCGGCGGGGAAGACCTTGAGCAGGGGCTCGTGCAGGGCCTGGGCCAGGCCCTCGGGATCAGGCATCAGCTCCGGGTCCTTGCACATGTTCATGATCAGGTCGGTGCCCACGTTGGTGGTCAGCAGGATCAGGGTGTTCTTGAAGTCGATGTAGCGTCCCTCGGCGTCCTCCATCCAGCCCTTGTCGAAGACCTGGAAGAAGATCTCGTGCACGTCGGGGTGGGCCTTCTCGATCTCGTCCAGCAGGACCACGCTGTAGGGCTTGCGCCGCACCGCCTCGGTGAGGATGCCGCCTTCGCCGTAGCCGACGTACCCCGGCGGCGCCCCCTTGAGGGTGGAGACGGTGTGGGCCTCCTGAAACTCGCTCATGTTGATGGTGATGACGTTCTGCTCGCCGCCGTAGAGGGCCTCCGCCAGGGCCAGGCCGGTCTCGGTCTTGCCCACGCCCGAGGGGCCGCACAGCATGAACACCCCGATGGGCTTGTTGGGGTTGTCCAGCCGGGCGCGGCTGGTCTGGATTCTCCTGGCGATCATCTCCAGGGCGTGGCGCTGGCCGATGACCCGCCGGTTGAGGGTGTCCGCCAGCCTGATCACCGCCTCGATCTCGTTCTTCACCATGCGGCCCACGGGAATGCCGGTCCAGTCGCCGACCACCGAGGCCACCGCCTGGGCGTCCACGCAGGGGAGGATCAGGGGGTGCTCGCCCTGCAGCCGGGCAAGCTGTTCCTGCAGCTCCCTGAGTTCGTCCAGCAGGCCGGCGCGCGCCTCCTCGGTCATGGCGGTCTGCTCCTTGGCGCCGCTCTCCACCGGCGTGCTTTCGGCGGCGGCGTCGGCGGCCTCCTCCAGTTTGCTCTCGGTGCCCTCCACCTTGCCGGTATGGCCCCGCAGCCGTCCGCGGATATCGAGGATCTTCTGCACCAGCTCCTTCTCGGAATTCCAGCGTTGTTCCAATTTTTCAAGCCGCTCCCGTTCGGCGCTGAGTTTTTCCGAGGCGTCCCGTTCCCGCTCCGCCGTGTCCACCCCCACGGCCTTCTCCCGGCCGATGATTTCCAGCTCGGTCTCCAGGGCCTCGATGCGCCGGCGGCTGTCCTCCACCTCCGCCGGCACCGCGTGCAGGCTGATGGCCACCCGGGCGCAGGCCGTGTCCAGGACGCTGACGGATTTGTCCGGCAGTTGGCGCGCCGGGATGTAGCGGTGAGACAGCTTCACCGAGGCCTCCAGGGCCTCGTCCAGGATCTGCACCCTGTGGTGCTGTTCCATCATGGAGGCGGCGCCGCGCATCATCAGGATGGCCTTTTCCTCGCTGGGCTCGTCCACCTGCACCACCTGGAAGCGGCGGGTGAGGGCGGGGTCCTTCTCGAAGTATTTCTTGTACTCGGCCCAGGTGGTGGCGGCGATGGTGCGCAGGCTGCCCCGGGCCAGGGCGGGCTTGATCAGGTTGGCGGCGTCGCCGGCGGCGGCCCCCACCAGCATGTGGGCCTCGTCAATGAACAGGATGATGGGGCTGGGGGAGGACTGGACCTCCTCGATCACCTGGCGCAGGCGGTTCTCGAATTCCCCCTTCATGCTGGCGCCGGCCTCCAGCAGGCCCAGGTCCAGGGTGCGCAGGGTGACATCCTTCAGCGGCGGAGGGATGTCGCCGGAGGCGATGCGCATGGCGAATCCTTCCACCACGGCGGTCTTGCCCACCCCGGCCTCGCCGGTGAGGATGGGGTTGTTCTGGCGCCGGCGCATCAGGATGTCCACGATCTGCCGGATCTCCCCGTCCCGCCCCACGATGGGGTCGATCTCCCCTTTTCTGGCCTTTTCGGTGAGGTCCACCGAAAAGCGCCGCAGGGCCTCCTGCTTGCCCAGCTGGGCCGGCGGCAGGGCACCGCCTTCGGCGGCCTCGGCCGCCCCGGCCCCCATCTGGAAGCCGTCGCTGGCCCGCAGGTGCTCCTCCGGCGAGCCGCCGACCACCTCGTCGAAGCGGTCGGTGAGGGTGTCCAGCTTGACCTTGTCGAATTCCCTGGAGATGGCCAGCAGTTCGTTGCGCAGCCCCCGGGTCTTGAGGATGCCCACCATGAGGTGGCCGGTGCGGATCTGGGACTCGCCGAACATGAGGGTGCCGTAGACCCAGCCACGCTCCACCGCCTCCTCCAGATGGGAGGAGAGATCGGAGATGGAGGTGGAGCCCCGGGGCAGCCGGTCCAGGGCGTCGGTGATGTCCTGGGCCAGCCGGGAGGGGTTGAGGTTGAACTGCTTGAGGATGCGGTGCAGGTCCGAGTCCTGCAACTGCAGGATCTGGTGCAGCCAGTGCACCAGCTCCACATAGGGATTGCCGCGCATCTTGCAGAAGACGGTGGCGCTCTCCACGGCCTTGTAGCCCAGGCTGTTCAGCTTTCCAAATAGCGCAACGCGGCTGATTTCGTTCATGTGATACTCCTACTCTTTACAAATTAAGGTTCTACGGGCTGCCCGTGCCGTTCCAATCCTTGCAGGCGGGGGGGTTGAGCAGCAGATCGCCGGCGTCCCTGGCCGGCGGTCCGTCCGTCAGCCAACTGGTCCAGCCCAGGCGGCCGGATCTGCCCAGCGCCAGCGGCGGCACCTCCTCTTTCTTCAGGATGAGATTCAGGTCCCACAGCAGTTCGTCGCCCGCGTAGTTGCGCACCACCGCAACGAACCGGGAGAGGCCGCCGCCGTCCGGCAGCAGGCGCCGGTAATCGGCCAGGCCGATGGGTCCCACGGTGATGCGGAATTTGTGCTGACGGTCCCAGACCCGGCCGCCGGCCACCGCCGTCATGCCCAGCAGTCCCGTTGCCGGGGACTCGGCCAGGCGGGTGCGGCACTCCTCGGGCAGCACCATCCAGTGGCCGACGAACTGCTCCACGCCGACGGGCATCCCGAAGAAATCCCGCAGCACCGAGCGCAGCCCCTCGGCGTTGCGGGTGTGGCCGCTCAGCAGGCCGGCATAGTGCAGCTTGGCCAGGTCCGGCATGGCGTCCCGGTGCTGGAACGGCCCGGTGCCCTGTCCGAACAGGGCGCCGAGATAGAGGGAGAAGCGGTCCTGGTCCGGGCGGTCGAAGTTCACCGTGGGTTGCGCCCGCGCCCAGGCCCGGTAGAACAGGGAGAGGATGCGGTGGTGGAAGATGTCGGCAAAGCGGGCGAAGGTGGGGTCGTCCGCGTTGTGCATGCGGTCGAAGGCGTACTCGGTCAGATGCAGGGGCAGGGGGCCGTTGGGGCCGAACAGGCCCAGAAAGAAGACGTTCAGGCGGGGCGGGCGGCCGTCGCCCCGCTTAAAGGAGGCCAGTGTGGACGGGGCGAATGCCATGGAGGGCTGCTGGCCCAGACGGATACTGTCATCGGCGGCGCGCAGGGATGCGCCTATGCGGGGTTTGTTGCGGGCGGCGCACTCCAGGCGGCGCAGCGCCTGGAAGAAGTCGAACCTGTAGGGTTCGGTCTCCAGCAGCCGGTGCAGGGCTACAGTGTCCGGCGTGTCCCGGTTCTCAGCGGCCATTGGATGATCTCGCCACGGTCGAGGGTGCGGACCCTGGTCTGTGTGAATGAATTGATCGAGACGTATTTGGCGAAAAAGCGGTCCAGCACCGCCCCCAGCAGGAAGGCGCCGATGCCTTCGAAGGCGGACTCGTCCAGGGTCAGGGTGATGCCAATGCCCCGCCCGAAGGTGATGGGGCCGGGCATGGGTAGCCGCCGGGTGACCGCCTCGGCGCTGATGGAGCGGACCCCTTCGACCTGCTTTCTGATCTCCGCTTCCGAGCCGTCACTGTATAACAGCAGCAGATTCCGCAGCGCGGCGGCGCCTTCCCTGTCGTCGCTGTCCGCCAGTGACAGGTAGTTCAGCGACAGGTGATTGATCAGCCGCCAGGGGATCTCTCCGCCGGCATAGGAGGGCCGTGGCCTGGTGGGTCCCGCCAGGCAGCGCACCGCATTGACCGGTGCGCCGGACTCCATGGTGAAGTCCGTCTTGCCGGCCCCCAGGGGCATGTGCAGGGGCAGGTCCCGGTTGGTGCACAGGGCGGTTGCGCCGAGCTGGCGCAGCCCGCTGGGAAAGGGCGCCTCGTTGGCGTCGACCAGGGAGACATAGACCTCGTTGCCCGCGTAGTTGGATCTCGGGCCATGGCGCCGCTGCCGGGAGGAAAGCAGCCGCGGCACGCGCTGCACCGTGTAGTAGGTCCGGTCGGCGTTGCCGATGGTGGACTCGTTCAAGGCGTAAAACGGCAGGAATTCCCGGGCGTTGTCGGCGCCGGTGCCGTAGCCGGTGACCTCCGTCACCTGGTAGATCTCGAAATCCAGGGGGCGCGTGCGGTCGGGCAGGATATGGTATTCGGATGTGTGTTCGCTGAGATGGATCCGGTCGCAGCGTTTGGGAAACAGATTGATCGCCGGGGAGCAGAACAGGGCGAAGTTTGAGTGGTCCACCCTGTTTTGCAGCATGGGCTCGAAGCGGTCGAACAGCACGATGAGGTCCAGCTCGGTGTCGTTGCAGCGTTGCACCGCCGGCGCCAGCCCGGACAGTTCGGCAAACAGGTAGCGGCGCGGAAAGGCGAAATACTCGTGCAGCAGGCGGTAGCCCTGGAAGGAGCGGGGCCCGTAGGGCAGCAGGGCGTCCTCCTCGTCGAAACCCAAGGGCCGGATATGCTCCCTGGAGATGGACTCGCGCCAGGGCAGGGGGTGGCGGGTGGGCTGGGCGATGACGGCCACCGCATTGGCCAGCAGTTGCTCGTACAGGCGGGTGGGCAGCTCGTCGTTGCCGTGCAGGTGGAGGGCGAGGGCATCCAGCGCCAATTGGTCGAAGCTCAGGCCGGCGGTGGTGCGCAGGCGCAGCCGGATCCCGGCCCTGACCCGTTGCAGCATGGGCAGGTCCCTGGTTGCCACCGGGCCCGTGCCGGTGAAGTATTCGGCCTCCGTCAGCTCCAGGGGCCACAGGGTGACCTCGTGGGCGGTGCGGTATTCGCAGGCCGTGTGCTCGCCCTTGCCGGTGGTGCTGCGCAGGATGCTCTGGCGGGGCAGGGTGAAGCCCTCGGCCAGGGCCCCTTCCGTCAGGTCCGGCTGGAACTGCACCACCGCCATGGAGGGGGTGGGGGCCAGGTAGTGGGGGTAGACCATCTCCAGCAGGTGCTGGGTGAAACGGGGGAACTCCGCGTCGATCTTGAGCTGTACCCGGGCGGTGAGGAAGGCGAAACCCTCCAGCAGGCGCTCCACGTAGGGGTCGGCGCAGGCCAGGCCGTCGAGGCCGAGCCGGGCGGCGATCTTGGGGAACTCCTTGGCGAATTCGCCCCCCATGTCGCGCAGATGCTGGAGCTCCCGGTTGTAGTAGCCGAGCAGTCTGGGGTCCATCAGTCCGCCACCGCCCCCTGGGGCCCCGTGATCCTGACATCCCCGCTCTCCAGGTCCACCTCGGTCCGCAGGAACAGGGCCTCCGGGCTGGGCTGGGCCCAGAGTTCGCCGGTGATCTCGAAGGTCAGCGCATTGTGCTCCAACTGGCTGTCGCCCAGCAGGGTGCGGACCTTGACGGTGTGGCGGATGATGCGGGGTTCGAAGTCCCAGATAGCCTGCCTCAGCAGGCGTTCGATGGTCACCACATCGGTGGTGCTGACCGTCCTGCCCGCGAGATCGGGCAGGCCGTAGTTCAGGACCGAACGGGCGACCAGCGGATAGTCGTCCAGCTCCTCCGCCGGGCTGAAGGCGCCGGCATTGAGCAGCCATGCCAGGTCCCTCAGCACGGCGGCCCGCAGCTTGGGCAGGGACATGACGCTCTGGTTGCGGGATTCCCGGGTTTTGCCCGGTTCGTCGTCCGTGAGCCGGTCGAGCAGCGACGGTTGCAAGCGCTCCTGCAGCGTCAGCTCCGCCATCGGAAGATCAGGCCCCGGCTTCGGGATCGGCGTCGTCCGTCGGCTCCGCCTGGCTGTTCAGGTCGATGGCGCGGACGTCCATGAGGGGGAACTCTCCCGTATCCGTGGCCAGCATGCGCTGCCCTGTGCCGATGTACAGGCCAGAGCCCTGTTCGATCCAGTCGGTCTTGCGGGCGGAGCGGATCAGGTTGTCGTCACTGTTCTCCGAGCCGGGATAGCGGGTGGGGATCATGCCCACCGTCTCGCCGCCGTTGGCCCAGGTGAAATGGGCCGGCATCCATACAATATCGCGCAGGTCCGCGGGCTCCTCGATGCGAATGGTGCGTATGCGCTGGAAAGGGATCCAGTAATAACGCCCGGCGACGATGGCTTCGAGAACGGGCCCCATGCGCATGTCGGCATCCGCGATCCAGGTGAAGGAGGCGCCGTCGATGACGCCGGATGTGGCGGGGGCCAGCTCGAATGCCTGATCGCGCAGCTTTTGTGACTGGGCATGCTCTCCCTGGGCGGTCAGGCGCAGGGCCTCGGTCAGCAGGGCGATCCACTGGGCCGGTTTGCCGAATACCAGGGGCGAGCGGGCGCCGGCAAAGACCTCCGAGCGCAGCACCTCGCAGCGAATGGCCTCCCGGTAGGCCTGGACCATGGCCAGGGCGCCGGCGTCCAGGTCTGCGACCACGTTGAGCTGGGTCAGCGCCCGCTCCCATTGCCCCAGCACGGCCAGCAGCTGAAACAGAAATATCCGGTGCTTGGCGTTGGACGGTTCTTTGCGGATCTGGTCCTGGAGCAGGGCCAGTGACTCTTCGAGGTTGCCCTGGTGCAGGCTGTGCTCGGCAAGCATGGAATTTCTCCCTCGCCGGCGGGCGCCTTGGCGGCGTCCGCTGGTGATCGATTAAGGTTGGCCGGACAAGACGGTATCGGTCATACCGCTTGCCGGATCATGCCTGCTTGTTCGCCTCGAGATCCCAGGTCCGGTCGGTGGCGGAGCCGGCCTTGCCGGTCTGATCGATGGGGGTGTACTCCCATTTGATCTTGCCATAGCTGAAGGTGACCGATTCCGTCGGGCGGTCTTCTCCGCCGCCCCCGCCGATGCTTACGGAGCTTACGATCACATCCTCCAGGGTATATTTCATGAAGGTGTGCTTGTCTTCCGTCGCCAGGCACAGCTCCAGCTCCACCTTGGGGATGTGCTTGCCGTTGGCACAGAACAGGTTCAGGTCCGGGGTTGCCTTGTCCGCGGTTTTGACAATGGAAAAGTCCTGGAAGTCGGCCCGGCCGCCGGTGCGGCCACCGGTGGCGCTGGCGGATGAAACGGGCTGAGATACGCCGTGGTTGTAGCTGAGGATCTCAATCCAGTCCCTATGTTTGTCGTCGGTGCTCTCCCCGTCGATTCCTTCGATTTTTAAGAATGCATCAAATGCCATTTCAATTCTCCTCGTCGTTTCGGCCCTCCGGCAGGACGGCCTTGGTCTATTGTGTGGTGTTCAGACTCCTAGGTTTTTTGCGAAGGCAGCTTGGACACGAGCCGTAGTGAAACCGTCAGTCCTTCCAGCTGGTAATGAGGCCGCAGGAAAAACTTGGCGGAGTAGTATCCCGGGTCGCCCTCCACTTCTTCGACCTTGACTTCCGCCGCCGCCAGGGGCTTGCGGGCCTTGTCCTCCTCGGATGCTGTGGCGGGGCTGGGCTCCACGTAGTTCTGGATCCACTTGTTCAGCCATTTCTCCATGTCCGCGCGTTCCTTGAAGGAGCCGATCTTGTCCCGCACGATGCACTTCAGGTAATGGGCGAAGCGGCAACTGGCGAACAGGTAGGGCAGGCGGGCGGCCAGGTTGGCGTTGGCGGTGGCGTCGGGATCGTCGTAAACCGCCGGCTTCTGCAACGACTGGGCGCCGATGAAGGCGGCGAAGTCGGAGTTCTTCTTGTGGATGAGGGGCATGAAGCCGTTTTTGGCCAGTTCCGCCTCGCGCCGGTCGCTGATGGCGATCTCGGTGGGGCATTTCATGTCCACGCCGCCGTCGTCCGTGGGGAAGGTGTGGGTGGGCAGGCCTTCCACCGCGCCGCCCGATTCCACGCCGCGGATGCGTGAGCACCAGCCGTAGAGCTTGAATGCCCGGTTGATGTTGGTGGCCATGGCGTAGGCGGAATTGGCCCAGGTGTACTTGTCGTGCCGGGCGCCCTCGGTATCCTCTTCGAAATCGAACTCGTCCACCGGGTCCGTCTTGGCGCCATAGGGCAGGCGGGCCAGGAAGCGGGGCATGGCCAGGCCGATGTAGCGCGCGTCCTCGGATTCCCTGAGGGAACGCCAGGAGGCGTATTCCGGCGTCTGGAAGATCTTGGTGAGATCCCGTGGATTGCTCAGTTCCTGCCAGGAGTCCATTTGCATCAGGGTCGGCGCCGCCCCGGTGATGAAGGGGGCGTGGGCGGAGGCGGCGATCTTGGACATTTCGCCGAGCAATTCGACGTCCGGCGGGCTGTGATCGAAGTAGTAGTCGCCGATGAGGCAGCCGTAGGGCTCGCCGCCGAACTGGCCGTATTCTTCTTCGTATACTTTTTTGAAAATGGGGCTCTGATCCCAGGCGGTGCCCTTGAATTTCTTCAGGGTCTTGCCCAGTTCCTTCTTGGAGATGTTCAGCACCCGGATCTTGAGCATTTCGTCCGTTTCGGTGTTGTTTACCAGGTAGTGAAGGCCGCGCCATGCGCCCTCCAGTTGCTGGAAATCCTCGTGATGTATGATGGCGTTGACCTGCTCGGTCAGCTTGCGGTCGAGTTCGGCGATCATGGCCTCGATGGACCTGACCGAATCCTCGGAAATGAGTTGGGTCTGGGTCAGCGCCTGTTCCGCCAGGGTGGTCACGGCATTTTCGACCGCTTCCCTGGCGCGGTCTGATTTGGGCTTGAATTCTTTCTGCAGCAGGGCGGAGAATTCGTCGGCCTCGATGGTTGCCGCTTCGGCCTGGACCTGGGCCTCGGTATCGGTTTCAGCCATTTCTATTGCTCCTCCGCAGGGGTCGATTCTGATTGTGCTTCATCCTCCGGTTTTGGCGCAGATGCGAGCGCCTGCAACAGGGAGGGATCGTTCAACGCCTTGGCGATCAATTCCTCCGCGCCGGTTTTTCCATCCATGTAGGTCAGCAGGTTGGACAACTGGGTTCTTGCCTGCAGCAGCTTGTTGAGGGCGTCCACCTTGCGGGCCACGGCGGCGGGGGAGAAGTCGTCCATGCTTTCAAAGGAGATGTCGACATTGATTTCGCCTTCGCCGGTGAGGGTGTTGGGCACCCGGAACGCCACCCGTGGCTTCATGGCCTTGAGCCGGTCATCGAAGTTGTCTACGTCGATCTCAAGCGCCTTGCGGTCGGCAACGGGTGGCAGGGGCTCCGCGGGTTTGCCGGAAAGGTCGGCCAGCACGCCCATGACGAAGGGTAGCTGGATCATTTTTTCCGCGCCATAAAGCTCTACTTCGTATTCGATCTGGACCCGCGGTGCGCGGTTGCGCGCTATGAATTTTTGGCTGCTCTGTAATGCCACAATACACCTCCACTCGCTTTGAGGATCTACCGGTTTGTCTCGATGACTCGTTTTGGGTTGGCGCCCTTGTAATTTTACCCTGAACTGAATGTTGTCATGTCTTTGTATCCGGCCCGCGGATCGCTTCGACCTGGGAGATGGCGTTGGGTGCGATATCTTCCATAATGGCCATGAAGTCTTTCGATATCAGCCGCTGGGCGCGGCGCAGCAACAGTGGTACGGGACTGGATGGTTCGTTCCGGGCGAAATAGTCACAGGCGCTGTCCAATACCCGGATGATGTCTTCACGGCTGTTTATTCCGCCGCTCAGGGGCTGGGCCGGCGCGGGCGCCGGTTCCCGGGCCGAAGCGGTGTCGCCCGCCGAACTGTCCTCTGCTCCATGGTTTGCGAGTTTGTCCGACATGATCTGTTGCACCTCGGTTAGCACGGATCTGAGCTCATCCAGGTCAGTCGCCTGCTCCGGTCCGATGTTCTCGGCGAGCAGCTTCTCGATGGCGCCGATGTGTTCCAGGCTGGCATTCACCGCATCGGCGGTATTTTGCAACTGCTCCGGGTCGCAGTCCAGGAAGGCGGCGTCGATTTCGGCGGACTGCGGGGCCGGGTGTTCATCGCCGGCGGGGGCGGCAAGCTTGCCGGAGGCCATCTCCATGTCACGGAGACAAAACCGGCCGAAGGTGCGGGAGTCGACCATGGGGGTGTCCCGCAGTTCGTGCAATATGGTTGCATGATCGCACAGGGCGGCGAGGGTGTTCAGCCGTAATGTGGGGTCATCGTTTTCCTGGGGGTCAAGCTGCGGGTGAACGGAATCCCAATATTGCCGCAGCAGTTGCGTTATCAGCTCAAGGCCGTCCCTCAGGCCCGCGAAACCACCGGTGTTCAACAGCGCCCGGGTGAGGAGTACCGCTATGCGCAGATCCTTGGTTCTGGCGAACAGCTTGAGTGCGTCGGTCCGTACTTTTTTCCAATCGGGGGGCTCGCCGGGTATAACCGTCTCTCCAATCTGCTGTTCCGGTTTGCCCTGGCTCTCTCTTTGGAGTTCATCGAAGGCCGGGTCGTATTCGAGGTTTTCGCCGCAGGGGTTTCCCGGGGAAATTTCTTCGAGCAGTTTTTTAACGTCAACGACGCTCATTGCCCATCCGTGTGTTCCCTGGAGCCGGCCGCGGGGGGAGCAATCCCGCCTGGGCGATAAAAGCCGCAGCTTTTTCAAAAGCGCTGTCGTCAGCCATGAGAAATCAGAAAGTCCCCCTAATTTGAGTAACTTATATGCGAACTTAGAGTGGCCGTCAAGTGGGCTTCAATGAGGGGGCGCCGGGGTCATGCAGGCCGAAGCGCATGAACCGGCGTCACGCCGGTGGCGGCGGGGCCGGGGGGTCGGTGGGTTTCGGGGCCAGTCGCCTCAGTGGCTGCGGCGATGCCTTACTGGCCGGCCTGTTCCGCTATAAAACGCCCGTATCGGGAATCGTGTTTCTGGATATGTTCGACCAGCCAGTCGATCAGATACCGGGAGACTTCGGAGGTGGTGGCCAGCGGCGCCGTTTCCAGGTCGTTGAGAAATGCTTCCGCCTGCCGGATGAAGCCCTGATGCAGGCGGATATGGGCGTCCAGGCCGGGATACCTATGCCGCCGCATCAGTTCCTCTTCTTCGGCAAAGTGGACCTCGGCGTAGGCATTCATGTCGAGGAGGGTGTCGACGATTTCTCTGGTATCGAGCTGCTCTATGGCCAGATGAATCCGGTTGATGAGATTGATGAGATACTGGTGCTGGTGGTCCATGAAGTCCACGCCGACGGACAGGCTGTCCCGCCAGGTCAGTATTTCATTGGAGACCGGCTTTTGTTCCAGTATCTTTTTCCTGTCGCCGCCCTCGTTGCCCTCGTCATAAAGGGCCTTGATCTCCAGGATTTCCGGCAGGCTGTCCAGCAGTGCATCCACCAGCGCCGGGTCGAAGTGGGTACCGGCGTCTTCCTTGATGCAGGACAAGGCCTTTTCAAGGGGCCAGGCATCCTTGTAGGGGCGTTTCGTCGTCAGCGCATCGAAGACATCCGCCAGGGCGCAGATACGGCCGAACAGGGGAATATCCTCACCCGCAAGCCCCTTGGGATATCCGCTGCCGTCCCATTTTTCATGATGGGACAGCGCGATCTGCCGGCTGGCCTCTATCAAGGGGTGGGAGCCCGACAGGATCCTCGCCCCGATCAGCGTATGCTGCTGCATGGCGGTGAACTCCTCGGCCGTCAACCGCCCGGGCTTGAGGAGGATCTCGTCGGCGATGCCCACCTTCCCGATATCGTGCATCGGGGCGGACTGCTCGAGCAGTTCGAGCTGGTCGTCTCCCAGCCCGATCCTGCGGCCGATCACGACGGAATACTGGCTCATCCTCTTGATGTGCTCGCCCGTTTCGTTGTCACGGAACTCCGAGGCGGCCACCAGTTTGTGCAGGATGTCGAGCTGGGCCTTCTGCAGCCGGATGCGGTTGATCTCCGCCCTGAGCTGAAGATTCCGGTTCAGCAGGATGTTGGAAACGGTGCGTCCCAGCATCTCCATGAAATTCGCTTCTTCCGGATGGGGCGGATGGCCGTGTTCGAGGTATAAGACGATGACGCCGATGGTCTCATTGTCGTTGGCCAGCAGCGGGATATTGTAGTGACCGTGGTTCGCCATGCCGTCGAACCGGATGTCATGGTCATGGTCCACGCAGTCCCGGAACAGAATGGTCCCGGT
This sequence comes from Sedimenticola sp., assembly GCA_011051655.1. Classification (GTDB taxonomy): domain Bacteria; phylum Pseudomonadota; class Gammaproteobacteria; order Chromatiales; family Chromatiaceae; genus DRKS01. Next base: position 12,573 of record DRKS01000068.1, read on the forward strand.
TGCGGCCGCCTTGCCGCACAGGCAGCGGCCAAAGGGGATCTTGGCGCATGCTTCCTGCAATTGGGCGGGCAGCCCGTGCTGGACCGCCAGCACCAGTTCACGGCGGCTGTTGGCGACAAAGATGGCGCCTTTCTTTTCCACCCTCAGCCAGGAGATGGAGACCAGGACATCGAGGATTTCCTTGAGTTGCTGGCGGAAGCTTATGGGTTTCAGGGTGATGTCCAGGATGCAGGATATGGCGGTTTTCGTTTCCCACTCCGGGCTGAAGTAATCCTCGTTCCCGCGGTCCCCTCTCCGCCGCTCCAGGCGGTGTTTCCCGCCGTCCGGCGGGGAAGGAGCAGATTCTTTTCTGGCTGGCATGTTTTTCTCCTTGGCAACACTCCCGGGTGGTGTTGCGCCATCAGGAAATCTGTTTTATCAGAACCGCATTCCCGTCTCCCGCTATCGGCATGGGGGGAATATACTTTAAAACAATCCAGGGCCTCCCCGAGGGTTCCCCCTCTTTCAAGCGCGTGCAGCGGGGGTTGTTCCGCGCCCCGGGGGCTGGCGGGTGGCGCTGGATTGCGTCATGATCGATGCCGGTTACAACGGCAGGGTTTTCAATGGCGCTCTTTCAGATATCCCCATCCCCAGGCAGGATCCGGCCGAGGACCGCTGCCGCCTTCTCCGCGCGAGGGTGCGGTGGTGACCCGACAGCCGCAGGAGCGCGGACTTGAGCAGGGGGAAACGCGATACCCATACCTTCGATCTTTTCGCCGGCGAGACGCCGGTGGATGCCGGGGCCTACCGCCTCGCCTGGCCGGAAGAGGGTCGCTTTCCCCTGAACGTGGACCGGCGCAGGGTCGGGGAGCGGGTGCTTGCCGACCTCCGCGCCGCCCGAAGCCCGCTCATTGTCACCGGCTATGCCTCCCTGGACAGGCTCATCGACTTCATCGCCGATTGCCCGCCGGAGTCCCAGGTTCGCCTGCTGCTGGGTTTCGAGCCCTTCCCCTCCCGCCGCGAGAGCTACGAGGTGCGGGGCTATTCCTTTCCGCGGGAGGTGGAGCGCTACTGGCTGGATCGGGGCATTTCCCTGTTGCTCAGCGCCAGGCTGATTCAGTGCCTCGAACGTCTCAAGCAGCGCCGGGTGCTGGCGCGCTATCTTTCCGATCCGGGCCGCCGGCTCCACGCCAAGATCTATGTGGGCGACGAAGGGGCGACCCTGGGCTCCAGCAACTTCACCTCTCCCGGCCTCGACAGGCAACTGGAGGCCAATGCCCGCTTCTCCTCCGCCAGGGACTCCGCCCGCTACCAGGAGGTGCGGCGGATTGCGGAGAACTACTGGGAACTGGGGCGGGACTACAATGACGAACTCATCGCCCTGCTGCGAGACCTACTGCGCAAGGTGTCGTGGCGGGAGGCCCTGGCGAGGGCCTGCGCCGAGCTGCTGGAGGGCGACTGGGCCAGCGCCTTTGTGCAGGACGGTTGCCTGCCGGGGGAGGCCGAGCTCTGGCCCGCCCAGCGTCAGGGCATCGCCCAGGCCCTGTATGTGCTTTCCCGCCAGGGCAGCGTCCTCGTCGCCGACGCCACCGGCTCCGGCAAGACCCGCCTGGGGGTCCATCTGATACGGGCCATCCTGGAACGGATCGCCCGTTCGGGCCGGCTGCGCAAGGGCAAGGCCCTCATGGTCTGCCCGCCGGTGGTGGAGGAGAACTGGCAGTGGGAAGCGACCTACGCCGGTGCCCACCTGGAGACCTTCTCCCACGGCGCCCTCAGCCATGTGCGCAGCGGCAGGCACGAGCTTACCCTGGAGTCGCTGCGCCGCGCCCAGATCCTGTGCGTGGACGAGGGCCACAACTTCCTGAACCTGAAGTCCAACCGCACCCAGCATCTGCTGCGCAACATGGCCGATCATGTGCTGCTGTTCACGGCCACCCCCATCAACCGCAGCGTCATCGACCTGCTGCGCATCGCCGACATGCTGGGGGCGGACAATCTCGAGCCGGCGACCCTGCGGGCCTTCAAGAAAATGCTCGGCGTGCGGGATATCAACCGTTCCCTGACGGAGGAGGAGATCGCCACCCTGCGGGCCGAGATCCAGAAGTTCACGGTGCGCCGCACCAAGAGGATGCTCAATGCCCTCATCGACCGGGAGCCGGAGGCCTACCGGGACAAGGACGGCCGTCCCTGCCGCTTCCCGGCGCACCGGCCCAGGACCTACGCCCTGAACGAACCCGAAGCGGACCGCGCCCTGGCGGCCGGGATCCGGCGGCTCGCCGATGAGCTCTTCGCGGTCTCCCATTTCGTGCGCCCCCTGGAGATGCCCGAGGTCCTGCTGCGCCAGGGCTGGTCCGAGGAGACCTATCTGAACAGCCGCCTGCATTCGGCCAAGAAGATAGCGCGTTATCTCATCATGGCCCTGCTGCGCTCTTCCCGGCTGGCCCTGGCGGAGCATGTCGTCGGGACCCGCCAGGCGATCGCGGATTTCGATCTGAAGGATTTTCAAAAGCATGGCGAAACCGGAAACATGATGGCGCGGCTCGGGCGCATCCGTGGCAAACCGCCGGTAAACAAACTGAATATCGATCTGCCCGACTGGCTCTCCGATCCCGACGCCCATGCGGCCGCCTGTGATCACGATCACCGGATCTATTCGCGCATCTACCAACTGGTGAGCCGGATGAGCGGAACGCGGGAGCGGGAGAAGGCGGCCCTGCTGCTGGAGCTGGCCCGGCGCCATCGTCTCGTCCTCGCCTTCGACCGCAGCCCCATTACGCTGGCGGAGATCCGGCGCCAGATCGGCGTGCAGTCCCCCGGCCAGGAGACGGTAATCGCCACGGGTGACCCGGCCTCGGAGCGGTCCAGGGTCCTCAGGGCGTTTCAGCCGGGCTCCTCCTGCCGCAACCTCATCGGCCTGTGCTCGGACAGTCTTGCCGAGGGGGTGAATCTTCAGCAGGCCTCCTGCATGGTGCACCTGGACATGCCCAGCGTGGTGCGCATCGCCGAGCAGCGCGCCGGCCGCGTCGACCGCATGGACAGTCCCCATGAAACAATCGAGGCCTGGTGGCCCGGGGATGCGCCGGAATTTGCGCTCTCCTCGGATGAGCACTTCGTGGAGCGTTATGAAACCGTCGACAGCCTGTTGGGATCGAACATGCCCCTTCCCGATGCGATGTTGAGCGCGGCCCCGAGGCCATTGCGCGCGGAGGAGATCATCGCCGAGTACGAGGAGCGCGCCCGGGAGGCGCAGTGGGACGGAATCCATGACGCCTTCGAACCCGTCCGTGCGCTCCTGGAAGGCGCCGACGCCTTGGTCGACGCCGGGACCTACGAGGCTGGCCGGCGCGCCGCCGGCGGGGTTCTCTCGCGGGTCAGCGTCGTCCGCGCGGGCGGGCCCTGGGCCTTCTTCTGCCTCGCCGGAGGGACCTTTCGGGCGCCCTATTGGGTACTCTTCACCGGCTTTGCGGAAGCTGCCGTAACCGAGCTTGGAGCCGTAAGCGAGGGTCTGCGCCAGCGCCTGTCCGGAACGGTGGAGGATTTACCCATGGATGCCGGGGCCGCCGACCAGCTTGCGCGTTTTATCGCCCGGCTGAGCGATGCGGAGCGGACGCTTCTGCCGCGCAAGAAACAGCGGGCCCTGGAGGAAATGGGGTTCGTGCTCGATCACTTCCTCAAGGATGCGGCCGGGCGTCACGACCAGGAAGCCCTGGATCATTACCGGGCCATACTCGACATGCTGCGCGAACCGCATCCCGGCCATCAGCCGGACTGGGACGAAGTGGCCGCCCGCTGGCTGGATCTCATCCGCCCGATTTGGTATGAGCGTCTGAAGCGGCCCCGCAGCAAGCCCCTGCTGCTCAAGGACATCAGGCGGGATCTCATCGCCGCGGAGGACAGGCTGGGCCCCCAGATCCGCGAGGGATTCAAGGACTTTCCGGTACTGGCCCCGCCCGATGAGCGCATATCCGCCTGCATTCTGGGAGTTGCCTGAGAGGGGGCAAAGGCCTGCTTATGCAGGCCCTTGAAGATCAGTGCTGTATGGTGCCGGGGAGAGGACCTGAACCTCACCAGATTTACCAAAAACATACTTCTACTCTCTGGAGGCCTTGGAGGGGATTCTGGAATGGCTGGGATTCCACAGGTAGCGCTGTATGCATCCGCAGCCAAATAAGATTCACGGCATTTTCCAAACTCTATGGACCACAAGAAGCCCCCTATGTTTGACTTTCAATTTGAACTCGTACGACCACAGAATGCTATTGAATTTGAGTTTGATGATATTTCTGCCGACACCTCGAAATAGCCATGACGGCGGGATCCTCACTGATACCGGCTTCTGACCCTGAGGAAATTGGACTGATCCATATCGAGGAGGATGGCGAGCGGATGAAAGTTAGCTTCACGGACTGCCCCATGACCGGAAACTCGTAGCTCAATCGGCTATGTAAGCCAAAGAGCTTGAGCTTCCAGTGGTTAATGACTAGGCCGCGAGCTCGACCCGGATGCTCTTACCCAAGGCCCTGGCGGCACGTTCCAGGGTCAGCAACGTAACCGAAGGATTGTCGGGATCGAGCAGCCGTTCCAGGGCGGAGCGGCTGGTTTTCATCCGCTTGGCCAGTTGGGTCTTGGTCAGCTTCTGCTCCTTCATGAGTTCCTTGAGCTGGTAAGCGATCACGCGCTTGACGGCAATGGCTTCCGCTTCCGCAAGCACACCTTCCTCTTCAAGAAAATCATCAAAGG
>DRKS01000069.1 GCA_011051655.1 Sedimenticola sp.
TATTTGGTTTTTGGAACAATCTGGCTTCGCATCTTGAACGATCAGCCTTGAACCATAGCTACGGCTATGCTTCGGCGGCCGATCGTCCAACCTGCTTCGCCAGCTTGCCCCAAAAATCCAAATCCTGGTGAGAAATGCGGGTTAAACCTGCGGCAGATATGCAACAATAGAGTTATATTGTCCACTCAGCCCCGCCCATATGAAGCCGACCACAGAACCGTCCAGGATACCGATATTGATCGCCGCTCTGCTGGGGCTTTTTGCGGCGGCCGGCCATGCGGCCGATTTTCCCTTGCCGCCTCCCGGCCAGGCCGTCATCGGAAAGGTCTTGCGGGTTCAAACCCGCTACGAAGACACCCTCTCCGACATCGCACGAAAATATGACCTCGGCTATCGGGAGATCGTCGCCGCCAATCCCGGGGTCGACCCCTGGCTGCCGGGCAAAGGCGCTGTGATCACCGTGCCGACACGCTTTATTCTGCCTCCGGGGCCGCGCACGGGCATTGTCATCAACCTGGCCGAATTACGGCTCTATTACTATCCACCGGGGGAAGACCGGGTTGTCACCCACCCCCTGGGCATCGGCCGGGAAGGCTGGGCCACGCCCACCGGCAACATGCACATCGTGGCAAAAAAGCCCAACCCCTCATGGCGGGTCCCGAAATCCATCCGCGAGGAACACGCGGCCCGGGGGGATATTCTGCCCGAAGTGGTGCCGCCCGGCCCGGACAATCCCCTGGGACGCTACGCCCTGCGGCTGAACCGCACCCAATACCTGCTGCACGGCACCAACCAGCCCTGGGGTGTGGGCATGCGCGTGAGCCATGGTTGTATCCGGCTCTATCCGGAGGATATCGAGGCCCTCTTCCCCCGGGTCTCCGTGGGAACACCCGTCCGCATCATCAACCAACCCTATAAGGTGGGGTGGTTCGGAGACACCTTGTTTGTGGAAGCCCATCCACCGCTTAGCGAGCAACTGGGCGCGGAAGGAAACAATCTGACGCCGCTGGTCAAGGCCATCATCACCGCCTATGGCGACGCCAAGCCGGGCGCACTGAACTGGAAACGGGTACAGAGGATCGCCCTGGAACAAACCGGCGTGCCTACACCGCTGAACCGGGTGCTGGCGCATAACGGAAGCGGACCGGGACGGGAGAAACGGGCAAGCCTGCCCGGTTTTATGAGCATGGAGAGGGCGCTGGATCTGCCCTAGTCAAGATTCAGCAGCCAGCCGGAGCCACCACCCCTGTTTGCAACAGACCCGTTTCGCCTCTCAAGCCGGCAAGCGAAGACGGGCCTGCCGCAACGGCCGGATCTTATTTGGCGAACCCTTTCTCCATCATGCGGCTGCACTTCTCGCTGCACGCTGAAGCAGCGCGCTCGGCGGACGCCGCCGTACTTTCAGCACGATTGGCGGCGGACAAGGCCGCATCGGCCTGACGTTGGGCGTCAGCAGCGGCGCTGTTGGCCCCATTTGCCGCAGCCAGCGCAGCATCCGCCGTCTCCTGGGCCCTGGTGACATCCGCCTGCAACTTGTTCAGCTGTTCCGTGGTCGCGCAACCGGAGACCAGGCCCAGCCCCAAAGTGACGGCCGCCAGCCTTACCAGCATGGACTTTTTGCTCATCTTCCAACCTCCTCTATGTTATATGGCGCTCGAAATATAATCAGCGTACGCATGAACGACAATCTCAAAAGCCACCGCTATCTTACGCCATTTTATTCACAAATCAATTGGGTGACCTTGAGACCATAATAGCTCATGTCTTTTATGGCGTAAGGCAGTACGCTCTCTTCCCCCAAAAGGTTCAAATATATCTTGCCGGCCTGAGTGATCCCGCTGTCTTTATAAGCCGCCGCGGATCTTTCCTCGGCCTTTTCCCAGCGGCTGTAAAGCTCCACGAACTCGGGAAACCTGGTCAACTCCACATATAAGGCATTGATGCATTTTTTACCGGTACAGGCATCCCTGATCCAGGGCGGCACGGAATTCGTGAATCCGTGCCGCAGCTTCAGCCTGCCGATGTCATTTTTCACCAGGTAATGAAATACGTAGCGATTGACTTTGGCAAACAAGGCATGGCTTTCAAGCACGGGGGCATACACCTTGTATTTTCTGGCATATTTCGCCTTATATACGATTCCCGCTTGCTCGAACAAGGCCAGGCGGTTGGCGGTGTATTCATCATAATATTTCAAAAGGCATGCGGTGCTTTCATCGGCACACAGGATGCCTGTCATCAGGAAAGACAACACGAAAACGAGGATCTTCATGTATGACTGCTGTGCTTCAAAAGCCCGAAAAGGGGCTTTTTTACACCATCAGAGGGGTTCGGCGATCTTGTCTGCGCATGGAATATCCATACTCCAAAGCCGTTCGAGCTGGTAGAAATCCCGCACCTTGGGCAACATGATGTGGACCACGACGCCATTGAGATCCACCAGCGCCCACTCGCCTTCCTCCACACCCTCCAGGCCCAACGGCGCCTCGCCGGCGCATTTGGCCTGAAAAGCAACGGTTTCGGCAATGGATTTGACGTGGCGGTCGGAGGTGCCGCTGGCGATCACCATGATATCGGTGATACTGGTCTTGCCTCGGACATCTATGACAGTGATGTCTTTGGCCTTCATGTCTTCGAGTACTTTGATTACCAGATCGCGTAATTCTTCAACTTGCATGCATGTTCCTGTGGTCGGAGTGGTCCGGTTCACGGGCCTCAGTGGTTAATGATAACCGATATTGGCGGTTTTGCCTTGAATGTTGCCGGCCGATTCTTACTTTTACGCCCGGCTCAAGAGCGGTATAGCCGCTGGTTTTCGATGATTTCCAGCACGGCGTCCGGCAGCAAATAGCGGGGGCTGAGGCCGTTGCGGATCATCCCCCGGATGGCGCTGGAGGAGATCTCAAGCTGGCTGACCGTCCGGAACAGGATGCACCCGCCGGGCGCCATGCGCAGTTCGTTTACCGATTCCGCAGGCCTGGCGCCCAAAAGACCGGTCATTCCGGGTTGGGATTCACCGGGGCGCTGCATAACGACCAGGTGGGCCAGTTGCAGGATCTCTTCCGGCTTGTGCCAGTGGGGGAAGCCGTGGAAGGCATCCGTGCCAAGAAGCAGGCACAGCGGCGCCGCACCCGCCTCTTTGCGCAAGGAGCGCAGGGTACGGACCGTATAGGATATGCCTTCCCGCTCCAGCTCCCGTTGGTCTATGCGGAAGCCGGGCTGCCCCTTGATGGCGGCCTGCAACATGGCCAGACGCTGCGCCGGGGTGCTGAGGGGGTGCTCACGGTGGGGCGGGTCGCGCAGCGGAATGAAACGGATCTCATCCAGCCCCAGCGCCTGCTGTATCTCCAGCGCCGGGCGCAGGTGACCGTAGTGGATGGGGTCGAAGGTGCCGCCCAGGATGCCGATCATCGATCGGTCGCGTAGGAGCGGCGCCCTCGCCGCGATTTCGGCGCTCGAGTCGCGGCGAGGGCGCCGCTCCTACGTACGGATATGCCCATCGCCCAACACGATGAATTTGAGCGAGGTCAGTCCTTCCAGTCCAACAGGACCCCGGGCGTGGAACTTGTCGGTGCTGATGCCGATCTCCGCTCCCAGGCCGTATTCGAAGCCGTCCGCGAAGCGGGTGGAGGCGTTGACCATCACGGAGCTGGAATCCACCTCGCGCAGGAAGCGCCGCGCCCTGGTGTAGTTCTCGGTGATGATGGATTCGGTGTGCCGGGAGCTGTGCCGGTTGATGTGGTCCAGGGCCTCGTCCAGATCCTTGACCACCCGGATCGACAGGATGGGCGCCAGATATTCCGTATCCCAATCCTCGTCGGTAGCCGCCACGGCGTAGGGCAGCAGGCGGCGGGTGGTTTCACAGCCGCGCAGCTCGACGCCCTTTTCCCGGTACATGCCGCCCAGCTCCGGCAGAACCGTCTCGGCGATATCCTCGGCCACCAGCAGTGTCTCCAGGGTATTGCAGGTGCCATAGCGCTGGGTCTTGGCGTTGAAGGCCACTTGCAGGGCCTTTTCCAGATCGGCTTCGTCATCGATATAGAGGTGGCAGATGCCGTCCAGGTGCTTGATAACGGGCACCCGGGCCTCGTTGCTGATGCGTTCGATCAGGCTCCGGCCGCCACGGGGGATTATGACGTCCACGAATTCGGGCATCGTGATCAGGGCGCCCACGGCGGCCCGGTCGGTGGTGGCGACCACCTGCACGGCGTCCGCCGGCAGGCCTGCCTGCTCCAGGCCGCGACGCACGCCGGCGGCGATGGCCTGGTTGGAGTGGAAGGCCTCGGAGCCGCCACGCAGCACGGTGGCATTGCCCGATTTCAGGCAGAGCGCGGCCGCATCGGCGGTCACGTTGGGGCGGGATTCGTAAATGATTCCCACCACGCCCAGGGGCACACGCATGCGGCCTACCTGGATGCCGCTGGGGCGGTACTTGAGATCGCTGATCCCGCCCACCGGGTCAGGCAGGGCGGCGATCTGGCGCAGGCCTTCGATCATGCCGTCGATACGGCCCGGCGTCAGCTCCAGGCGATCGAGCAGGGCGGCATCCAGGCCTTTCCGGACGCCGCTCTCCAGGTCCTTCTCATTCTCCCGGATGAGCTGTTCCCGGTTTGCATCGAGATCCGCGGCGATGGCGAGCAGGGCCTCATCCTTGGCGGCGGTGCCGGCGCGGGCGAGCGCACGGGATGCGGCGCGGGCCCGGGCGCCCACGCCGTTCATATAGCCGGTTATATCGGTGATGGGTTCTGGCATGGTGCTCCCGGTGGGCCTGATTCAGCGCAGCAGCCTGGCTGCCCGAAACCCCGGTTCAGAATGTAAAGGGCTCCGGCGCCGCCACATTCACCAGCGGCGCGATCTCGGTTTCGAACAGCATTTCCCGGCGCCATTGGTTATCGCCGACGCGGGTGATCAGGCAGGCCTCCATGACGGGGGCCTCGCCGACGATCACGAACAGGCGGCCGCCGATGTTGAGCTGGTTTTGCAGCAGCTCCACCGCCTTCGGGTCCGGCACGGATCCGGTGACGGCAATGACATCGAAGGAGCGGTTGTCGGAGGGGATGGCCAGGGCGTCGGCCGTTTTCACCGTGACGTTGCGCAAACCCAGCTTCTCCAGCCTGGCATGGGCCTGGGCAGTGAAGTCGGCATGAATGTCGAGGCTGGTGACATAGCCGCCCAGGGAGGCCAGGCAGGCGGTAATGAAACCGCTGCCGGTGCCGATTTCCAGCACCTTGTCCGTGGGCCGCACCGCCAGGGCCTGCAACATGCGGGCCTCGATGACGGGCTTCATCATATGCTCGCCATGTCCCAGCGGGATTTCAATGTCGGCGAAGGCGACGTTACGGTAGCCATCGGGAACGAAATCCTCCCGCGGCACCCCGGTGAGGGTGCTGAGCACCTGCTGGTCCAGTACCTCCCAGGGCCGGATCTGCTGCTGAACCATGTTGAAACGGGCTTGTTCGATATTGTTTTCGGCCATGGAATTCCCCTGCCTGATTAATATGGAGTCGATTGGCCGCCTAGCGTACGGATTTTGCCTCCCCCAGGCAAGCCTGGGGGGGGATTCAAGGCGGGGATCCGAGGTTTTTTCGGAAACGCATCCTTAAGTTGGTATCATTGCCCCTGATCAAGCCGGAATATTCCGACCACGGCCGGCACCCCCATTGCAGTTGTTGAGGAAGAAAACATGAGCGCCATTCCCGAAGAGTTCGTTCGGAAAACCGCCCGCCTTTCAGAAGAGATCACCCGGCCCTTCCCGGGGTCGAGAAAGATTTACGTCCAGGGCTCCCGACCCGATCTCCGGGTGCCCATGCGTGAAATCAGCCAGTCCGATACCTCCGGCATCTTCGGCAGCGAGAAAAACCCCCCCATCCCGGTTTACGACACCTCCGGCCCCTATACGGACCCGGATGTTGAAATCGATCTGCTCCGCGGGCTGCCCGATGTGCGCCACGCCTGGATCGCGGAGCGGGGAGACACCGAAGAGCTCGCCGGTCCCAGCTCCAGCTACGGCCGGCAGCGGGCCGCCGATCCGGCGCTGGCCCCCCTGCGCTTCGAGCATATCCGCAGGCCCCGCCGGGCCAAGGCGGGTCACAATGTCACCCAGATGCACTATGCCCGGCGCGGCATCATCACCCCCGAGATGGAGTACGTGGCCATCCGGGAGAACCAGCGCCTGAACGAACTGCGCCTGGATCCCGCCTACCGCAAGCTTCTGCGGCAGCATCCGGGCCAGAACTTCGGCGCCAACATCCCCAGCGAGATCACCCCGGAATTCGTGCGCAGCGAAATAGCCGCCGGCCGCGCCATCATCCCCGCCAATATCAATCATCCCGAAGTGGAGCCCATGATTATCGGGCGCAACTTCCTGGTGAAGATCAACGGCAACCTGGGCAATTCCGCCGTCACCTCCTCCATCGAGGAGGAGGTGGAGAAGATGGTCTGGGGCATCCGCTGGGGTTCGGACACCATCATGGACCTCTCCACCGGCAAGAACATCCACGAGACCCGGGAGTGGATCCTGCGCAACTCCCCGGTGCCCATCGGCACCGTGCCCGTCTACCAGGCCCTGGAGAAGGTGGACGGCAAGGCCGAGGAGCTGACCTGGGAGATCGTCAGGGACACCCTGATCGAGCAGGCGGAGCAGGGGGTGGACTATTTCACCATCCACGCCGGCCTGCTGCTGCGCCACGTGCCGCTGACGGCGGACCGGCTCACCGGCATCGTCTCCCGCGGCGGCTCCATCATGGCCAAATGGTGCCTGGCCCATCACCGGGAAAACTTCCTCTACACCCACTTCGAGGAGATCTGCGATATCATGAAGGCCTACGACGTGGCCTTCTCCCTGGGGGACGGCCTGCGCCCCGGCTCCCTGGCCGACGCCAACGACGCCGCCCAGTTCGGCGAACTGGAGGCCCTGGGCGAACTCACCCAGATCGCCTGGCGCCATGACGTGCAGGTGATGATCGAGGGTCCGGGCCATGTGCCCATGCAGATGATCAAGGAGAACATGGATAAGGAGCTGAAGGAATGCTATGACGCCCCCTTCTACACCCTGGGGCCGCTGATCACCGACATCGCCCCCGGCTATGACCACATCACCTCCGGCATCGGCGCGGCCCAGATCGGCTGGTATGGCTGCGCCATGCTCTGTTACGTGACCCCCAAGGAGCACCTGGGCCTGCCCAACAAGGAGGACGTGCGCGAGGGCATCATCACCTACCGCATCGCCGCCCACGGCGCCGATCTGGCCAAGGGGCACCCCGGCGCCCAGATCCGGGACAACGCCATGTCCAAGGCGCGGTTCGAGTTCCGCTGGGAGGATCAGTTCAACCTGGGGCTGGACCCGGAGCGGGCGCGGGATTACCACGACGAAACCATGCCCGCGGAATCCGCCAAGGTGGCGCATTTCTGCTCCATGTGCGGCCCCCATTTCTGCGCCATGAAAATCAGCCAGGAGGTGCGGGATTACGCCGAGGGCAAGGGCATAGCCGACGTCGAGTCCGCACTGGAAGAAGGCCTCAGGGACAAGGCCGAGGAATTCAGGAAAACCGGCGCGCAAATCTACCGGAAGGCTTGAGAGACAGGCGCGGCATGACGCCATGTCAACAAAATTGTTGTTATATTGTGCGTCCCCTTGCTATGATTAATCCGGCCGCCGCATATCCCCGCTCCTTCAAGGGAATAGGAATCTGGTATATATTGGCGGCCGACACCAACATCCCGCACAGCGCTACAGGGTTTCAAGGAGGCCATGCCAATGAGTTCAGAATACATCAAAACCTACACCTGCCCGACCTGTAACAAACGGGCCAGCGGCCGGGGCCACATGTGCCACCCCTTCGAGGGCGGCGTCCCGTTCGAGTGCGAGTTCTGCCACAAGACCGTGGACAACGCCCGGCATGTCTGCACCCCCATGCTGAACCGGCTGGAATACATCTGCAAGAACTGTGGGCGCCTGTCCGTATACGACTCCAATCTTTGTGAGCCGCAGAACATAGATATCGATTGAGACGCATTTCCCCCGGGCCTGTCCGGAAACATGTTTTCAGCAGGCCCGCGCAAAGCCAGCAAGCGGAGACAAAGGCATGAGCAAATACTTGATTCTTGGCGCCGGCATCACCGGCAGAAGGGCGGCCAAGGCCATTCGCAAAAAAGACGCCGGCGGTGAAATCACCGTGGTGGAAGGGCAGGCGGCCCCCTTCTTCGCCCGGCCCATGCTGGCCGACATGATCGGCCGCAGCGAAAGCGCAGTCCAGGCTGCGGGCAAGGACAAGGGATGGGTCGCCGATCTCGGCATCCGGTACAAGGCCGGGGTCCGGCTGAAGGAGCTGCGCCTGCGGGAGCAGAAAGCCCTGCTGAGCACCAACCAGGTGATCCCCTTCGACCGCTTGCTGATCGCATTCGGCGTGCAGGCCCGCAAGCTCCCCTGCGACAAAGGCGATATGTCCGGGGTGATTTACATGGACCACCTGGCGGACGCCCAGGCCATCGGATCCGTTGTCGGATCGGCGCGCAAGGCCGTGGTCTATGGCGCAAGCTTCCAGTCCCTGAGCGTCATCAAGGCCCTTCTCGGCAACGACATCGAATGCACCCTGGTGCTGCCCGAGGCGAGATTCTGGCCCGGGACCCTGGACACCGCCGCCTCCGGCATCCTGGAAGACCTCCTGCGCCGGGAAGGGGTGGAGCTGGTGAAGAACGCCCCCATCCACATGCTCAACAAGGAGGACGGCGCACTGCGCTCCGTCATGGTCAACGATGGGAAGAACATCCCCGCGGATCTCCTGGTGGTCACCGCGCCCCAGACGCCGGTGCTGGATTATCTGACCCAGGGCGAGCTCTCCGTCGACCACGGCATCCTGGTGGACAGGGCCCTCAGGACCAACATGGAGAATGTCTTCGCCGCCGGAGACATCGCCCAGATCGCCGCCGAGCCGGCGGCGAATACGGCCGCCCGCCTGGGCTGGCTGCGCGCCTGGAAACAGGGAAATATCGCCGGCGCCAATATGGCGGGCGACTACCTCACCTATGACGACATCCCCTCGGTAAGAACCAAGGTGCTGGACCTGGATATCGTCTGCCTCGGATCGAGCGCGGCGGAAGGGGAGGGCGTCTCCGGGGATTCCGGCGACTATCCCTATGACGAAATGCCTTACATCTACAAGAAGATGGTATACAAGGACGGCAAGGCGGCGGGGGCCATCTTCATCGGCGACGTGAACGAGGCCAGCATCGTGGAGGACTGGATACGCAAGGGCCTGCCCGCCCAGGACTGCGACCGGAAAGTGCTGGACAGCATGCTGAAACCCCAGTTCAACAGGGTCGACGCCCACGGCGTGCTCTGCCCGGTATGCAAGTTCCACATGCAGATCGATGATGACGCCCCATCGGGCGCCACCGTCACCTGCCCGGTCTGTGGCGTGGATTTCTGCGTGGAGCGCCTGGCGAACGGGGCCCTGCACGCGGCAGCCGTTTGTTAGGGCCGCAAGCCCCGGCAGGCATCACCAATAGCGCTCCAGATGGACCTGCCCCGGCTGCTTGCGCGTATGCTCCAGGTAGCCGTCCGCCGCCAGCATCTCTTGGGTGTCATTGACCATCCCCGGATTGCCGCACAGGAAGATGTGGGTGTTGTCCGGGCTGGGCTCCCTGTCCCACAAATCAGCAATAATGCCCCGCTTCCAGACATCCTGCACATAGCCGCTCTCTCCACCCCAGGGGATGATCTCCTCGCCTGGCCGGCTGATGATGGGAACATAGTCGAAACCTTCCACCATGCGGTCCAGGGAGGACAACTCCGACCGGTAGCCCAGATCCCATGAGTGCCTGGCGCCGTGGACGACGGCAAACCGCCTGGATGAGCCCGGCGTGATGAAGGTCCGGATCATGCTGATATAGGGCGCGATTCCCGTGCCCGTGCCCATGAGGATCAGGTCGGCGTCCTCCGGGATCTGATTCAAGGTGAACATGCCGCTGATCTTGGGACCCAGATGGACCTTTTGTCCCCGCTTGAGGGCGAACAGCCGGGGCGTCAGGGCGCCGGAGCGAACCAGGGAGATATAGAACTCCAGGTACTCTTTCTGCTTCGATGAAGAGGCGATGGAGTAGGCCCGCGTAATGAAGCGGTCCGGATCGGGCGGCTCATCTTCGGGGTCCGACAAGGGGATCCGGGGCGCATGGCCCGGCAGGCCGAGAACGGCAAACTGCCCCGGGACATAGTCCGGCAACTCCCACCCATCCGGCGCCACCCGCAGAATCATCGCTTCGGCTGTCACGAAAACAGGCTCACTGACCACGGCATTGAGTGTTCTGGTAGGCATGTCCCGCCCTCTTTTTAATGGTTCCGCCAAGACAAGTGCTATTTATAGTCCCTGCCACAAGGCCTGTCCATCACCTCCTGCGGCACGGGACCAGGCGTTCATGTTGTTTCCGTCTTTCCCCCTGAGGAAGCCGCCGCTATTCCGGCCCGTGTTTTTCTGAAAAGGCGAACCGCCCCGTACAGATTCAGCCATAACACAATGTTGGAGGCGGGCAGGGCCAGGGCAAGAGGCGTCAGAAACCATGCCGGCCGCCAGGTGCAGCCGGCCATCAACAACAGGGTGAGCATATGCAGCCAGAACTGAACACGGGCCTTTTCGTCCGGGATAATCTTTTTGACATTGGGAACCAGGCGGCGGCTGAGCTTGTGCTCCGTCACCTCGATGCTGAGATGGAGCCAGGTGAGAAAGGGCAGGATCTTGTACAGCATGCCATTGACGACGGAGACGAGAAATCCATAAATCACCAGCAGCCCCAGCAGCAGCCCGTAGGCCGGGCTCCCCCGCCATGCCGGGACAAAGGCTGCCACCGCCCAAATCAGAACGGCGGCAAGCAGGGCGGACATGGCGCAACGCCAGAACCAGACCGTGGCATCGGGCTGTTTCTTCTTGCGTTTTGTCTGAAGCCAGAGGGTCAGCATTGCGAACGCGGCCAACCCGGCCGCGGAGAGCGAGCCGCCAACAGCCGACAGCCCGGGGGCATCGAAAAGGCCCCCGCCTGACCAGAGGATCAGCCCCGCCATCAGGACTGAGGAGAGACAGCGTGTCATGAGCGCGGGGTAAACAGGCGTCAACTGAAACATGGGCACCACTTCATAGGCCACGGTAACGAGCAGAATCCCGCCCCAGCCCAGCAATCCCCAGGCAAGATGGACATCGGTCAGGTGACGGGGGAGAGCGATCCCCTCCCAGCCATAGCCCATGGCGAGCCAGGCGCCCAAGCCAACCGTGATCACCAGGCCGGCGAGCGCCAGGGAGATACCCAGTCCCGCATCACGCCGGGCCCGGCTCCGGAGCAGACCGGCGATCACCGCCCCGATGAAGACCGCAAAGGAAAGGCCAAGCAGCAGCGCGGCACCACCCATGGCCAGGGGCGAGGCCGTCAGAAAACCAGTCGCGAGGGACAGGGTCCCCAGCGTCAGCGCGGCCTGCGCCAGGGCGCCGAGTCGGCGGACATGGGGTGGCCGCCCGCCGGTCAAAACCGACACCACCTGCAGCAGCGCCCCCTGCATCACCATCCCCAGGTAGCCGAGCACCAGCAGATGGGTGCACGCCAGCATGCCCGGCGACCAACGGCTGCTGAAGAGATCATCACCCTGAAGCAAGGCCGCCATGGCGGCCGCGACGCCAAAAAGGGGGGCGGTGAGGAAAAAGCGCAGCGGAACGGACAACGCCGGGGTCTGAGAGAGTATCAGCTTGGACTGGCTCATCGAGAAGGATTATTGCAGGCTTTCCATCGGGAGACCATCAACGCCATCAGGAAGTTGAAAGCAACCCGGGAAACCCGGAGAATGTTCCGCCATCGCCACATGGAACCCGGAAGAATGGTCTCGAAAAGCGGCATATCGGGCGCCCAAATACTCATTGTCGATGACAATGCGGCGGATATCAGGCTGCTGGAGTCGATGCTTGAAAACAATGGCTTCAAGTCCGTGCTCAGCACCACCAACCCCTCAGAGGCCGCCGATCTTTACAGAAAATCCCATCCGGACCTGGTGCTGCTGGCGGTCGACATGCCCGGCCTCGACGGTCTCCGGGTAATGGAGCTGCTGAGAAAAGCCGAGAGGCGGTCCTATCTGCCGGTCATCGCCATAACGCCCCCCCGCAACGAGGAGGTGCAGGCAAAGGCGCTGGAGCGCGGGGCAAAGGACTTTATTTCCAGGCCGTTCGATAAAACAGAGACGCTTACGCGGATCCGCAATATCCTGGAATTGCGCTTTTTGCATCAAAAGCTGCAGGGATACGGCTCGAAGCTGGAACGCAGGGTCCGGGCGAGAACGAATGAATTGCATGAAACCCGGCTTGAAATCATCCGGCGGCTGGGACTGGCGGCGGAATACAAGGATAACGAGACCGGGCTCCATATCATCCGTATCAGCAAGATGTGCCAGACCCTGGCCAAGGCGGCCGGCATGAGCGACCGGGAAGTTGAAACCCTGTTGAATGCGAGCCCCATGCACGACATCGGGAAGATCGGCATCCCCGACCGCATCCTGTTGAAGCCGGGCAGGCTGGACCCGGACGAAAGGGAAATCATGAAGACCCATACCACCATCGGCGCGCGCATGCTCGGCGATCACCCCTCCCTGCTGTTGCGCATCGCCAAAGAAGTGGCCCACTGCCATCATGAAAGATGGGACGGTACTGGTTATCCCGACGGACTGCGGGGCGAAGACATTCCCCTGAGCGGCCGCACCTGCGCCATTGCCGATGTATTCGACGCCCTCACATCAAACCGGCCTTACAAAAAGGCCTGGAGCCTGGAGGACGCGGTGGCGGAGATCAACCGCGGCAAGGCCAGCCAGTTCGACCCCGGGCTGGTGGACCTCTTCAACGACGCCCTGGATGAATTCATCGCCATCAAGGAAGAGTACCAGGAACCGGGCAAACTCTGATCAGGACCCACTCAAATGACCCGGCCAATCGACCGCTACGCCGTTATCGGCAACCCCATTGCCCACAGCAAATCCCCCCGGATTCACCATGCCTTTGCCGAGCAGACGGGCGAGCGCCTGGAATATACCCGCCTGCTGGGGGAGCCGGGGCGCTTTGCGGAGCAGGTCGGCGACTTCATGGCGGCCGGCGGCAAGGGATTGAACGTCACCGTCCCCTTCAAGGAAGAGGCCTGGCGGCTGGTGGACGAACGCAGCCCCCGGGCGGAATCGGCCCGCGCGGTGAACACCATCATCCGGCTGGCCGACGGCCGCCTGCGGGGCGACAACACCGACGGCGCCGGCCTGGTGCGGGACCTGTGCGACAATCTCGGCGCGCGGCTGCAAGACAGCCGCATCCTGCTTGTGGGCGCCGGCGGCGCGGCGCGCGGTGTTCTGCGGCCGCTGCTGGAGACCCACCCCCGGCAGATCGTCATCGCCAACCGGACGGCCTCTAAGGCCGTGGACCTGGCCGCCGATCTGGCAAAACTCGGCCCGGTGACCGGCTGTGGCTTTGGCGAGCTCTCCGGCCGGCGCTTCGACCTCATCATCAACGCCACCGCCGCGGGCCTGGCCGATGCCGTGCCCGACATCCCGGACAATCTGCTGGACACGAACGGCTGGTGCTATGACATGATGTACGGCGACGAACCCACCGCCTTCATGCGCTGGGGAGAAGGGCAGGGCGCGGCCCGGACCCTGGACGGGCTGGGGATGCTGGTGGAGCAGGCGGCGGAATCCTTCTATCTCTGGCGCGGCGTTCGCCCGGACACCGCACCCGTGATCAGGGCCCTGCGCCGGGCATAGCCGCCGGCCGCTGCCCCCTGCGCTCCCCCCGCCGGCGCTCCTCGGCGTGCCACGGCCTGTCGCGCCAGTTCAGCGCCCGGCGCTCGTTGTAATAGCTGCGATGCACGAATGGCCGCGCCTCGATCCTTTGGCCATAATACGACAGGCCGTTCAACCGCTCGATCAGGCGCCTGGCCTGTTTTTCTTCGCTAACAGCAAAGTGCGCCAGAAAATAGCAGTACTCGCGGCCGGTCCTGTCCCGGCCCTCCACGCGCTTCACTTCCACGTTGAAATCCCACTGGCCGTGGAGCGACCGGATCTCATCGAGGCTGGCCGACGGCGGCAGATTGCCGATAAACACATCCATTGCTACCCCTCCCTGCTGGTTTATTCTTCATTCATTATTCATGAGGCGGTGGCGCCGCCCCAGTTTCTGGTAATTCTGGGCGGAGTATTCAAAAAAGGCCAGCTCCTTCTCCGTCAATTCCCGGATGCGCCTTACCGGCGACCCCATCCACAGACAGCCGCTCTCCAGCACCTTGCCGCCCGGCACCAGGCTGCCGGCGCCGAGCATCACGTTGGACTGCACCACAGCGCCGTCGAGAACGACGGAGCCCATGCCGATGAGGCAGCGGTCGCCGATCTCACAGCCGTGCAGGACCACATTATGGCCCACGGTCACATCATTACCCACGATGGTCGGATGCCCCCCCGGCACGAAGGTGCTGTCGTGGGTCACGTGCAGCACGCTGCCGTCCTGGATGCTGGTGCGCTCGCCGATGCGGATACGGTGGATGTCCCCGCGCACCACCGCACCAGGCCAGATGGACGAGCCGGCGCCGATCTCCACGTCCCCGATCACGACCGCGGCCTCATCCACCCAGGCGTCTTCGGCAATGCGGGGCGTCATGCCTTCAAAGGTTCGAACATTCTTCATGGGATTCAAGCACCGGCTGTGGAGGACAAATGCGATTCTACCGGAGTTCAGGTGTGGAAATCAGCATCTTCAGGATCCTGGCGGCCCTCCCTGTCCAGCCGGCTTATACCCCGTTTCAGCCAAGATTCATACCGGCCCGGCGCATCTTGGTGTTAATATTCGGTTTTTTCATCCGAACGGCTTCACTGACGCATGGACAACCCTTTGCTCAATCTCACCGGGCTGCCGCCCTTCTCCAGGATCAAACCGGAGCATGTGGGCCCCGCCATCGACCGGCTGCTGGCGGAGGGCCGCGCCTTGGTGCACGAGCTGCTGGATCTGAAGGGGCCGCCCTACACCTGGGCCGGGCTGATCCAGCCGCTGGAGGAACAGGAAGACCGCCTGAACCGCGCCTGGTCGCCGGTGAGCCACATGAACGCCGTGGTCAACACCGAAGAGATGCGCAAGGCCTACAACGCCTGCCTGCCCAAGCTCAGCGAATACGCCACCGAGATGGGCCACAACCAAAGGCTCCACGCCGCCTACAAGGCCATCGCCGAAGGGCATGAGGCCCTGGACCAGGCCCAGCGCAAGGTGCTGGAGAACGCCCTGCGGGACTTCCACCTCGCCGGCGTCGACCTGCCCCCGGAAAAGAAGGCCCGCTTCAAGGAAATCAGCCAGGAGCTCTCCAGGCTGGCCAGCAAATACGAAGAAAACCTGCTGGACGCCACCAACGCCTGGACCAGGCTGGTCACCGATGAAGCGGAGCTGGCCGGCCTGCCGGAGTCCGCCCTCGGGCTGGCCCGCCAGACCGCCGAACAGCACGGGGAAGAGGGCTGGATGCTGACCCTGGACTTCCCCTCCTACATGCCGGTGCTGACCTACGCCGACAACCGGGAGCTGCGCCACGAAATGTACCGGGCCTACGCCACCCGCGCCTCGGATCAGGGCCCCCACGCCGGCAAATGGGACAACGGCGGCATCATGGAGCAACTGCTGGCCCTGCGCCACGAGCTGGCCGGCCTGCTGGGCTTTGGCAACTATGCCGAGCGCTCCCTGGCCACCAAGATGGCCCGCTCCACGGACGAGGTCATGACCTTTCTCACGGACCTGGCCCGGCGCTCCCACCCCCAGGCGCAGCGAGAGCTGGAGGAACTCCGGACCTTTGCCCGCGACGAACACGGCGTTGACTCCCTGGAGGCCTGGGACATCGGCTACTACTCCGAAAAGCTGCGCCAGCGGCGCTACGCCTTCACCCAGGAGGAACTGAAGCCCTACTTCCCCGAGACCCGGGTCATCCCCGGCCTGTTCGCCGTGGTGGAGCGCCTGTTCGGCATCCGCATCGAGGAGGTCGAAGGGGTGGACGTCTGGCATCCCGACGTGCGTTTTTTCAACATCCGGGACCACCGGGACGAACTCCGCGGCCAGTTCTACCTGGACCTCTACGCCCGCCGGAAAAAACGCGGCGGCGCCTGGATGGACGACTACGTCGGCCGCATGGTCACGCCCCAGCGCCGCCAGAACCCGGTGGCCTTTCTCACCTGCAACTTCTCGCCGCCGGTGGGGGACAAGCCGGCCCTGCTCACCCACAACGAGGTGGAGACCCTGTTCCACGAATTCGGCCACGGCCTGCATCACCTGCTGACCCGCATCGACCACCCGCCGGTGGCCGGCATCAACGGCGTGGCCTGGGACGCGGTGGAGCTGCCCAGCCAGTTCCTGGAAAACTGGTGCTGGGAGCGGGAGGCCCTGGACCTCATCTCCGGCCATTACGAAACCGGCGAGCCCCTGCCCGACGGACTGTACCGGAAGATGCGCGCCGCCAAGAACTTCCAGTCCGCCATGCAGATGGTGCGGCAACTGGAGTTCGCCCTGTTCGATTTCCGCATCCACCTGGAGTACGACCCCGGGCGGGGAGGCCGCATCTACGACATCCTGGAGCAGGTGCGGGACCAGGTCGCGGTGATCAGGCCGCCGCCGTTCAACCGCTTCGCCCACGGCTTCTCCCACATCTTCGCCGGGGGATACGCCGCCGGCTACTACAGCTACAAGTGGGCGGAGGTGTTGTCGGCGGACGCCTTCTCCCTGTTCGAGGAGAACGGCATCTTCGACCCCGCCAGCGGCCAATCCTTCCTGCATAACATCCTGGAGCAGGGCGGCTCCAGGGACGCCACAGAGCTGTTCGCCGCCTTCCGCGGCCGGGAGCCGAGGATCGACGCCCTGCTGCGCCACAGCGGCATCACCGGATAACGTCATGCGCAAGTCACTGCCCCTCATCACCGGCCTGCTGCTGCTGTCAATGGCCTTCCCGGCCCCGGCGGCCTACATCACCGACAAGCTGCTGGCCGGGCTCTATGAAAACCCGGACCCCGACGAGACCCCCGTCCAGGTGCTGCCCAGCGGCACGCCGCTGGAAATCCTCGAGGCCCGGGGGGACTTTTCCCGGGTGCGCCTCACGGACCGCACCGAGGGCTGGGTCGAAACCCTGCTCATCACGGAGGAAAAACCGGCCCAGGTGATGCTGCTGGAGCTGCAGGCCACCGCCGGCGAACTACGGGCCAGGCTGCAACAGGCCGAGGCCGAGCTGGAGCAGGCCAGGACGGCCGCACCGGAGCAGCAGCGCCTGCAAGAGGAGCTCGCCGCCGCCAACCGGCACATCGAAGAGCTGTCCCTGGCCTTGGCCGCCGCCCGCCCGGAGCAGGCCCGGGACTGCAACGATATTCTGGCGCTGCCCCTCTGGCTGCTGCCCGCGGGCGCCCTCCTCGCCCTGGCCGGCTTCATCGGCGGCGTCATTTTCAGAAACTACCGCCTGCGCAAGCGCCTTGGCGGACTGCGGCTCTAGACTTAGGATGAACCACTCATGCAACAACTGAAACTCGGCATACCCAAGGGCAGCCTGGAGGCGGCCACCCTCTCCCTTTTCGCCCAGGCCGGCTGGAACATCCAGCCGCGCTCGCGCAACTATTTCCCCAGCATCGACGATCCGGAGATAACCTGCGCCCTGGTGCGCTCCCAGGAGATGGGACCCTATGTGGCCAACGGCACCCTGGACCTGGGGCTGACCGGCCACGACTGGATCCTGGAGACCGAGGCCGACGTGGAAGAAATCTGCGAGCTGGTCTATTCCAAGAGCTCGGACCAGCCCTGCCGCTGGGTGCTGGTGGTGCCCCAGGACTCGCCCATCCAATCCGTCGAAGACCTGCAGGGCAAGAAGATCTCCACCGAACTGGTGGGCTTCACCAAGCGCTACCTGGCCGATCGCGGCATCGACGCCCAGGTTGAATTCTCCTGGGGGGCCACCGAGGCCAAGGTGGTGGAGGGGCTGGTGGACGCCGTGGTGGAGATCACCGAAACCGGCAGCACCATCAGGGCCCACGGCCTGCGCATCGTGTGCGACCTGCTGCATACCGAGACCCGTCTCATCAGCAACAAGGCCGCCCTGGCCGATCCCTGGAAAAGAGAAAAGATCCAGCAGATCGCCCTGCTGCTCCAGGCCGCCCTGGCCGCCCGCCGCAAGGTGGCGCTCAAGCTCAACGCCCCCGCGAACCGGCTGGAGGAGATCGTGGGCATCCTGCCCAGCCTGCACGCCCCCACCGTCAGCCCCCTGTATGACCAGCAGTGGATGGCGGTGGAGACCGTGATCGACAGCCGGGAGGTCCGGGGCCTGATCCCCCGCCTCAAGTCCCTGGGGGCCGAAGGCATCCTGGAATACGAACTGAGGAAAATGGTCTAGGAGTCTGTCGGGTTTAGGTGATCGTAGCGAGGGAAAGCCATTTTGAGTCAGATTTTTTGATTGAATGAGGCGAATATGAGCATATTTAACGAATTCAATCGGGAAATCTGGCCAAAATGGCTTTTCCGCAGTAGATTCATCCTAAACCCGACAGACTCCTAGGTTAAGGAAAGAGCCCCCTCCACCGCTATAACGTCAAATCCTTCAGACTGGTGCAAACATGCATACGACAGCGGCAGAGCAACCGGAGCGCTCGCCCTCCGAGCAGGAGATCATTGTTGCGCGGCAGCCGATCTACAACAACGGCATGGGCGTGTTTGGCTATGAGCTCCTGTTTCGATCGCCCGGCGACGATCCCAAGGGGCTGAGGCCCACCGAGGCGACCGCCCAGGTCCTGGCATCCACGATTCTGGAATTTGGCCTGAACCAGTTCGTCAATGACCGCAAGGCGGTCATAAACGTCACCCGGGCCTTTATCGAGGTCATCGCGGAGATTCAACTGCCGCCCGACCAGATCGTTCTCGATCTTCCCGACAACCTGGCCATCAACGAGGAGCTGATTGCCAGGCTGGAAGAGCTCCGGTCCATGGGATACAGCCTGTCCATCGGCGGCCTGTCAAACCTGAAGGACCAGCGCCTGTTGCCGATTGCCGATATTTTTCGGGTTGACGTGCAAAGGATAACCGCCAGCCAGCTCGATGCGCTCACCAAGTTCCTGCGGCGCCATAAAAACCTTGCCCTTCAGGCGCTCAAGGTCGAAACCATGGAGGAATACCGTTCCTATTGCGACCAGGGTTTCGACTACCTCCAGGGATATTTTCTCAGCAGACCCCGTGTATACGTCAGCCGGGATCTTTCCACCAACAAGCTGGCCATACTCCAGTTGCTCTCGGTGGCGCATAATCCCGATACGCCCATCCAGGAACTGGAACGGCAGATCATGCATGACGTATCCCTGAGCTATAAATTGATCAGGCTCATCAACGCCCCCTTCTTCGGCGTTCCTCAGAAGATCGACTCCATCCAGCGGGCCATCGTGCTGCTGGGGCGGGATGAGATCCGCAAATGGGTGTCCCTGTTGGCGCTGAGCGGCATGAGCGACGAACCCCCGGCCATAATGGAGATCGCCGTCCTGCGAGCGAAAATGTGTGAACTGCTGGCCGAAAAAGCAGGGCTTCCAAAGGACCGCTATTTCACCGTCGGCATGTTTTCGGCCCTCGATATGCTGATGAGGCAGCCGATCAAAAACATTCTGTCGAGACTGCCGTTGAACGAGACGGTCAAAGCCGCGATCCTTGAACGGCGGGGCACCCTGGGAGATGCGCTCTCCTGCGCACTGGCGATGGAAAACGCACAGTGGTCCGGCATCGGCTTCATGGACCTGGGCCCCAGGGAATTATCGGAAGTCTACCGTCAGGCGATTCAGTGGACCGAGGGCATGATAGGGCAGTTCTGAGTCATACCGTGGTAGACTAGCGATTTCACCTGCCCCCGCCAGGAACAACATGAAATACAACGACCTGCGCGACTTCATCAAACAGTTGGAGGCCGAAGGCGAACTCAAGCGCATCGGCATCGAGGTGGATCCCTGTCTGGAGATCACCGAGATCTGCGACCGCACCCTGAGGGCGGGCGGTCCCGCACTGCTGTTCGAGAAGGTCAAGGGCTCGGCCTTTCCGCTGCTGGGCAACCTGTTCGGCACCCCCCGCCGGGTGGCCATGGGCATGGGGGAGGAGGACGTAACGGCCCTGCGGGAGACCGGCCGGCTGCTGGCCCTGCTCAAGGAGCCCGACCCGCCCAAGGGGATGAAAGACGCCTGGGGCAAGCTTCCCCTCTATCGCAAGGTGCTGGATATGGCGCCGAAGGAGGTCAAGCGCGCCCCCTGCCAGGAGGTGGTGCTCGAAGGCGACGACATCGACCTGTCCGGGATTCCGGTGCAGACCTGCTGGCCGGGAGACGGCGGCCCGCTGATCACCTGGGGGCTGGTGATTACCCGGGGACCGGAGAAGCCCCGCCAGAACCTGGGCATCTACCGCATGCAGGTGATCGGCCGCAACCGGGTCATCATGCGCTGGCTCTCCCACCGGGGCGGCGCCCTGGATTTCCGGGAGTGGCGGCTGAAGCATCCGGGGGAACCCTTTCCCGTGGCGGTGGCGCTGGGGGCCGACCCCGCCACCACCCTGGCGGCGGTCACGCCGGTGCCGGACAGCCTCTCCGAGTACGCCTTCGCCGGCCTGCTGCGGGGCAGCCGCACCGAGGTGGCGGGCTGCCTGACCTCCGACCTGCAGGTGCCGGCCACGGCGGAATTCGTGCTGGAAGGTCACATCCACCCGGATGACATGGCCCCGGAGGGCCCCTTCGGCGATCACACCGGTTATTACAACGAGGTGGATGAGTTTCCGGTGTTCACCATCGAGCGCCTCACCCACAGGCGCAATCCCATCTACCACAGCACCTACACCGGCCGCCCGCCGGACGAGCCCGCCATCCTGGGCGTGGCCCTGAACGAGGTGTTCGTGCCCATCCTGCAGAAGCAGTTCCCGGAGATCGTGGACTTCTACCTGCCCCCCGAGGGCTGCTCCTACCGCATGGCCGTCGTGAGCATGAAGAAGCAATACCCCGGCCATGCCAAACGGGTGATGCTGGGCATCTGGTCGTTCCTGCGCCAGTTCATGTACACAAAATTCGTTATCGTCACGGATGACGACGTGAACGTGCGGGACTGGCAGGATGTCATCTGGGCCATGACCACCCGGATGGACCCGGCCCGGGACACCACCATGATCGAGAATACGCCCATCGATTACCTGGACTTCGCCTCACCCGTTTCAGGCCTCGGCTCCAAGATCGGCTTTGACGCCACCAACAAGTGGCCCGGGGAAACCGAGCGCGAGTGGGGAACCCCCATTCGAATGGATGAAGGGGTGAAGCGGCGGGTGGATGAAATTTGGGAGGAACTCGGTATCATTGATGGCTGATCAATCCCTCACAGGCTTCTATAATCTGCGTGGACAGAGCCGGTAATCAAATATTCGCAAGCGGACGGGAATAACAAAATGCGCACAATCATGCTGATGAACTCCAAGGGCGGGTGCGGTAAAACAACCCTGGCCACCAACATCGCCACCTGGTTTGCAGACGAAGGCCACAAGGTCGTGCTGGCGGATTTCGACCCCCAAGGCTCCACCCTGGACTGGCTGGCCGCCCGCCAGGACTACGAGGGTATTCCCGAAATCGGCGGCATCGACGCCGCCAAGGGGCCGCTGAACCCGCCCAGGGGTACGGATTACCTCATCATGGACGCGCCCGCCGCCATACACGGCAAGGCCCTGAGCACTATGCTGCGGCGGGTTCAGTCGATGATCATCCCGGTCATGCCCTCGCCCATCGACATCCGCGCCTGCTCCCGGTTCATCGAGGAGCTGCTGACCTCCGGGCACCTCTCCCGCCACCGCACCCGCATCGCCGTGGTGGCCAACCGGGTGAGGGAAAACACCATCATCTACCACAAGCTGGAAAAATATCTCGACAGCCTCGACATCCCGTTCCTCACCTCCCTGCGGGAGAGTCAGAACTATATCCGCGCCGCCGAGCGCGGGCTCGGCATCTTCGAGATGGCGCCATCCGCCGTGTATGACGATCTGTTACAGTGGGACCCCATTCTCGAATGGCTCAGCAGCAAGGAGAGCCTGCCGACGCCGTTGAAGAAAAAGACAAAAAAGCGCGCATAAAAAAGAGCCGCTGAAATCCAGCGGCTCTTTTTGGGCCAATGCAGAGAAGACTCAGGCCGCCGATTCCGCCTCGGCCAGGATCTTGACATCCGCCGGCTTTTTCGGATCCGCGTCGCCTTCCAGTTTCTCCGGCTGTTCCTCTTCATCCGCGTTCAGCAGCTGCCCCTCTATGGGGGTCAATACCGGCTGATGGTCTTCCAGGCCCAGCTCGAGACCGTAGCGATAGCACGTCTTGGCCTTTTCCGGCTCCTCCATTTGCTCCAGCAAGGCCCCCAGCTCCCGGTAGGCCATGGCGGAGGGGCCGGCCTCGATGCTGGCCTCCAGATAACCCCGCGCCTTGGTCCACAAACGGCAGCGCAGGCTCAGCTGGCCGAGGGTCATGAGCAGGACGGGATCCCCCTGATGGTGCATCAACCACGCCTCGGCCTCGGCGAGCTGTTTGCTGGGGTCGTTGCTCTCGATCCGCCCATACAGCCTGACCAGGGACTCGCTCCAGTGAAACCGCAAGGTATTGCGCAGCAGTTTTTCCGCCGCCTCGTCGCAGCCGCGAGCGATCAGGTGCCGGGCATAACGCTCCACCAGGGCCACATTGCTGCGCAGCCCGCGCGGCACCTTCTTCCAGGCGATGGTCAGCTGGGCCTCGTCACTGTCCTGCGCCGCATGGTCCAGCAGGGCCCCGTAGACGGAAATCTCCAGGGCCTGCAGCTCCTCCTGGTCGAGCGCATGGCGCTTGCGCAGGTCGGGCAACAATTCGAGCAACTGCTGCCAGTCCCCCCGCCGCTCATGGAGCGTTTTGAGCAGGCGAAGCACCCGCACGTTCTTGGGTGACTTGCTGCGCAGATGCCGGAGGGTTTCGAGGGCCTCCTCCAGCTCCCCGTCTTCAAGCTGCAGTTCGGCCTGGGTCAATCCGATGGCCACATCCGCCGATGGCATGCTCTCGTGGGCCAATTGCAGATAGTGATCGCGCCGCTCCAGGGCGTGCTGCTGTTGCGCCGAGCGGGCGGCCGCCAGGTAGTTCAGCAAGGGGGTCTCTGAATGATCGGCCATGCAGACCAGGGTCTTTTCCGCCCCGGCCCAGTTGCCCTCCGAGAGCGCCACCATGCCCCGGTTCAGGGTGCCACGGGCCTCTTCCGCGCTGCGCCGGGCGCTCCAGGCGCGCAACCGCTTTGGCAGGGTCCACAGGTTATCCACTATGCGCACGGCCACATAAAACGCCACGAACAGCGCGCCCACCAGCAATACGAAGAAGGCCAGGCTGGTTTCCAATGACCAGTTGCCGTATCCGATCAGGATGTAGCCCCGGTCGTCCTGCACCACCAGCGCCAGGGCGGCGGCGGCCGCCATTGCGATTAGAGATACGATTAAGAGCTTCATGGCGCTATGCTCTCCGCTCCGATGGTTTTCATCCGCTCCCGCAGCAGCCGCAGGGAGCCCGAGATATCCGGCAGCGCCGGCCGCACGTCAACCTTCTTCAGGGCCGTGATCTCCTCCAGCATGGTCTGGGTGGCGGGATCGTCCTGCACGATGAACTCCTTGATCCACCTTTCGGTGGTGGCCAGGCTGGAGCTGTAGAGATCCGGGTCGGCGCGCAACAGGGCGATGCGCGCGGCCTCCAGCTGCAGGCGCAGATTCTGGTAGACGAAATAGCGCTGCTCCGGCGGCAGCATGGCGGTCACCGGCTCATCCCTGCGGCGGATCACCACCATGGATTTGAAGCCTTCCCAGCCCTTCTCCAGCAGGGCCTCGAAGCCTTCCCAGCCTTTGTGCCAAATGGCCGCGAAGCCGGTAAGGGTCTCCCCAACGGCCTTTTTCGCCGAAAACTTCTCCTGGCCCCTGTCCCACTCCTTGCCCATGACGGTCAGGGGCTTGGCCTTCGCCAGCTTCAGGCCGCCGACCCGCTTGATCAGGTTGGCGATGGCGGCGGATTTGCCGGTGATGTCCAGCTTGGCCAGGGTGCCCAGCTCGATCATCTCCGCGGACAGGGCCTCCCGCACCGGCGTCCAGATGGGGTCGTTGGTCGCCTGCAACCTGGCGTCCGCCTCCTGCAGGGCGGCAAGGGCCGTCCTGATGTCCCGCTCCAGACGCAGGCGGTGATTGGCCACGCTGATCAGGTATTCCGCTTCGGATGCAATCCACTGGCTGCCGCTGCGGCCGATGCGCCGATGCACGGCCTCCAGCTCCTTGCGCATTTCTTTTTCACGCTGTTGCAGCGCTATGCGCTGCTCCTCCAGCAGCCGTTTCTGGTTCTCGAAGCCGGCTTTCTGGGCCGCGACCATGCTGCGCTGTTCCTCAATGGCCCGGTAGCCGGCCTCGACCTTGCTGATGCCCTCTTCCAGCCGGGTCTGCAGGCGCATCTGCTCCTTCTCCAGCCGTGTCAGCAGATCCGCCTGATCCTTCTCCACCCGCGCCAGCAGATCGGCTTCGTCCTTTTCGATCCTGGCCTGCAGGTCCGCCTGCTGTTTCTCCACCCGGGCCTGCAGCTCCGCCTGTTCTTTCTCCAGCCGCGCCTGGAGTTTTTTCCATGCCTCTTCCGTCCGGTTGACCACCTCGCTGACCTGTCCCATGGAGAGCTGGGACACCTGCAGATAGTGATAGCCCGCCGCCAGGCCCCCTATCAGGCCGAGGATGGCGATAATCGAGAGCAGCAGGGGGGCGCGGGATGGGGGGGAAGGAGGGGGGGAGGCGGGTTCCGCCTTCTTCTGAGGCGCTTCGGTTGCCTCAACCGCTGATTCGGCCGCCTCTTTCGGCGCCGGGGGCGCCTCCTCTTTTTTTTCGTCCGGCGCGTTATTTTTGTCTGTAGTCTTGCTCATTAGCCTGCCCGTAGTATTTAGTTATGACGTGACCTAGCAGAAGATAGCTGCAGCGAGAGCGGTTATTATAATCTTGTCTCAGAGGCAGCCCAAGCACACAAGGCCCTTAACACTGCCACATTATCGGCCCCTTGGGCAAGTATAATTCTTATACAACCCAGTTTTCCAGCCTGAGCGCGCATGCGCTCGCTGATGACCAGCAGCGGCGTCTCCCGCAGATATTTCAACCCCCGCGCGCCCAGCATGGCGGCCAGGTTATCCAGGATATCGCCGCTGGTGACGGTGACCACCTGGATGTCGGAGCGCCAGCGCCGCAGCAGCGGTTCCACGTCCGCCGCCGGGCGCAGACGGCGATAGACTTCGGCATAGGCCACCTCCGCGCCGCGCTGGCGCAGGGTGTCGCCCAGCAGGGGGCGGCCGCCGTTGCCCCGGAAGATGACGATTCGCCGGCCCGCAACATCGTTCAGTTCGGGCGCCGCCAGCAGGGCCTCGCTGTCGAACCGCTCCTTCGGCACGATGCCCGCCTTCAGCCCCGCCTTCTCCAGGGCGAGAGCAGTGCCCCGGCCCACAGCGGCGATTTTCAGCCGGGGCGGCCATCGCCGCTCTCCCAGCAGGGCCAGCCCATACCGGACCGCATTGGGGCTGATGAAAATGGCCATGTGGAAGCCGCCGAGGCGGTCCAGCAGGGCCTGCAGGGGCCGGGGGTCCAGCGGCCCCCGGATTTCGATGGCGGGGAAGGGTTCCGGCCGGCCGCCGCGGGCGGCGATCAGATCGCACAGGGGGCCGGCCTGGCCCTCGGGCCGGGTGACCAATACACCCATGCCCTTGAGATCACAATCAGGCAACGCCTCGGGCAGGGTGGTGACAGGGGGATTTTCCTCGGACAAGGATTGGGCTCGAATCTGAATAAAACCATTAGGTTAAAGGTTAGAGGCCAAAGGTTAAAGGCCCGGGGTCCTATTTTCCTTTCAGCCACTGGCGGACCCGGGGCAGGTGCCGGCGGCTGACCTGCAGGCGTTCGCTGGCGCCGCGGAGGCGGACGTTATTCTGGCCGTCCCGCCCCTTTTCAAGGCCGATGAGACAATTACGGGATACCAGCGCATTGCGGTGAATCCGCAGGAACCGCTGGCCAAAGCGTTCTTCGAGGGAACGCAGGGACTCTTCCAGGAGTACTTCCCCGTCCTTGTGGCGGGCGCAGACATATTTCTGGTCGGCGAGAAAATAGATGATCTCGTCTATGGGTATCCGCTGAATGCCCCCCCGCACGTTGGCGCAAACATAGTTGCCGGACTCCTTCTTCTCCTGCTCCTCCAGCATCTGGATCTGGGCCCGGTTCAGGGAGCGGGCCTTTTCCAGGGCCTTGCGCAGCCGCTCCACGCGGATGGGCTTGAGCAGATAGTCCACCGCCCCGTCCTCGAAGGCCTCCAGGGCGTGATCACCGTAGGCCGTGGTGAAGATCACCGCCGGCGGGGTTTCCGTGTCGGCCAGCCGGGCCGCCGCCGTCAGGCCGTCCATGCCCGGCATGCTGATGTCCATCAGCACCAGATCCACCCCCAGGGCGGCGCATTTCCTCAGGGCCTCCTCTCCCGCGCCCGCCTCGCCGACGACCTCGTAGGGGGGGCCGATCTCTTCCATCAGGGTGCGCAGCCGCGCCCGCGCCAGGGCCTCGTCATCGACAATCAGGACTTTCATGGTCTTTTCCTTATGGCTTCCACGGATGGGGAAAGACCAGCCGCACCTGGTAGTCCCCCTCCACTTCACTCATGGTCAGGCGGGCCTCGCCTTCAAAGGCCCCGTCCAGGCGCTGGCGGATGTTGTCCAGCGCCATGCGGTTGCCCTTGCTGTGGCCGCCGCCGCCCGCCGGCGGCTGGGTGTTGCGGATGCTGAGGTTCACCTTGCGGCGGCGGTAACGGCCGGTAATCAGAATGGCGCCGCCGCCGGGTGACGGCTCTATGCCATGATAGACCGCGTTCTCCAGCAGGGGCTGGAGCATCAGGGGCGGCATGACGGCCTCCTCGGGCAGATCCTCCAGGTCCCACTCCACCCGCAACCGATCCCCCAGGCGCTGGCCCTCGATGCGCAGATAGCCCCGGGCCAGTTCCAGTTCATCCCCCAGGGTGGACAGCCGGTCCGCCCTCGACAGGGAGGCGCGGAACAGATCGGCCAGATCCTGCACCGCCTGTTCCGCGATCTCGGGCCGGATGCGGGTCAGGCTGGCGATGGTGTTCATGCTGTTGAACAGGAAATGGGGCCGGATGCGGGATTGCAGCGCCTGCCAGCGGGCCTGGGATTCCGCCACCATCTGCCTGCGCCACAGATACTGGACCTGGATATAGCGCAGCCCCAGGGCGGCGACAATGGCGCTGACGCCCAGGCTGCGCAACAGGAACAGGCGGTGGTCTCCGAGCATGTCCTCCCCGTGGCCCGCCTGGTCCATCAGGCGGTAGGCGATCTCGCCGACCAGCAGGGTGACCCCCTGAACGAGCAACCAGCCCACAAGCCCCGCCTGGACATTCTTCAGCCTGCGCAGCCAGGGGCGCAGGGCGCAGAGCAGGCCGGCGGAGGCGAGGGCGATCCACTGCACATAGAGGGAACGCAGGCCCAGTTCCTGGGGCAGCCCCTGGGGCGACACGTCTGCACTCAGGGTCAACACCATGGCCAGCAGCTCGGCGGTCACCACCACCATGAAGGTGTTGCGGATGGAGCAGAAGTTGGGCAGAAAGCCCCCGCGGTCCTCTGTCTGCACCCTGTTTTTTCCCGGTTCTTCAGCCATCTGGCAGCCTGTTATACTTGCGCCCATTCGAATCCCCCAGGAAACAGCCCCATGAGCGACAGCAAAATCCCCGCAAAACCCTGGTCCGGCCGTTTCAACGAGCCCACGGACGCCTTTGTCGAGGCCTTCACCGCCTCGGTGGACTTCGACCGGAGGCTCTACCGCTACGACATCCGGGGCTCCATCGCCCACGCCACCATGCTGGCCAGGGCGGGCATCCTGACCCAAGAGGAGCGGGATACCATCGTCTCCGGGCTGGAGGCCATCCGCGGCGAAATCGAGGATGGTGAATTCCCCTGGTCCGTCTCCCTGGAGGACGTCCACATGAATGTGGAGTCCGCCCTTACCCGGCGTATCGGCGACGCCGGCAAAAAGTTGCATACCGGGCGCTCCCGCAACGACCAGGTCGCCACCGACATCCGGCTCTACCTGCGCGACGAAATCGAGATCATCCGCGCCGAAATCCTGCGGCTGCAACAGGCCCTGCTGGATATCGCCGAACGGGAGGCCGACAGCGTGATGCCCGGCTTCACCCATTTGCAAACCGCCCAGCCCGTCACCTTCGGCCACCACATGATGGCCTGGTTCGAAATGCTGGAGCGGGACCGGGGGCGCCTGGCCGACTGTAACGGACGGCTCAACGTCATGCCCCTGGGGGCCGCCGCCCTGGCCGGCACCACCTATCCCATCGACCGCCACTATACCGCGGAACTGCTCGGTTTCGAGCGCCCCGCGGAAAACTCCCTGGACGCCGTCAGCGACCGCGACTTCGCCATAGAGTTTAGTGCAGCGGCGGCATTGGTGATGATGCACCTCTCGCGCTTCTCCGAGGAACTCATACTCTGGTCCTCCGCCCAGTTCGGCTTCGTGGAACTGTCCGACAGCTTCTGCACCGGCTCCTCCATTATGCCCCAGAAGAAAAACCCGGACGTGCCGGAGCTGGTGCGGGGCAAGACCGGCCGCGTCTTCGGGCACCTGATGGCGCTGCTGACCCTGATGAAGGGCCAGCCCCTGGCCTACAACAAGGACAACCAGGAGGACAAGGAGCCCCTGTTCGACACCGTGGACAACCTCAAGGGGTGCCTCAAGGTCTTCGCCGACATGATCCCGGCCATCACCTGCAACCGCGCCAACATGCGCCGGGCGGCCATGCAGGGCTTCGCCACCGCCACCGACCTGGCCGATTACCTGGTGCGCAAGGGGATGCCCTTCCGCGACGCCCACGAGGTGGTGGGCAAGGCCGTGGCCTACTGCGTGGAGAAGCGGCGGGATCTTTCGGAGCTGCCCCTGGAGGAGCTGCAACAGTTCTGCGGGGACATCGGGGAAGACGTCTTCGACCTGCTGACCCTGGAGGGCTCGGTGGCGGCCCGCGACCATATCGGCGGCACCGCGCCCGACCAGGTGCGCCAGGCCATCGCCAGGGCCAGGGAGCGCCTGGGATAGCGCTCAAGTTTACTTTCTCCCGGCCGCTAAAAGACTCGCCGTGTAACGCCACGCCTGCCGTGGTTAACCCGCATTTCTCACCAGGATTTGGATTTTTGGGGCAAGCTGGCGAAGCAGGTTGGACGATCGGCCGCCGAAGCATAGCCGTAGCTATGATTCAAGGCTGATCGTTCAAGATGCGAAGCCAGATTGTTCCAAAAACCAA
>DRKS01000070.1 GCA_011051655.1 Sedimenticola sp.
CCGCAGAGGACGCAGAGATTCGCAGAGGTTTTTATTTATTATCAATAAGCTGGCTAGCATTTCATTTCTCTGCGCACCTCTGCGTCCTCTGCGGTTAATATTTATCTTTTACCAATCCTAATTTATAAAATTGATGAAGTACTAGTCGCCGTTTAGCCGCCAGTCGTAAGGCAGATCCGCCTGAATGGAGGCGCCGGCGGGCAGCGGCCTGTAATGCTGTATGAATGCCTTGACCCCGCTCTCCCCGCCGAAGTCGTCCTCGAACCAGGAGAATATTTTCGAAACGCGGATGCCGCCGCCGTCCTGTCTGAGGCCTTTTTTCGCATTGCCGAGGAAGCCGGCTGCCTGTTCGTCCAGTTGCTCATCCAGTTTGGCGGCGGTGAAAGGCTCTTTGCGCAGGTCCGGACAACTGGTGGAGGCGCAGACGATGGCGAAATGGATTCTCGGTTCGCCCATGGGCCGCAGTATTTCATGCTCGATCTCGTTGAGGGTCACCTCCTTGCCGCCGATTCTGCCCGCCGTCCGTTTCCATACCGGCCACAGGAGATTGCCCACATCCTTGATGCTTTCCAGGGGCCAGTTATCGACCACTACCTTTATCGCCATGATGTTATAGGCGTTGATGTAAAAGGCCAGTCGCTCTTGATCGGTGCTCAGGTTTTGCGGGGAGAAGCCTTCCATCTGCTTGAGGAGGCGGGGCCAGCGCGGGTCTTGTCTCAACCGGCCGTAGCTGACCCAGTTCAGCCGGACACCGTGGTGCTGTTCAGTGGTCACATGCTCTTTGAGCAGGGCGGCATAATCGGACCAGTCCGGTTCTTTCGCCTGGATGGGGCCTGATGTCAAGATGGCGACGAGCGCCATCAGGATGAACGGGATGCTTGGCCGGGTCATGGTTTCTCCTCTTTCAGCCGTATTGAATCAAGAGATCCGTCGGCAGTTCCTTGCAGGGCTCTGATATGCCCTCCAGGGTGTTGCCATAAGCGCCGACGGTAAGGGGGCGCGGGGCGCCCAGTTCCACTTCTGGCTGCAGCCCTTGTATTTCCCCACCGGCATAAACGCTGCCGATGGCCTGCTGGTAGAGCCGCACCAGTTTGCACAGGTAATCGGTTTCGTACAGGGCGCCCTCTATTCTCAGACGCTCGATATTGGGATGTTGCAGCCGGTCCAGGTGACCGATCATGCAGAGGTCCTTGGCCATGAACAGGTGGTTGCGGCAGTATTGATCCGTCTCCAGCCAGTGGAGCTGGCCGGCGCGGCTGCGCAGGGCGTAGGCGCGCTGCTTGCAGGGTCCGGGGCAGGGGTCCTGGCGGGTGGTGCCGCTCATGTGGACGCCGATGGGGCAGTATTCCAGCAGCATGCCCGGCAGGGCGCCGTGGACTAGGCACTCCACCGGCAGCGGGCTTTGAGACGCCAGGGCCTGCGCCTGCGCCAGGTCCAGCTCCAGCCCCGCCGTGACGCTGGCGACGCCGCTCTGTTGCAGCAGCTCCACCGCCCTGGCGTTCCAGACATTGAGGGAGAAGTCCCCGTGCAGGGGCGTGTCGGTGTGAGCGTTCATCCACTCCAGGGCGCCGATGTTGCTGACCAGGTAGCTGTCCGGCCGGGCCTGTTCCAGGGTCTCCAGCAGGGACTCCAGCTCGAAGAATTCCCGGTCCGTGGTGATTCGGGGGGTGACGACGCCGACCTTGACCCCCTCGTCCCGGCACTGGCGGATAAAGCCGGCCATTTCCTCCCGGCGCCAATCATTCCGGCGGGCCGCCTGAAAGGATTCGCCGCCGACATAGATATGGTCCGCGCCGGCCGCCAGCACCGCCCGGGCGGCCCGCATGTCGCCGCAGCGGACGCTCAGCTCCGGCCTGTCGGCCCAGCCGGCCGCGGCGGCGGTCGCGGGCAGATACTCTTCGGCGCAGGGCTTTTCCTCGATGGCGATGGAAAAAAAGCGCGGCTCCCGCTTGCCGGAGAGCCCCACGGCCCCTACCCCCGGCTGGGACAGGGCGTGACTGGTTCCTATCTCGCGGATGGTCCGGCCGCGCAGATCCCTGAGCACGCCGAAGTCGGTGGCATAGGCGGCGGGATTTGCATAGTACCGGTCGATGGCCTCCCGGTAGGCCCCCACGATGGGCGCGAGATAGTCTCCGGGACGCGCCCGGCCCTCGATCTTCAGCGAGGCGATGCCCCCGGCGATCATCTGCGGCAACTGGTGGTAGAGGCAGATATCCTTCAGGGCCAGCAGGTATTGCTCATCCACCGAGGCCAGGACCTTGCCGCCCTCCCGATCCATCAGGCTCCAGGCCCAGCGGCAGGATTTGAGGCATTTGCCCCGGTTGGCGCTCATGCCCGTGGAGACGCCGCTGTGCAGGCACTGGGAACCCACGGCGATGCACATGTCACCGTGCAGGAAGTACTCCACCTCCAGCCCGGAGATGCGGCCCAGTTCCCTGGCGTCGTCCAGGCTGATGTCCCGGGAGGTGATGATGCGGCTCACGCCGTGCCTTTTCAGGAATCCGGCGGCCCGGGCGTGATGGATATTCATCATGGTGCTGGCGTGCAGGGGTATCCCCAGGTCCAGTTGCCGGAGCAGTTGCAGCAGGCCGAGGTCCTGGACGATGAGGGCATCCGGCGGGTTTTTTGAGAGCGCCAGCAGATCCTTTTCCAGGGAGCCGATCTCATCGCCGGTCA
This sequence comes from Sedimenticola sp., assembly GCA_011051655.1. Lineage (GTDB taxonomy): Bacteria > Pseudomonadota > Gammaproteobacteria > Chromatiales > Chromatiaceae > DRKS01. Next base: position 2,677 of record DRKS01000070.1, read on the forward strand.
ACAGATTGTTCAGGGTCAGGTAGGCCCTGGCCCCCCGCTCATGGGCACAGGCGATCACATCGGCGATCTCCTTGTCCCCGAAGTTCAGCCAGGCCCCATGCTGGCGCATGCCGAAACGCTTTTCCGAAAAATAGACGGCATCGGCGCCGGCCTCGATGACGGCCTCCAGGGCCTCCCAGCTTCCGGCCGGGGCGAGCAGTTCAACCTTTTTCCTCACCATGTTAAAACCCTTCAACCTCTTCGAATGCCTGCTCCAGTTTGCGGCAAAGATGATCCAGTTCGTCCGCCGTCAGGATCAGCGGCGGCATCAAGGTCAGCACATTGCGCCCGGGGCCGGTCTTGCCGGCCAGGACGCCGTTGTCTTTCAGCCACTCCAACAGCCCGTCCAGCAGGTCGGCGGCCGCGGCGCCCTTATGATCCGCCAGTTCGAGCCCCAGCATCAGGCCCCGCCCCCTGATCCCGGCGATGACGGGGTTTTCCCCGGCAAGGGCCTCCATGCGCCGCCGCAACCGTTGTCCCGATTGTTTGGCCTTCTGTTCGAGTTGGTGGGCCTGCATATAGTTCAAAGCGGCCAGGGCGGTCCGGGCGCAGACCGGGTTGCCGCCGAAGGTGGAGGCGCCGGGCCTGGTATAGGCCCCGGCTATCTCATCAGTGGTCATGAAAGCGGCGATGGGCATGCCGTTTCCCAGGGCCTTGCACAGGGTCAGGATGTCGGGCTCTATGCCTTCCCACTCGAAGCCGAAGCGGCGCCCGGTGCGGCAGAAGCCGGTCTGGGCCTCATCCATGATCAGCAGCACGCCCTGTTGCTCCAGGATCTCCTTGACCCGCCGGAACCAGCCCGGCGGCGGCACGACGATGCCGCCGTTGCCATGCACCGGCTCGGCGATCATGGCGGCGATTCTGTCCTTGTTCTCATCCAGCACCTGCTCCAGCTCGCGGGTGCAGTAGAGATCGCACTCCGGATAATGTTTCCCATGGGGGCAGTCTTTGCAGACCGGGCTGGCGACAAAATGGACACAGGAGGGCGGATAGGGATCGGTGCGCCAGAACGGCAGGCCGGTCAGGCCGGCGGTCAGGTGGGTGCGCCCATGCAGGGAGCGGCTCAGGGAGACGAAGTCACTGCGCCCGGTGGCCAGGCGCGCCAGCAGCAGCGCCCCTTCGTTGGCCTCGCTGCCGCTGGTGCAGAAAAAGCTGCGCTTCAGCCGCCCCGGCACGAAGCGGTCGAGGCCCTCGGCCAGCCGCAGCATGGGTTCGGTGAGATAGATGGTGGTGGTGTGGTGCAGTTGATGCAGTTGGGCCTCCGTGGCCGCAATGATCTCGGGGTTGCAGTGACCGCAGTTGACCACCCCGACCCCTGAATAGGCATCCAGGTAACGCTTCCCGCTGTGATCGAACAGCCAGGCCCCTTCGCCCCGGCTCAGCACCATGGGATTCCTGTAAAAATGATAGACGCAGGGGATCAGATATTGGGCCTTCAGCGCCAGCATCTGATCGACATAGGGGGATTCGGAAGAACTCATCTGGTTGTCTCTTGTAAAATCACTCGCCACGGAGGCAATAACATCAATAAATCCCATCCGCCACGACAAAGGGCGTGCGTTCGCAAGGCCCTGGGTCGGCAACGCCGTCCCGTTCACCGGCTATCCGCGTGCCGCTGTCACGCTCCATGACATTGGCCAGGAAGGCGCTCTCCGTCAGGCGGTGCATGACCACCTGTCCGCGTTCGCCATAGGCCACCGGGTGGCGCAGGCGCCGGGCATCATCCATGCCCTCGTCCAGGGTGACGACCTGAATGACATGCCGCTCCGACGAGGGATAGTAACAAAGCCCCTCCCCCTGCCGCTGGTGACAGACCCCGAACAGGGTGTTGCCATAACCGCAGAGGGTCTGCGCCGCCGGGAATTGTTCCCGGTACAGGGCCAGATCCTGTTCGGACACCGGCATGCCGCCCAGGTAGATGAAGAGGATGCGCGCCCTGGTCTCCGGCGCCATCTGTTCAAGCAGAGGGGTCAATACGGCGGGGGTGGTGAACAGGTAGCCTATGTTCTGTTGCTGCAGGATCCGCAGGCCCTGCTCCAGCACATGGTCGCGGTAGCGCGCGGCCGCCACGGATCCGGGGCTCAGGCGGCGGAACCAGCGGGGGTCGAAGTCGACGCTGAAGGCATCACAGCCGGTGGTCTGTTGGGCGATGCGGTGGGCCACCTTGCCGATCACATGGGGGCCGCCGGGGCCGAGCCACAGCCAGTGGCCGTCCGGGGGCCATTTTTTCCGGGCCTTTTCGGTGGCATCCAGAAAGGGCCGGACAAAGGCCTGGTGCAGATCCTCCTCGAACCAGGCCGTGGTCTTGGGTATTCCCGTGGCACCGCCTGTTTCGGCGCAGATGATGGGGCGGCCGGCAAACTTGCGGGGGATGAAGGCCTCCACCGGGTAACGGCGCAGGGCGTCCTGATCCATCGGCCCCAGCAGAGGCAGGTCATCCATGCCCCGAATCCGCTCCACCACGCTGAAACCCAGCGCCCGTTGGCGTTCTAGCCAATAGGGCGCGCCATGCTGCGGGTGAAAATGCAGCGCCAGGATTTCCCGGAGATGCTCATCGGGCGGGGACATGCCGCATCCTCCCGGCCGGGGCCAACACCGGCAAAAGACAGGTATCGCACAGATAGGCGCTGGCCACGGCGATAAACGACAGCAGCCCGAATTGGACCACCGGCACGATCTGCGAAATCCAGAGGGCGGCAAAGGCCAGGGCGACGGTGACCGACGTGATCCACAGCGCCGGCTTGACCTCCGCCAGGGCCAGCGCCATGTCCCCGGACGCCCGGTAGGCGTACAGCAGGTGGATGGTGTCGTCCACGATGACGCCCAGCAGCACGCTGGCCACGAACAGATTGATGCTGTTGACGGCAATATCCAGCACCACCATGGCCCCGGCGGTGATCAGCAACGGGATGAAGTTGGCCAGCAGCGCCAGCCCCAGGATCCGCCCCGACCGCAGCATGGCGAACAGCAACAGGCTCACCAGCAGGAAGATCAGCAGAAACACCCTGGCCTGGGAGCGGAGCAACCGGTCCTGGGCCATCAGGATCAGGGGCAACTGGCCTGTGATGATCAGGCCCAGGCCGGAGCCCTCGCCGTTCACGGATGCCCAGTTGCGGCGCAGATCCCTCTCGACACGGGAAAAATCCTGGCTGGCCAGGTTGCGGTAGTGCAGGGATATGCGCAGGGCCCGCCGGTCTTCGGCCAGGTATGCCGGCGAGCGCAGGTCCAGGCCGCTCGCCCTGGATGTCAGGCTGGGCATGCCGTCGATGGCCGCCAGGAAGGATTCGATCCGCCCCCGGCGCTCCGCATCCAGCACCGAGGTCCCCGGGGCCGCGGTGATCATCAGCTCCACCGTCATCAGCCCCACCAGCCGGTCCTCGATCTGCCGGTAGGAACGCACCAGCTCGCTGTCGGGCTGGAAAAAGAAAATGGCGTCGGGATTGATCCTGATGTTGCCGGCCAGGAAGGCGGAGCCAAGGGCCGCCGCCGCCAGCAGGAGCGAAACGCCCCGCCGCAGCCTCGGCCCGAGGGGGCTGTCGGCGGCCTGCCCATGGCGGGCAGGGGGGAGGCGCCAGCCGCCGCTGATCCACCGGAACAGGGCCGGGGTGAACAGCATGACGGAGACATAGGTCAGGACGATCCCCAGCGGCAGCAGGATGCCCATGTCCCGGATGGCGGGCTGGGGGGCGAACAGAAAGGCCCCGGTGCCTATGGCGGTGGTGGCCATGGCCATGGTGGCGGGCCGCAGCACCCGGGCATAGGCGTGGTCCGGCGTCCAGCGGCCGTTCTGCCTGCGGCTGAAAAAATGAATGGCGGTGGTCAGGCCCACGCAGAACAGCAGGGGGAACAGGATCAGGGTCAGCAGGGTCAGCTGTATCCCCAGGAGCAGCCCCAGCCCCAGGGTGGCGATCAGGCCGGCGCCGATGCCGGCCAGGATGCCGGACACCAGCCAGGGGGAGCGCAGAAAGAAAAAAAGCACGCCCAGCGCAATGGCCGTCAGCAGGGAGAGTACCAGGGTGAGATCCCGGTCCAGCGCCTGGGCCAGGGTGGCGGAAAAGTAGGGCACCCCCGCCAGGTGAAAGGGAATGCCCACCCCGCCGAAGGCCTCGCGGATGCGCCGGACGGCCTCCGGGTAGTCCTGCCGCCGGGCCGGATCCAGGAGAATCAGCAGCCCCAGGGTCTGCAGGTCCCCGGCCGCCAGCGGCCCCCAGTCCCCCGGCAGCGACCGGGACAGCCTGTCGCGCATCCGCGCGGTGGCGGCCTGGTCTTTCAGCGCCAGGGCCAGGCCATCCTCCGGATCGGCATGGTCCAGGTAGATGCCCACGGGGTCGATCACCCCGGTCACCGCCGGCATATCCCCCAGGCCGGCGACCAGATCCAGGTACCGGTCCAGGGGGGATTCGGACACTAGCTCCCCAGCCCCCGCCGGAACAGGGCCGGAGGCCATCAGATCATGGGTTCTGAAGACGATCAGCAGCCGGTCATCCGGCCCGAAGCGCGCCGTGAAACGGCTGTAGTCCCGGTGCAGCCCCCCTCCCCCGTGCACCCAGCCCTCGAATGAGCTGTCCAGGCGCAGGCCGGGCAGTTGCAGCGCCAACAGCCCCGTCATCACCAGCATGATGATGACGATGGCCCGATGGTAGCGCTCCACGAAAACCGCCAAGGCAATACCCTCAGGCGGGGCCCGTCGACAGCTCGGTGATCACGTGCTCATCAATGCACCGGAGATAGTCGCTCAGAAAGAACGCAAATTTCAGCCCCACTTCCTTGTCGCCGTCGATAGTCACCAGGCCCTTGAAAAAGGCCTGCCTGGGGTCCAGCCGGTTATAGGTGATCTGGTGAAAGGTCTCCTCGTTCATTTCGTAACGGCAGACGGCGGCCTCGTGGGTGGTGAAGCGGGCACTTTCGTTGGCAAACCGGATGGTCCGGTCGAAACCCCTCGGACCCTTGATGCTGAACCGGATACAGGTGTCCATGTGGCGCCAGCGCCTGAGGAAGTCGAAGCCGAAATCCTTTCTTATCAGGCGTTCGAAATAGTGCTGGGCGGAATCCACCCCGAGGCAGGCCATGGACATGCCGCCCAGGTTGTCGGCATGAGCCCCCTCGCGGGCGTCATCCATCTGCTGTTTGAACTCCCCGACCAGTTTCAACAGATCCACCGGGTAATCCCGTCCCGCTCCCCGGCCCGGATCGAACCTGGGCGCGGCGTGCATGTAGGGATGATAGACCCGGGTGGCGCGATAGAAGCGCTCCTCCAGGGGATTGCGGGGCTGTTTTTCAAAGACATGATCCGGCACGTAACGGATGCCGCTGACCGCCATGCCGGCGCAAAACCGGTCCCGGGTCTCCTCCAGGTCGAAATCCCTGCCGATGATATGGCGGGTCTCCAGCCCGCCGGCCGAGCGGCCGATGCAGTGCACAATCGTATCCACCACCTGCCAGATGGAGACCAGGTTGATCCTGGCCTCCGGATCCCCCGCCACCCTCATGGGGACATGGACGGCGTCCTCGTCCAGGGACACCCCCAGGGACGCAAGGCGGCCACGCCCCCCCGCCCTGTCCCGCTTGCAGCATTCGCGCAGGAAATGGAGGGTTTTGAGAAAGGTGTAGACCGTGCTGGTGGAGCGGCCTTCCCCCACCGCCTGGCCGCCCACCACGATGCTGGGCCGGTAGATGGTGATTGCCGGGCCATGGTTTCCGGGGACGCCGTGCAGGTAACGCTCGGCCTCGAACTTGGACGCCTCGTAGGGATTTCTGAATCCCTGGCCACGCTCCAGGTCATGCTCACCCCAGACGCCGGCATGGTCCCCCGCGACGAAGGCCGTGCTGATGTGATGAAACTCCGGGATACCCAATCGCCTGCACAGCGCCCAGGAGTGCCTGGCGCCCTCCAGGTTGTGCCGCCTCAGTTCGTCCTCCAGGTGGGCGTCGAAGCGGGTCAGGCCGGCGCCGTGCACGAAGGCCAGTCCCTGCGCCCTCTTCATTCCCGCCAGGGATTCTTCATCGACACCGCACAGGGGCCGGGTCAAATCCCCCGCCACCACATGGAGCCGATCCGCCTCTTCTTTTCCAAGCCGGGCCAGCACATCCGCAAACCGTTGCTCCAGCAGGCCGTGACGGCGGCGCGCAATGGCGATAACCCGGTAACCGCGTCGAAGCAGCGCAATCAGAAGGTGGCGGCCGATATAGCCTGTCGGACCTGTTATTACGACGGTTACTGGAGGGGGCATCGGGACTTTAGGGGATCCTTAGTTTCGGGTTAAGCTGCAATTAAGGTTGCAAACTTGCTCCTGGCTTATACTCGCATCATGAAACAGCCACTCATGAACAAGCCAATCCAGCCCCCTATGGTATATCAGATGGAGGGCTCGAGCGGGAAATTTTCGAACTGGCGCGGGTTAACGAAATCTTAACAATCTGCTTGTTACGATTCGGGATTTTCCCGCCGGACGCACCTTACAACCATCACACGGGAGCGCTGAACATGCATAGCAACCGTATTGGACTGAACTTCATCGCCGGTTTCTGTTTGACAGTGCTTTCGTTTGCCGCCTGCGCCGCCACCACCGGCGACCTTCCGCCCTCGGTGCAACTGGTCGGCAGGGATGACCCCGCCGCCACGGCGGAGGTCCTGGGCAGGCGCCCGGTTTTTCTGCTGGTCAGCTCCCATGCCACGGCGGACCTGCTGAAGGCCGTTCCGGCGGCCTGGCTGGATCAGGGCTGGACCATCCCGGCGGACCAATTCGTCGCCGTCGCCGCCGTATCCAAGGCCCCCTGGCTGGTCAAAAAGCTGTTCATCGGTTCGGGCCTGAGGAAGCTGGTGGCGGAGCGCACCGAGCTGCTGGGAGACAGGCTCCCGGGCATCGGGGATTCACCTGTCATCGTGGACATGGAGGGAGACATGGTGGCGGCCCTCCGGCTGGGCGATTTTGGGAAAACGGAATACGCCGTGTTCATTATCGACAAGGCGGGGGAGATCCGCTCCCTGATCAGATCGGAACTGGTGGATGATTCGGAGGCGGGCATCAATGCCGCCGCCCGGAAGATCGTCCAGGCCGCCGCCCCCCACCTCGGAACCAAGCCGTGACCGGCCGCCTTCTTTCCCTTTTCTGCGCATTGCTGCTGCTGGCAGGCTGCGCCACGAAGCTGCCGGCCCCCCATGACCGGTCGGCCGGGCTCGATGAGCAGGATCAGCTCTTCCGCGACGCCGCCGTCACGGATGCACGCTACCAGGACATCCACGGCTTCGAGCACATGAAGGTGGACGACCAGCTCCGCCGCCTCGCCCGGCGCTATCCCTACCAGGGCGATCTGAAGACCCAAAAGGCCTTCATTCACGACTTCATCACCAGGGCGGTGAAGCTGAACGACCGGCTGGTGGCCGAAACCGTGATGCACATCCCCCAGGACAGGCTGGAGCGGTTCCTGGCCGAATATCACGAGGACATGGACCTGTCGGTCGGCGGCCGCACTCCCCAGGAGCGATTCCTGAAGGCCTACCGCAAGCACGCGGCCGAAGAAGTGAAGCTGGAGCTGGACGGCCTGGCCGGCCTGACGGACATCCATCAGGTGGAGGCCTACTGGTACGACCTGGTCAACGGCATGGAGCAATCCATCAAGACCAAGGGCCGGGTGCAGCGGCTGCTCATAACCGCCCCCCTGGTGCCCTTCATCCAGGCCTGGATCCTCTATCACGCCCTGACCGACGACCCGGGCCCCCGCTCCCCGGACTTCGCCGCCAGCCAGACCTATCTGCCGCCCCGTCCCCAGGCGGCGACCGATCCCGCCCGGCTCCAGGGCTGGGCGCTGCTGGAATACTACGCCCCCCTGGTGGTGCAGGAGCGGGCTGAAAATCCGGCCTATGCGCCGGAGTCCGACCATTTCGGCGAGGTCTATCTTTCCGGCGCCACCCTGGCGGAGGCCACCCCCGGCGTGCACACCGACCGCCCCACCCTGTACGCCTACCAAGTGGAAAAGGAGATCCAGGGCATCCGGGTGCGGCAACTGATCTACACCCTGTGGTATCCCGAGCACCCCGCCATGAAAAGGTTCGATCCGGAGGCCGGGCCCATGGAGGGCTGGACCTTCCGCATCACCCTGAACCGGGACAACCGGCCCCTGATGTACGAATCCGTATCCAACTGCGGCTGTTACTACAAGGTCTTCCCCACCGAGCGCATGGAGTCCTGGGCCAGCCGGGAATATCCGGAAAAAGAGGACGGCAAGCGCTTTTTTCTCGAACACGACCTGCCCCGCAAGATCGATGCCATCGTGCCGGAGCTGGTGGCCGTGCCGGAAGGCCCGCCCCAGCGGGTCGGCCTGTTCTACTCCGCCGGACATCATCAGCTCATCACCGTCCGGCTGGAATCCCAGCTGGAGGAGAGCGGAGCCGCCACCCAGGGGCCCCGCTACGCCCTGCTGCCTTACGAACGGCTGGAAAACCTGCCCTTCAACGGCTACCACGCCAGCCTGTTCGGGGAGGACGGCCTGGTCAGAAAGGCCCACCGGCCGGAGTGCACCCTCCTGACCCCCTCCGGCCTCTATCATGCCGGCCACCCGCGGCAGCGGGAGACCCAGATGATCTACTTCGACCAGGCCGACTTCGACGATCCGGAACTGTTCGAAACCTACCTCCGCCTGCCGGACAAGGCCTTTGGGCGCGCTCTGTGATCACGGAACGGGTCTGGTTCGAATCCGAAGGATTATCGATTGAAGGCCTGCTCAGCTACGCGGAAACGACCCAGGCCCCCAGGGCCAAGGTGCTGCTGTGCCCGCCCCACCCTTTCCTGGGTGGCGACATGCACAACAACGTCATCTCCCATTTGAGTTCCGCCCTGGCGCAGCAGGATTATCTGGTCTTGTGTTTCAATTACCGCGGCATCGGCGCCAGCGAATCGAATCGCAGCCTGGAGGCCGACCAACTGGCCTTCTGGGACAATTCCACCTGCCCGGACTATGAAGCGGAAATGCATACCGACTGCCGCTCGGCCCTGGCCTGGCTGCGGCGCCAACTGGATCCGCGGCTTCCCGTCCTCGCCGTCGGCTACTCCTTCGGCTGCCTGCCGGCCCTGGACATGACCCGCTCGGAAGAGGCCGTCACCGCCTGCGCCCTGATTTCGCCGCCGCTGAACAAATGGCCCATCCCGGCGGAACAGGTCCAGTTCCAAAAGCCCAAGGGGCTGTTCTATTCACCCGGGGATTTCGCCTGTGACGCGGACCGGCTCCGGGCCCTGTTCGAGGCCATGGCCGCGCCCAGGGAGCTGAGTGAAATCGAGGACGCGGACCATTTTTTCATAAACAAAGAGCCCCTGCTGGGAGAGCGGCTCAGCGGTTTCCTGGCCGGCCTCTAAGCCATGCGGATCGATCTCGCCTACTCCCCCTGCCCCAATGACACCGCCCTGTTCGGGCCCCTCGCCTGCGGCGGCCTTGCATGGCCGGGGGTCGAGCTGAAACCCCACCTGCACGATATCGAGACCCTCAACCAGCATGCGCAGGCGGGGCGCTATGACATCACCAAGGTATCGGTAGCCGGCTACCTGCAAAACCGGGAGCGCTACCGGCTGCTGGACGTGGGCGCGGCCCTTGGCTTCGGCTGCGGGCCCCTGCTGGTCTCGGCCCTCCCCTGGCGCCCCGACCTCTCCAAATGCCGCATCCTGTTCCCGGGCAGACTGACCACCGCCTACCTGCTGTTCCGCCTGCTGGCCCCTGAATCCCCGGCCGCCAATCACGGCTTTGCGCCCTATAACGAAATCGCCCCGGCGGTGGCGGCCGGGACCTTCGATTGCGGGGTGATCATCCACGAGACCCGCTTTACCTATGAACGCCAGGGATTGAGACAACTCATGGATCTCGGACAGACCTGGGAGGCCCTGACCGGGCTGCCCGTCCCCCTGGGTTGCTGCGTAATCCGGCGCGACCTGGAGCCCTCCCTGGGGGAGGCGTTCACCCGGCTGGTGCGCCTGGGGCTGGACCAGGGCGAGGCCCATGCCCGGCAGGTGGCCGGCTACGTCCGCCGGCACGCCACGGAGCTGGAGCCCGCCGTCATCGACAAGCATATCCGCCTCTATCTCAATGACCATACCCGTGACCTGGGGGAGACGGGACGCCGGGCCATCGAGGCCCTGGCCCGGCGGGCGGGATCCGCCGGCCTGCTGAACGGGGCGGCGGAGGGACCCGGATGAGCCGGGCGGCGGACTATCCGGCCCCCTGCCTGGTTTACGCCACCCGAAAAGAGGCGGAGCCGGCGATCCAGGCCATCCGGGGGGAGCCGGCGGGCCAACTCAGCGGTCTTTTCACCGGCCGGATTCCGGGGTCGGCGCGGAAAGTGCTGCTGCTCATCACCGGCATGGGGCCCAAGGCCGCGCACCGGGCGATGCTGGGGCTTTTCGCCGCTATGCCCGTCTCGGGGGTGATCAACCTGGGGATTGCCGGGTCACTGCATCCCCGGCTGGGAATCGGCCAACTGTGCGCCATCGGCCATGCCGACCTGGAGGCCGGCGGGGATCTCCGGGGCCCGGGCCGGATCCCCCTCCAGCCTCTGCCCGGTCTCCCCCGGCGCTCCCTGGTCAGCGTTCACACCCCGGTGTTCGATGATGCGCGCCGGTCGGCCCTGGCAGCGGCCGGCGCGGACCTGGTGGATATGGAGGGGGCGGCAGTCGCCTGGGCCTGCCGGGAGCGCCGCATTCCCTGCCGGATGATCAAGGGGATCAGCGATCTCGCCGGCGCGGGGGGACGCCAGACGCTGCATGAAAACCTGCCGGAACTGAGCCGGGCCCTGGCCGCCGAGCTGTTCCGCCGGGAGTCCCTGCTCCATGGCTGAGCGGATCGGCTGGGACCAGGCCCTCTCCCTTGCCCGAAGCGGGGCCCGGGAAGACCCCATGCGCCTGGGGGAACTGGCCGACCAAGTACGCCGGGCGCGCCATGGAAACCGCGCCACCTTCATCCACAATCTCCAGATCAACCCCTCCAATGTGTGCGTGCGCGACTGCGCCTTTTGCGGCTTTGCGGCCTTGCCGGGGGAGCCCGGCGGCTACAGCCTGGACGAAGAGGACATCCTGGGGGAGATCGCCGCCTCCGGCGCCGCCGAGGTGCACATCGTCGGCGGCCTGAACCGGGAATGGGATTTCAACCGCTCCCTGGGGCTCATTGCGCGCATCCGCCGGGCCTTTCCGCAACTCCACATCAAGGCCTTCACGGCGGTGGAGATCGACTGGTTCGCATGCCAGTCCGAAATCCCCGTCCGCGAGGTGCTAGAGAGCTTGAAACAGACGGGCCTGGACTGCATCCCCGGCGGCGGGGCCGAGATCTTTTCCGAGCGCATCCGCAAGCGGCTCTTCCCCCGCAAGATAGGCGCCGACCGCTGGCTGGAGATCCACGAAACCGCCCACCGCCTGGGCATACCCAGCAACGCCACCCTGCTCCACGGCCTGGGCGAAACCCCGGAAGAGCGCCTGGGGCACCTCTTCCGCCTGCGGGAGCTCCAGGACAGGACCGGCGGCTTCGTCTCCTTCGTGCCCCTGGCGCTGCAAACCGGTGCGGCCGGCGGGAGAGAGAGCACCATGGGCCCGCTGGACGACCTCGTGATGATCGCCCTGTCCCGGCTGGTGCTGGACAATATCCCCCACATCAAGGCCTACTGGCCCATGCTGGGCCTGTCCACGGCGGCGGTCGCCCTGGGCTGGGGGGCGGACGACCTGGACGGCACCCTCGGCCTGGAAAAGGTGGCCCATGCCTCCGGCGCCGACACCCCAAGGGCGCTGGCGGCCGGCGAAATGGTCCGGCTGATCCGGGAAGCGGGTTATGAGCCTCAAGAGCGGAACGGGAGTTATCAATGGGTTACTCGATCGGCATAGTCCCCTACACCAATATGCGGCCCTATTCCCTGGTGCCGCCCCCCGCCGGCTGTGATCTGGTGCAGCTCTCGCCCCGGCATGCGGTCCGGGCATTCAACGAAGGCCGCCTGAGTGCCGCCGCCATCCCCGTGGGGGGACTGGACGCCATCGAAGGGCAATACGCCTTCCTCTCCTCCTTCGGCATCAGCGCCCGGGGCCGGGTGGGCAGCGTGCTGCTGTTTTCCCGGCGCCCCCTGGGTCAACTGGGGGACGGCTGCACCCTCTCCCTGTCGGGGGAATCGGTCACATCCAACCGCCTGCTCTATCTGCTGCTGGGATATGAACGGGGTTTCGATAATCTTCCCCGTCTCGCCCGTCCCGGCGGGCAGGCCGATGCAGAGCTGGTCATCGGAGACGCCGCCCTGCAACGCCTGCACCATGCGCCGGCGCCCCATGTCATCGACCTGGCGCAACACTGGTGGCAGAGGCATGGCCTGCCCTTCGTCTTCGCCCGCTGGGTGATCAGGCGGGACGCCCCGGAGGCATTGAAGCAATCTCTGTCGGACTGGCTGGAGAGAGTATCCGCGCGCCGCGACCAGTGGTCGCCCCGGGTGGCGCAGGAAGCGGCAATGCGGATCGGGATCACCCCGGAGGCGGCGGAGGCCTATCTGCACGGGATTCATTACCGCATCGACGCGGCCGCCCAACAGGGTCAGATGCTGTTCCAACAGGAGCTGAAACGGCATGCGCGGCCCGCCCTGTTTTCTCCCGCACCCGTTATGGAGGGGATGCTGCAAGGCACCGGTTCTTTGGGCTGAACGAATCAGCCACACAGACACGGCGAATTCCATTTAAACTGAATGAACAGTCTCCGTATCCCCCCACTCCTGTGTGGCTGAAATATCTTATGAATTCACCAATGAAAGGCCAGCGCCTGACCCGCGCTGAGGGCATCGGGCTGCTCAAGGAGGCGCCCCTGGCCCATCTGATGCGCCGCGCCCATGAGGTCAGGATGGAGCGCCACCCGGAGGGGCAGGTCACCTATGTCTGTGACACCAATCCCAACTATACCAACGTCTGCGCCACGCGCTGCCGCTTCTGCGCCTTCTGGCGGGCCGAAGGGTCTCGTGACGCCTATACCCTTACCCCGGCCCAAGTGGCTGAACGGGTATCCAGGGCCGCCGAAGCTGGGGCCACCACTGTCCTCCTTCAGGGCGGGCATAACCCCCGCATAAGGCTCGCAGACTGGCTGGCCTATATCCGGGCCATTCAGACAACCGTCCCCAGCATCCACATCCACCCGTTCGGCCCGGCCGAGATCGCCTTCATGGCCGAAACGGAGGCCACGGGCACCCGGATGATTTTGCAGCATCTGTGGGACAGCGGCATCCGCACGCTGCCCGGTGGCGGCGCGGAGGTGTTGAGTGATCGGGTGCGCAGCGCCATAGCCCCGGAAAAGTGCAGCGCCCAGACCTGGCTTGAGGTGACATCGCAGGCCCACGAGATCGGCTTCAAGACCACGGCGACGCTGATGTACGGCCATCTGGAGAGGCCGGAGGACATGGTCGATCACCTCCTGGCCCTGCGCGCCCTGCAGGACAGGACCGGAGGGTTCCAGTCCTTTATCCCCTGGTCATTCAAGCCGGGCAAGACCCCGCTGAGACGGCGCATACGCCAAACGGCCTCGCCTCAAATGTATCTCCGCATCATCAGCCTGGCCCGCCTGATGCTGGATAACTTCCCCCATATCCAAAGCTCCTGGTTCAGCGAAGACCGCCGGACCGGCCAGCTTGGCCTGCTGGCGGGGGCCGACGATTACGGGGGGTTGCTTATCGAAGAGCATGTGCTGGACAGGGCCGGTCACTCACCCAGCATTTCAGCCCAAGGGCTTGAGCGGGATATCCGCGCCATGGGATTCGAACCGGTACGCCGGGATTCCCATTATCTGGCCGTGACGGATTGACGCCACCAGCCTGTCACACACTTGCGCAAAAAGTTTCCTCAGGCCATCATTGCCGGGCCTTCACTCCCTGCGCCAAATACCCTGTTTTTGATGCGGGAAAATCATAATTATGAGGCACCGATCTTCTTGAACCTGGAGGAACTTCATGAAAAAAACAATATTTTTAACCGCATTGCTGGCATCCACCGCAGTGAGCGCGAGCGGCGGAGGACACTGGGGATACGCCGGCGCCGAGGGCCCGGACAACTGGGCCAGACTGAGCCCGGATTACAGCGCATGCGCCGGGAAAAACCAGTCGCCAATCAATCTGACAGGCTTCATTGAAGCGGAACTGGAGCCAATCAAATTCGACTATAAAACAGGTGGTAATGAAATCCTGAACAATGGGCACACCGTTCAGGTGAACTACGCAAAAGGGAGCAGCATTCAAGTGGATGGACGCACCTTCAACCTGTTGCAGTTCCATTTTCACGCCCCCAGTGAAAACCATATCAAGGGCAAATCCTACCCGCTGGAGGCGCACTTGGTGCATGCCGATCAGGATGGAAACCTGGCCGTTGTCGCCCTGATGTTCACAGAGGGCGCGGAGAACAAGGGCCTGGCCAAGGCCTGGAGCCAAATGCCCCAGCACGCCGGGGACAAACACGCCCTGTCCTCCAGCGTGGACGTGAATGAAATATTGCCTTCAAACCGTGACTATTACCGCTTCAACGGCTCTTTGACCACGCCGCCCTGTTCAGAGGGTGTGCGCTGGCTGGTCTTGAAAGAGGTCGCCACCGCATCGAAGGCGCAGATAGAGGCATTCGCCCATACGCTGCATCATCCGAATAACCGCCCGCTGCAGGCGGTCAATGCACGGCCTGTCCTGCAGTAGCCGGCAACCATCTTATCCGGCGACGGCGGCGGGCGGCAGCGGGCGTCTCTCCGCTCCCGGCTTTTTGCCGTCGCTGGATGTCAAACAGCCTGTTGCGCCTGGAGATGCGCCAGGCAGGGAAAGGCCGCCGCTCAGCCGCCGGGGATCTGCAACACCTGCCCGACCCGGATACGATCACCGGAAATACCATTGATGCTGCGCAGGCTGGCCAGGCTGACCTGATACTGCTGCGCAATGGCGGAGAGGGTGTCGCCGCGGGAGATAACGTGCCTGGAGGGTTTTCTCGCCGCCAGGCGGGTGCCCGGCGGAGGGAAGGACTCGAAATAGCCCCGGATGCCCTTCAAAATGGCCTTGGCCATTCTCATCTGAAAACGGGGATCTATCAGCTTGCGCTCTTCGTCGGGGTTGGAAATAAAGGCAGTCTCCACCAGCAGGGACGGGATATCCGGGGCCTTGAGCACGGCAAAGCCCGCCTGCTGCACCCGCCGCCCGTGCACCTTGCCCAGCCTCTTGAGCTGACGGAACACCCTGTTGGCCGCCCCCGCGCTGGCCTGCCGGGTGGCGGTCTGGGAAAGATCCAGCAGCACCGAGGCCAGCAGGTTATCCTTGTCGTCCAGCCTCACGCCCCCCACTAGATCGGAGGCATTCTCGCTGTCGGCCAGCCACCGGGCCGCCTCGCTGGAAGCGCCCCGCCTGGAAAGGGTGTAGACGGATGCACCCTTCACCCTCGGATCATGGAAGGCATCGGCATGAATGGATATGAACAGGTCGGCCTTGTGGCGGCGGGCGATTTCCATGCGCTTGCGCAGGCGGACGTAATAATCGCCCTTGCGGGTCATCACGGGGCGCATGCCGGGTTCCGCCCTGATCAGTGCTTCCAGCTTACGGGCGATGGCCAAGGATACCTTTTTCTCATAATGGCCACGGGGACCGCTGGCGCCCACGTCTTCACCGCCATGCCCCGCATCGATGGCGATGACGATGTCCCGCAGGCCGTTGCTGTCCAGCACGGTTTTGGTGACCGCCGGCTTGCCGCCGGCATCGCCTTTCGCCCCGTAGAGATCAATGACCAGGCGGTGCCCGTATTTGGCGTTTGGCTTGAGTATGAAGCTCTTCGGCCGCACGGCCTGCTTGAGGTCCAGCACCACGCGCAGGTCTTTGCCATTGCGGGTTCCACTGCGCAACCGGCGGATATAGCGGTCATTTTTGCCGGCTGCCGGTACCTTCGCGCTCAAGCGGGAATTCTTGATATCGATGACCAGCCGGTCAGGATTGGAGAGACTGAAGAGGCTGTGATCGGCCGGTCCACTGGTGTCGAACACCAGGCGCGTATGGTCGGGAGCGGCCCACAGCCGCAGGCCGTTGATGGAGAGATTTGCGGCCTGACCGGATAGGCTGAAAAGCAGGCAAACGAAGACGGCGATTTTTCTCATGACATCGGCAGCCTCTATCTTCCCCCAAAGATGCTTTAAGAAGATAGCACGGGATTATGTATTTTTCTAGCTAATTCTGCCAGATAGCAGACATATCTACATCAACACATTAGGCTTGTGGCCACTTTAGGCGGGAAACCAGTTGCTCCCCCCTTGCGCCGCTGGGCTCCAGCTCCAGGCGGCGGCCGTCGTGATCATAGCGGATGTGGATAATCAGATCGGCCGCCGGGAGTTCGCCCCCGCCCTTCTCCGGCCACTCCACCAGCAGGATGGCGTCCCCCTGCAGCAGGTCCCGGATACCCAGGTATTCCAGCTCACCGGGATCGGCCAGGCGGTAGAGATCCAGGTGATAGCAGCGACGCCCGGGGAGATCATAGGGTTCCAGCAGGGTGTAGGTGGGACTCCTGACCGGCCCGGCATGGCCAAGCCCCCGCAGGAAGCCCCGCACCAGGGTGGTCTTGCCCACCCCCAGATCGCCTTCGAGATAGATGACGCAGGCGGCGGGACACGCGGCAGCCAGGGCCGCGCCCAGCGCCTCCTGGGCCTTTTCGCCGCGGACCTTCAGGCCGGGCACCGGGTCCAGTCCGGGTTCAGGAGCATGCGCAGTTCCGGCATCAGATCCCCGGCCAGCAGCCCCCGTTCACCGGCCTGGGCCGCCCTGTCCGCCGCCGCCGCATGCAGGCAAACCCCTGCGGTTGCCGCATCCTCCGGGGCAAATCCCTGGGCCAGCAGGCCGGCGATGATCCCCGTCAGCACATCCCCCATGCCGCCGCTGGCCATGCCGGGGTTGCCATCGGTGCAGACCGCAACCGGCCGCGCACAACCGCCCCGAACCAGGGTGCCCGCCCCTTTCAGGACGGCCACGCCGCCATATTTGTCTTGCAGGGATTCGACACTGCGAAAGCGGTCGGCCTGCACCTCGGAGGATGGCAACCCCAGCAGCCGCCCCGCTTCGCCGGGATGGGGCGTCAGTATCCAGTTGTCCCGCGTGGCCGGCTCGGCAGCAAGCAGATTCAGCGCATCGGCGTCCACCACCAGTGGCAGCCCGGTATCCAGCACGCGGCCGAGGAGCGCACGCGCCCAGGACGATTGCCCCAGGCCGGGGCCGATGGCGATGACCGTCGCCCGTTTCAGCAGCGGCCCGAGCTGCGTTGCATCCGCCACCCCGTGGCACATCAGCTCGGGGCGCACCGCGCCCAGCAGGGCGGCATGCTCCGGGCGGGTGGCGATGCTGACCAGGCCGGCGCCCGTGCGCAGCGCCGCCTCGCCGGCCATGCGCGCCGCCCCGCTGAAACCCTGTTCCCCGCCGATCACCAGGACGTGGCCGAAATCCCCTTTGTGCGCCGTACGCCGCCGCCGGCCCAGCAGCCCGCTTTGCAGCCGCCACTGTGCCCGGCGGGCGCTCGGCTGCTCCGCCTCATAGACCCCGGCGGGAACGGCCAGGTCATCGAACAGAATCCGGCCGCAGCAGTCCGGCCCCATGCCGGAAAACAGGCCGCGCTTGAGGCCGATAAAACTGATGGTCGCATCGGCCCTGACGGCCGCCCCCAGGATCCGGCCCGTATCCGCATGCAGCCCGGAAGGGATATCCAGCGCCAGCACCGGCGCCGGAAAGTCGTTCAGCGCCTCGACGGCCCGCCGCCAGTCACCGCTCAGCTCCCGCTCCAGGCCCGTGCCCAAGAGGCCGTCCACAATGACATCGGCAGACTCCGGCAGTCCGGCAAAAGGCGCCGCCTCCCCTCCCGCCTCCAGAAAGGCCCGGCGGCTGGCAAGGGCGTCGCCCTGGATGCGATTCGGATCCCCCAGTTGAAGCACCCGCACCTGCATGCCCGCCCCCAGGGCATGGCGGGCCAGCACGAAACCGTCGCCGCCATTGTTGCCCGTGCCGCAAACCACCAGGATGTCCCGCGCCCCGGGCCAGGCATGGCACAACAGATCGAAGGCGCCCGCCCCCGCCCGCTCCATCAGGGTCAGGCCGGGAATACCGAAATCCTCGATGGCCGCGCGGTCCAATTCCCGCACCTGGGCGGCGCGGTAAAGATCAAGGGGCAGCCTATCCGTGTAAGACATCTACCACCACTTCTCTGAATGAATCTCCCCAGGCTGTTTTCTCGTATGCTCCCTGAAGCCGTCTTTTTTCAGTATCTTCAATGCCGCCTTGATCATATTGGGGTTTCCGCACAGAAAGACGTTGGTATTCTCCGGCGTGGGCTTCATGCCCCACCGCCGGGCGATCACCCCTCGCTTCCAGACATCCTGAACATGGCCGGTCTCCCCTTTCCAGGGAATGGTCTCCTCCGAGGGACGGCTGATGACGGGCACATAGTCGAAATGATCGACCAGGCGGGCCAGCATGCTGAGTTCCGAGCGGTAACCCAGATCCCATGAATGTCTCGCCCCATGCACGATGGCGAATCTTCTCGGCGCACTGGCCTTGAGAAAGGTCCGGATCATGCTCATATAGGGCGCAAGCCCCGTGCCGGTCCCCATGAGAATCAGGTTCATGTCTTCCGGCGTATCGGTCAGGGTGAAAAGGCCGCGCATTTTCTGGCCCATGTAGATCCCGTCGCCCCCCTTGAGGGCAAACAGGCGCGGCGTCAGCGTGCCGGAACGGATCAGCGTAATGTAAAACTCCAGGTACTCCTTATGCTTGGATGATGAGGCCACGGAGTAGGCCCGCATGATGAACTTGTCCGGATCAGGTGGTTCAAGCTCGACGTCCGCCAAGGGTGCGGGGATGCGGGGCGCCCGGCCCGGCAGGCCAAGTATGGTGAACTGGCCCGGGCTGTAATCCGGCAACTCCCAGCCATCCGGTTTCACGCGCAGGATCATGGTTTCCGAATTGACAAAAACCGGCTCACTGACGATTGCGTTGAACCCAACCTTAGTAGACATAAGTTTTCTATCCTCTATTTCGTCAAGGCATCCCAGGCCAGCGTATGCAACAGCCTAGCCATCCCTATATTGTATTGTTTCTTTCGCCATCTTTACGAACGCCTTGATCAATAATTCCGGCGTATCGAAGGCCGCCCTTTCAAGATAATAATAGTCCCCCAGCTGCGCGGCATTTTCATATATGCGGTACCTGATATGGGTCCTCGGCAGCGTGCCTTCAATGTACTTTTCCGCACCGCCTTCGATGCGCTGACCATATTTCAGCTCCGGAAAATGGAACAGCGCCTTGATCAACGCTTCATTACAGCGGTTTTGGAATACGGTCAGCCCGTTGCTTTCCTTTCGTTCACAGGCCGACCAGGCCGCCTTGCGCCGTGCAGACCTTGTGAATTGCCGCATAATCCAATCAAGAATGCCCATTATTCATTCCATAGGTAAGAAATCCCGATCATAACCGTAAACGCTGGCTCGTCTTGTTGGGCATCTTCCCGGGAAATCAAGGCACGCTTGTAATCCAACTGACTGATTTAAAGGGAAAATGCCAAAACAGCAAAGCCGGGCATGCGAGAAAAGCACAGCGTCCAGGGCAGTATATTTGAACGCTGCGCGGAACACGAGACTGGACCGGGCGCCCAGAACCTCCCTCATGAATCTCCAGCAACAGGCCCGAAATTAGCGCTAGCATGTCATCTTTTTTGTTGCTATATTATTAAAGGCTCTTGGCGAAATTGCCGCTTTTACGAGACGGCGCCACAGCCGGTGGAGACAATCTTTATTTGGAGGCCGATATGCCAAACAAATCCCGAGCACGATTTATCACATCTATTTTCATTCTCGCCTTTTCTTTTGGAGTGGCCCAGGCGGGAGAGCACGAAATAGGCATGGCCGGGTGGGAGTTCAATCCGGCTGAGCTCACCATTACGGCAGGGGAGACGGTCGTCTGGTATAACGATGACGATACCAATCACGACATCGCTTTTGAGATCGAGTTCGAGAACGCCCCCACGCTGGAGAAGCCCCACAAGGTCAGATCGACAAAGCGATACGCCATGACCTTCAATCAACCGGGTATTTACAGGTATACCTGCAAGATACACCGGGACTATGACATGAAAGGCGTCATCATTGTCAAAGAGGCAGACAAGTAGGGCTGGGAGGCGACAAGCCCAAAACAAGAAAGCCACGGCGTTCCATCCCGTGGCTTTCTTTAAGAGAGGAAAAACGTGTAGCCGTCAGTGACTCAGCTTTTTCTTGATCGCCTCATCGAATTTCTTCCTCAGATTGGGGTCGGCCCGGGAGGCATCCAGCATCTGGGTATACTCCTCGACGGTGATCCCTTCGGTCTGGTTTATGGCCGTAACCAACAAGGCATTGGCTTTTTGCTTGAGGGCCTGGCTTTCCTGCTTGGTTTTTGCCGCCTTGATCTTAGGTGACCATTCATGGATGACGCCTTGAACGGCAATGGAAGCATTCGCATATGCATCAACTTTGGCCGCGCTGAATTCGGTTCCGGCGCTTACCGCACCAGCGGAAAAGAGGCTGAAAACCACCGCCAGAACAAAGGCGCCGGTGAGTTGTTTGGTTGCTAGTTTCATCAGATTTCCTTTGGAAAATACTGTTGGGAATCACTATGCCAGGGAACACGAAAACCCAACCATTGCTTAACAAAATGACTCGGCGGCTTCTTTTGCCACCTTGAAGTTACCCTCAAGCCAATCGCTCAATCTTGGGGGTGATGCAGCCTTCAAATGCTAGGGGACTGGAATTTGCTTTTAAAGCAATGCGGAATTTACTGCGCCGCCGGCAAGGAAACCCTGAACTGAGCCGTTTCCCTTCTCCACGCCACGCCCATAACTGTCCGGAAAGCATTTTCGGAGTTGTGCGCTCTGCTGTCAACCACCCCCGTAATCCAGCGGTTCGCACCATGATTCAATCAATAGCGCCGGAAACGCCATTGCTTCTCCCGTGAAGATGCCGAGGCGCCGAGAAGGCAATTTTATCTGCTTGAATATCAATAGGTTAACTTGACCGGAGCGTCGTTCGGCCTGGAAAGGACGCATGGCCGCGCCACTGTTGCACTTCAATTCCCTTTTGCGTCAAAGGGCTTGAATCTCTCCAGCAGCAGGGGCAATACGGCCAGATCGGCGGCCAGGGCAATCAACATGGCAAGGGCGGTAAGCAGTCCAAAATGGATGGTTGGAACAAAGTCGGAAAGGGTGAGAATGGAAAAACCGGTGGTAATGGTTATGGTGGTGTAGTACATGGCCCGGCCGATGCTGCCATGGGATCGGCGCACCGCGGCCCGGTAATCCCAATCCTTCGCCACCTCCTCGCCAAAACGGTGCATGTAGTGGATGGTGTCGTCCACCGCGATCCCGATGGTTATGGCCGCAATGGTAATGGTCATGATATCGAGGCGAATGCCCATCCCGCCCATCAACCCCAGCACCAGCATCGCGGCGATCAGATTCGGCACGAGGGCGACCAGGGCCTGCCTGGTTGAGCGGAACAGTACGACGAACATCAGCAAAATGGCGAAAAACACCGCCCCCAGGGTCAGAATCTGGGAACGGAACAGGCTTTGCAGCATGTTATTGAAGAGCACCATCATGCCGGTCAGGTGCACCTGGTCGTCCGACAGTTCAAACTTCGTGGTCAGGTCCTTGCGGATCTGCTCCAGCAGGGCCTGGCGCTTGAGGGCGACATTCGACTCATACACGCGAATCGCAAAACGGAGCTGATTGCCATCCGGCGAAAGATAAGGTGTGAGCATGCTCCGTTTCACCTCGTCCGGAAGCCGCTTGTAGAGAACGGACAGGAAAAAGTCGTCCAGCATTCTGCCGCCGTTGAGCTGCTTCAGCACCTCCATGGTAGTCGAGAGCGAAAGCACCTTGCCGGTCTCTTTGATGCCGTCCAGGTAGTTGTGAATGGCGTCCACCGTCTCCAGTTCGAAACTGTTGAACCAGTAACTGGTTGCGGTAATGCCGGCCTCGTCCTCAAATTCAAAATCATCATCCTTTTCCATGCCCGGCGGCCCTTCTTCCCGGGCCAGGAAATCAGCCGGCGCATCGATCACCACGTCCAGGGGGGTGGTTCCACCCAGTTTCTGATCAATCAGGTACATGCCCTGGAAGATCTCGGTGGACTCCTTGAAGTAATCTATGAAGCGGTTCTCCACCGTAAGCCTGGTCATGCCCACCACGCTGAGGACCACCGCCATCAGCGTCACCCCCAACACCCATCCGCCGTGCCGCTGGATGAGCCGGGCGAAAAAAGCGGTGATCCGCCCCGTGATATCCCGCTGCCTGCGCCGGGTCGCCGGCTGCAGCAGCATCAGCGCAGCGGGGAACAGGGTGAAGGTGAGGAAAAAGGAAATGGCCAGGCCGATGACCATGATCCAGCCAAAATCGATCACCGGCCGGATACCGCTCACCACCAGCGAGCCAAAGGCGACCATGGTGGTGACCACGGTATAAAAACAGGGGACCACTTTGCTGCGCACCGTGGCCCTGACCAGATAACGCTGGTCCGCACCGGGACGATCCATATGCAGTTCACGGTAGCGCACGATGAGGTGAATGGTCAGGGAGAGGGCGAAGATCAGCAGCATGGCCAGAAAATTGGACGACACCACGGTGACCCGCCACTGGGCCAGCCCCAGGAAGCCGATTGTCATCACGCTTGCAACCGATGCGGTAAGCAACGGCAGTATGACCCAGCGAGGCTGGCGAAAGGCCAGCGCCAGCAGCAGCATCAGGATAACGATTACCCCCAGGCCGAACACCCGGATATCATGGCGGACGAAGTCCATCATATCGACCACGATCATGGGCACGCCCCCAAGGTGCAGTTCAGCGCGGTCCCGGTACCGGTCCAGGATGGCGCGGATGCTGGCGATAGCCGCCTCCTCCTGGGCCATCAGCTCGGTGCTATAGCGTTTGAACTCGCCGGAGAGGCGCTCCAGCTCTTGGGTCTCCGCCGGCGTCAGCTCTGTCTCCAGCCGTTTCTCGCGCAACGCATCCCGTTCATTGCGCAAACGCAGATAGGTGGGATCCCGGCGGAAGTTCACTTGCAGCGCCGTGGTGTCGCCCCCCTCGCCCACCAGCCGGTTGCGGTACAGGGGGCTCTCGGTGAGTTCCCGTTTGGCGAGTTCGATATCCGTATCCGGGCTCTCCAGGGTGCGTATGCCCTGCTGCAGCTCGGACAGGTCCATCGGCGGACTTTGCAGCAGGGGCACATCCAGGATGCTGACCACCGTTTCCACCCGGTCGACGGCGGCCAGGCTGTCGTGCAGCTTGCGCAGGTCATCCAGGGTGGAGGCGTCGAACAGATCCCCTTTGGGGGAATAGGTGACGATCAGATAGTCATCGGAGCTGTAACGGGCGAGGACGGAGCGGTAATATTTCAGGTCTTCATCATGCTCCAAGACCAGGGAATCGGCGGAAATATCAAGCTCGAAGTCCTGGACGTACCAGCCGAAAAAGCCGGTGATCAGGAGCAGCCACAACAGCGTCAGGACAGGTCTGTCAAGGACCAGCTTGTCATAGAACGACAGCAGCAATGCTTTCAATACAGTATCCAGTCGTTGATCTCTTTTGGCGATTGCTGCACCACTTCATTTGCGAACTCGTCAACCTCAGCCCGTATCTCGCCCGCACCGCCGCGGGGGCCGTCCGCGCCCGCCCTCCCTGAGTTGGGCCTGGCGGCAACACCGCCGGCCGGCGGCCGCCCTGTCATCCCTTGTGCGCCGGATACGCTTCCCGCCCCCCCTGTTCCTTTCCTGCCCCCCGGTCCCTCATGGCTTTCCAAAACAAAGGCCTTCAGCAACTCCTCCCTGGAAACCAGGAGCCTGATGTCGCCCCCGTCGCCGCCCCTGCCACCGTCGCCGCCGGCCCCTCCATAATATACCGGCGGCTCGATCTCATACTCATCGTCCGAGAAATAGGCCTCGTCGCCACGGCTCCCGTCACCGCCGTTTCCGCCATCGCCGCCCTTTCCGCCATATGATGCGACTCGCAGGGGCGCCCCATCCCATGACCTCAGAAAATACCTGGCCGGTTCCCCCTGTACTTTCACCTCCATCAGGATAAGACGCTTTTTACCGTCCAGCGAGCTGACTTCCCGTGCGCGTATGGTCACGGACGGGCCTTTTGCGCCATCCGCTCCATTCCCTCCGTCTTCCCCATTCCCCTCCCGTTGCCGGGCGACCTTTGTCCCTTCGGCGGCGGCCCGTTTTACAGCGGCCTCGTACAATGCCCCGGCGCTCCTTCCATGCCGCCCGTCATGCCCGTCTTCCCCCCGGTAAACAAGTTCGTCCTCCTTCATCAACGGCAGGCCGCTTATGAAATCAGGCTTGAGCACCACCTTGTCTTTTTTACTCTTTCTTCCTCTATACCAGGCGGTGATCTCATACCGCCGCCCCATCATTTTCCGGAGATCACCGGAGAACCTGAGGCGCCCCGCCTGCTTATCGTAATCCAGATTCTTGGTTCGCACTCTCACCCGGTTCCTCGGGATGCGGGGGAATTCCCAATCCGTACGGTATACCCTGCCCTTTTTGTCCGTCACCTGCAGATCCAACCGGAACTCGCTGCCCGGGACCACCGCATCATGCTTTTTCAAATCCCCGACAATGAATGCCGTCTTGATATTGATCGGCGCGGGCCCCTCTATCGCTGCAAAATCCGGAGATATCACCTCCGTCCGGGTCAAATCAGGGCGGCCCCTGTATGACACCTCTATTTTGTACTTGCCTTTGTGCAGCAACGCCTTGTCCAGGGACCCTGTAATCAGCATTCTGCCGGCGTCGAATTCGAGACCGCTCGTCACGATTTTCAACCGGTCGAGGGGCAACCCCGGGACCCCTCCCGTCTTGTACCTTCTGGAATCATCCGTAACCGAGATCTCAATGGGATAGGGCCGGCCGGGAACGAACTCACCGTCCGTGGCCGAGCGATCGATGCCGACGGACAACTGCTTCACATCTTCAGGCTCCGGGCCCCGCAGCGCCGCAAAATCCGGCAGAAAGACCCTTTTGGTTCTGATCTTGTCCTCGTGGCCAATGAAGCTGGCGGAAATGGAATATTCATCCCCATCGCCAATGGATGAATCGAACAAGATCTCCCTGCCGTCCTTTGACAGGGTGATCCCCTTTGACTCCAGCACCAGGTTCTCCATCCGGAGGGTGCCGTCGCTGAGAGAATGGCTTTTAGCGTCATCCCCCTTGACGATGACATCGAATTTCGCCTTTGACCCCGGAATAACGAATTTCCCTGCCCCAGCCAAACCGGCAAAGCTCATTTCGATGCCGACGGGTTGATAGCCTGTGGCGGGAGCTTTGATGCCCGTCTGCTTGCAGCCCCCCAAAAAGAGGCCGAACAACAGGATCGCAACCAGACCACCACTAGCCTTTCTCATTTATCGCCCCCATTTCCAATATCGCCTTAAGCAGCGCCTTGATGAAGTTGTCGTGCCCGGACGGCCAGGCCATTGCGGCCAAAACAGTGATGGATCCTTATCGCTCTGGCACATAGAGATACCGGCTTGGTATCATAGCCCAACGGCATCTACCCAACCAAGCAGGGCCCCTTCGCAAAAACCCGCCGTACCGGGCGATATCCGTAAAAGCCGCCACAGCCTGGGCAGCGCCATTCCGGCACGGGGAAAGAATTCGATCACCTTTGATAAGTGCCTGTCAGCACTGCCTGATCCATGATGTGGCCCGCCATCGCCTTCTCGAGTCGGGCCTTTGTCGGCCTTTTCAGATCCGGCAACCGGATATCCAACGCATACAACTTGTGGAAGTAGCGGTGACGCCCGACAGGCGGGCAAGGACCGCCGTAGCCGGTACGCCGCCAGTCATTCCGGCCCTCCAGCGTGCCTTGGGGCAGGGCCTGGGATGTGATGGCCTCTCTCAGGCCCGTCACACTGGGCGGGATGTTATAGAGCACCCAATGGACCCAGGTCATCTTCGGCGCGGCGGGATCAGGGGCATCGGGATCATCCACGATCAGGGCCAGACTCTTTGCCCCCGCTGGCACGCCGTCCCAAACCAGGGGTGGCGATATGTCATCACCATCGCAGGTATATTTTCGGGGGATCTCACCCTGGTGGTCGAATGCCGTGGAACCGAGCGTCATTGCCATTGGTCTTTCTCCCCGTTCGTTAAACCCGCCACCGCTTGCGGCATGGCCATCTGGCATATGGATAGTTGGACAGACAATGGCCGCAAGCAGCAGTAATGATTGAGCTGATTTTCGAATTGGATTTTGCATAACTGACTCCACCCTGGCATCACCAGAGCACACCCCTGGGCTGCCCCCTCCCCCGGGTTGGCCGGACTTTTCCCAGGATAACACCAAAATCAAGCTACCCACCAAAGCAGCCCCTCGCATACAATGCACGCCATGGCGAAGAAATCGAAAAAACAGGGCGGTTCCGGGGACTCCACCATCGCCCTCAACAAAAAGGCGCGGCATGACTATTTTATCGAGGAACGGTACGAGGCCGGTATTGCGCTCGAAGGCTGGGAAGTAAAGAGCCTGCGGGAGGGACGCGTTCAACTCAAGGAAAGCTACGTCGTCATCAAGGATGCCGAGGCCTTCCTGCTGGGGGCCCACATCTCCCCCCTGGCCACCGCCTCCACCCACATCCACCCGAACCCGACCCGCACCCGCAAGCTGCTGATGCACCGCCGGGAACTCAACAAACTGATCGGCCTGGTGGAACGCAAGGGATTCACCCTGGTCCCCACCGCCATGTACTGGAAGCGCGGCCGGGCCAAGCTGGAGATCGGCCTGGCCAAGGGCAAAAAACAGCACGACAAGCGCACCACAGAGAAGGAACGGGACTGGAAGCGGGACAAACAGCGCATCCTGAAGCACGGGTGAGCCGGAACCCTTTGTCCGGGGGACAAAGAAAGGCCGGGCCGGGGAGGCTGTGCGGATCAGCTTCAACTCCCTCACAGCCACGCCTGACGGGATACCCACGGCACAGACATCGTCCCCCTTGCAGGCTTGCCCCATGAATACTCCACCGGCTAAAGCCGGTGGTTTCGGGTTACGGCTGAAAGCCGGATTGGTCGGCCATTCGGCCGACTGAAAAAAAACCACGAACCGCAACCAATGCGCAATCCGCGTGAATCGGCATATAACTGCGAACCGGTGTTGCTTCGCAACAGCTCATATGCCGGCTAAAGCCGGGGGATTTACAGATCCCCTATTTGTGACTTTAAATCCCTCCTTGCCGCGGAACTCAAACAGACCTAGACTGTCTACTTCGAGTACCGAAGGGGGCGACATGGCTTCGACGTGGGTTGCAAAACCTGAGGTGCATGCCGAGGATACAGATAGCCTCGTTAATAAATCTGTAACACTATAGTTGCCAACGACGACAACTACGCGCTCGCTGCTTAAAAACCAGTAGAGGCCGTCTGACCGGAGCCGTGCTTGTGCGTCCGGAGTCTCCCTGGAGACACTCAGGCGTCGATTCTCACAAGATCGTGATGACGCTCGTCCGGGGCCGATTCATTAAAACCCAACCGGAATCGCCGTCCGTCTTCCCTGCCCGTCGGGTAGCGGCCGGTTAAACTCAAAGACCGGGATAAGCATGTAGAGCCAAAGGCGGAGAGCTTGCGGACGCGGGTTCGATTCCCGCCGCCTCCACCAACGAACAAGGCCACCCAGCGGGTGGCCTTTTTTGTTGGTTGAACAGGTGGGATGAGAACCCACGTTCCGGGTTCGACGAGCAGCGCCAGAAGCGCTGCCGAACGCCGCAAAGCGGCGGCCCAAAGGGTGAGGCTGTCAATTACCCAGTACACCACCTATCCATTCGGCGTGGATGTGATCGGTCCAGCGCGCGTGGAAAAGCTCCATCATGGCCAAGCGCAAGAGAAAGTCGCGCAGCGGCGCCGGATACAGAACGCAGGCGTCATAGATCGCGGTGAAGTTCGCCATGCGTTTAGTATCCCATGTCGAGTTCCTGGGCCTGTCCGGTCATCCTCCGGCATGGCGGCAGTTACAGACGGACTATCGAAGCAGATCAGGCATCCTCTCCTTGCGTAGCTCGTCGATCACTCGCTCGGAAAGCTTCCAGGGTTCGCCTTTGATCCG
>DRKS01000071.1 GCA_011051655.1 Sedimenticola sp.
CCGCAGAGGACGCAGAGATTCGCAGAGGTTTTTATTTATTATCAATAAGCTGGCTAGCATTTCATTTCTCTGCGCACCTCTGCGTCCTCTGCGGTTAATATTTATCTTTTACCAATCCTAATTTATAAAATTGATGAAGTACTAGCCTGACGCAAGCCGCCGGATGAAGTTCTCGAACAACTCCGGGCCAGGACAGGTGGGGAGGGGCGAATCCCGGTGCTCTTGCGCCCACGCCAGCGCCAGGATCATCGGAAGCCAACGGGCCGAATCACCGCCGGCGCCGTCGCCGAAGCGGTAGAGGATGGAGGAGACGCGCCGTGGAAGCGTCACCGTCTCCACCCGCCGCCCCACCGGGTCGGCGCAATCGGCGGGCGACGAGGTGACCAGGTATTCCCGGCAGCTGATGGGCCGATGGGGGTGGATGCCGCAGGATTCGTCTTCGAGAAAGGGACAGGGGATACCGAGGCGGAAATAGGCCTCCCCGAACGCCCTCCGGGCCTCCCGGTCCCGCACCCCCGCCGCCCCGCGAAGGGCCTCCAGCATGCCGCGCCTGTCCAGTTCCTCCAGCCCCCTGGCGAAGCGCCCGCGGATCCGGTCCCGCCGCTCCGCCGGCATCGCATCCACCCGTTGAGACAGGTAGAGCGCCTCGGGCTCGCTGACGGGAACCAATTGGCGGCAGCAGGCGCCGCAACCCGCCCGGCAGGCAATCTTCTTTCCCCGCGCCTCCACCTCTTGCGCGGCCACCTCTCCGACTGCATCGGCCAGCCGTTGAATGAGGGGCAGCAGATCCGCCATGGAGAGCGGCCCGGCCGGCACGGCCCCTTCCAGCCGCAAACGTCTGCCGCCGATTTTCAGCTCGATGTTGAATGGCTCCCGCTGTTCGGGCATTCGATATCAGCCCCAGGGTCCGGCAAGGGCGGTTGGCGGCTCCGCAATCGACTGAAACCGCGCCAGACGCACCGCATTGCGGTTGCGGTGGCTCAGAAACGGCATGAGGCCCCGGCCCAGTATCGCCTGCATGGCGCGCTCGCCCAGGCAGACCTCGGCGCAGGGCTGCATCACCGGCCCGTCCTCGCCGGTGCGGATGTGGGCCGGGAGATCATCGATATCCAGGCAGTCGCCGGGCTCCATGGACCAGCCCCGCTCCTGAAAGGCCCGCCCGATCAGCAGGGCGCAGGCGAAGGCCGGGCTGCCCCAGAGGTAGGCCTCATGGCCGGCTTCTGCCGGGAACTCCTCGAACTCGAAGCCTTCGACGGAATCGGTCTTCGCCCCGTAGGGCAGGCGCAGCAACAGCCGCGGCAGCGCCAGGCCGATCCAGGGGGCCATGGGGCTGCCGCGCAGCGCCCGCCAGCCTTTTCCGGCCCCGGCATCCGTCCCCTTCCAGTCCGCCGGGTCCGGGGTTTCGTGCAGGGAGCGGCAGCCCAGGATCCCGGGATGGGCCGCGGCGACAAAGGGGCCGCCGGCCCGGGAGCCGAGCGCCCCCAGGGCCGCCAGCAGGGCCAGATCACCCGCCCCTGTTCCAAAGCTGTAATCACCGGCCAGCAGGGACCAGGGTTCGCCCCCCAGGGTTTCGCTCCCCTGCTCCACCAGCAGCCGGTGCAGGCCGCAGGAGGCCATATCGCCCCCCGCTCCCTGGATGTCGGCCGCCAGTTCCTCCTTGGTGACATCGAGCAGATAGAGCTTCAGCTCTTCGCCGGTCTCCAGGCCGCCGGTCAGCCGGTCAACGCCGCGCCACGCCGCCTCCAGCGCCTGCAGGGCCGGATGGTGCAGCAGGGCGCGCATCTGCCCGCCGATGGCCTCGTCCACCGCGGCTATATAGACATCCTGGTGGGGCGGCGCCGAGGGCGCAATGTGGGGGGCGATGATGCGCTTGATAAACGGCGTCAGGTCCGGGGCCCGCCCGGCGCCGGGGCGCGCCTGGGGCCGATCCGCCGGCCGCCGGCCCAGCAGCCGTTCCAGCGTCGCCTCATCATCCTCCGCCGGCCGCTCTTCGGCTGGCGCGGCTTCCGCCGGTGTGGTATCGGGCAAGTCAAATCCGCTGCGCAATTCGGCCGCCGCCGCCTCGAATGACGCCGGGTCCAGCAGGCGCGCGCGCATCCGCCGCAAGGCCTGGAAGGGCTCCAGCCGCTTGTACAGCTCATCCGGATGGAAATCCTCCAGGCGCCGGAAACCGATGATCACCCCCTGCCCCGCCGCCTCCGCCAGCGGCAGCCGGAGGCGGGGCGCGAAGCGGAACAGCACATCCTCGAAGTTATCGATATCCACCGGGACGACGGGCCTCTCCGCCAGGGCGCTCCCGCTTTCCAACAGGCCGCGGTTGGCGCGCCCGCTGAAGTCCCCCATGAGAAGGATGCGCATGGGCCCACCGGACCGCTTCCGCCGACAGGCCGTTTCTGTTTCCGGCTGCGCAAAGCCAAATTCAA
The DNA here is from genome assembly GCA_011051655.1 of Sedimenticola sp. Lineage (GTDB taxonomy): Bacteria > Pseudomonadota > Gammaproteobacteria > Chromatiales > Chromatiaceae > DRKS01. The sequence goes on from DRKS01000071.1 coordinate 2,424, forward strand.
ATTCCAACCGTCCCGGCATCTGTCTATTCCCCCAGTGGCAAATCCTCTACAATCATACCCGCATAAATGAGGAGACTCGAATCATGGCCGTAACGCAAACGGAAAGGCAGATTGCCGTATCCAGCCCGCTCGGCGAGGATGTGTTGCTGCTCCATCGCATGACCGGCAACGAGCAGCTTGGCCGGCTGTTCGAGTTCCAGCTCGATCTCCTCAGCACAGACGAACAGATCGCCATCGAGGACGTCCTGGCCCAGAATCTGACCGTCAGCCTCAGGCTGCCCAATGATGAAATCCGTTACTTCAACGGCTTTGTCAGCCGCTTCTCACACGTCGGCGCCATGGGCCGTTACGCTGCATACCAGGCGACCCTGCGGCCCTGGCTGTGGTTTCTGACCCGCACGGCGGACTGCCGCATCTTCCAGGAGCAGACCGTCCCCGACATCATCAAAGGCATCTTCCGGGAGTACGGCTTCACCGACTTCGACGAGGCCCTCAGCGGCTCCTACCGCACCTGGGGCTATTGCGTGCAGTACCGGGAAACCGACTTCAATTTCGTCAGCCGCCTGATGGAACAGGAGGGCATCTATTATTATTTCCGCCACGAGGACGGCAAGCACACCCTGGTGCTGGCGGACTCCTACAGCGCCCACGAGCTGATCCCCGGCTATGAGCGGATCCCCTACTTCCCCCCCGACGAGAGCGCCGTGCGGGAGCGTGACCACATATCCCGATGGGATGTCTCACAGGAGGTCCAGCCGGGCGTCTATTCGCTCACGGACTTCGACTTCGAGGTCCCCAAAAAGAATCTGCACGTCAAGCGCTCCATCACCCGCCCGCATGCCCGGCCCGATTTCGAGATCTACGATTATCCCGGCGAGTATGTGAAAAGCGGCGACGGCGACGTCTACGTCCGCACCCGCATCGAAGAGCTGCAGGCCCAATACGAACTCACCCGGGGCGAGGCCAACGCCCGCGGACTCGTCCCGGGCGGGCTGTTCGAGCTGACCGACTACCCGCGCGAGGATCAAAACCGCGAATACCTGATCGTATCCGCGAGCTATGAACTGCAATCCGATGTCTTCGAGTCCGGCCCCTCTTCCGGGCAGGGCCAGGCCTATGCCTGCAGCATCAGCGCCATCGACAGCCACACGCCCTACCGCCCCCCCCGGATAACCCCGAAACCGGTCATCCAGGGCCCCCAGACCGCCATCGTGGTGGGCCCCGCCGGGGAAGAGATCTGGCCGGACAAATACAGCCGCGTAAAGGTCCAGTTCCACTGGGACCGGGAAGGCCAGCGGGACGAAAACAGCTCCTGCTGGGTACGCGTCGCCCAGCTCTGGGCCGGCAAGACCTGGGGCGGCATCCACATCCCCCGCATCGGCCAGGAGGTGATCGTGGAGTTTCTCGAAGGCGACCCGGACCGCCCCATCATCACCGGCCGGGTCTACAACGCCGATGAGATGCCCCCCTATGAACTGCCCGCGAACAAGACCCAAAGCGGCATCAAAAGCCGCAGCACCAAGGGGGGCAGCGGCGAGAACTTCAACGAATTCCGGTTCGAGGACAAAAAGGGGGCGGAACAGGTCTATCTCCACGCCGAAAAAAATTACGACATCGTGGTGGAGAACGACGAGACCCATTCGGTGGGCCACGACCGCGCCAAGACCATCGGCAACGACGAGACCACCGACGTGGGCCACGACCGGACCGAGAGCGTCGGCAACGATGAAAAAATCACCATCGGCAACGACCGGACCGAAGCGGTGGGAAACAACGAAGACATCAGCATCGGCGCCAACCGCACCGAAAAGGTGGGCAGCAACGAGACCATCTCCATCGGCGCCAACCGGTCGGTAAGCATCGGCAGCAACAAGACGGAGACCGTCTCCGTCAACAAGGCCGAAACCATCGGCGCCGCCAAGGAGCTGACCATCGGCGCGGGATACCAGGTCACGGTGGGCGCCGGCATGAACGAAACCGTGGGCGCCTCCAAGAGCGTTCAGGTGGGCGCCTCCTCCAGCGAGACCATCGGCAGCGACAAGAGCGTCGACATCGGCGACAACCAGTCCACCAGCGTGGGCAAGGACGACACGCTGAAGGTGGGGAAGAACCTGGTCATCGACGCCGGTGGTTCCATCATGATCAAGACCGGCAAGGCCAGCATCAGCATGAAAAAGGACGGCACCATCACCATTCAGGGCAAGGACATCACCGTCAAGGGCTCCGGCGCCATCAACATCAAGGCAAGCAAAAACGTCGTTATCAAGGGTAAAAAGGTCCTTCAGAACTGAGCACGGGAACAAAGCCATGAGCGAACAGGAGCACGAAATCATCCCGGAGCCCGCCCTGGCAGAGGCCCGGGCGGACAAGGGAGAAGGCGAAACCGGAACGCTGGAGGGCGTCGTCATCGGTGTCCTCGCGGGGTTCGACAGCGACAACCGGCCCCTGGTGGCCTTTCCCGCAAATCCCGCGCCCGGCTGCATTGTCGCCCGCTCCACCATCCGGTTCGGCGAGAACGACATCGGCCGCGAGCTGGCCCTGCTGTTCGAAGGCGGCAATCCGGCCCTGCCCCTGATCATCGGGCGCATCCAGCATCCGGAAGAGAATGCCCTGGCCAAGGCGCCAATGAAAGCAGAGCTGGACGGCGAGCGCATAGTCCTGTCCGCCGACAAGGAGATCGTCCTCAAATGCGGCAAGGCGAGCATCACCCTGACCCGGGCGGGCAAGGTCCTGATCCGCGGCGCCTACCTGCTCAGCCGCTCCTCCGGCGCCAACCGGATCAAGGGCGGATCAGTGCAGATCAACTAGAAATGGTGCAATCATCATCGCGCCTGAAGGCGCTCCGACAACACCTTCGTCCCCGTAGGAGCGCCTTCAGGCGCGATGAATATTGCACCCAGCCATTAGCAACGTAATCCCCAGGATCACGACAACAGCAAACTCGGCATGGAACTCATCAACGCCACAGGCATGCAGGCCGGCTACACCATGGGAATACAGCCCGATGGCCGCGAACTCCTGGTGGTTGCCGTCAAGGGAACCTTCCTCATACCCGGGGCCGGGGAAAAGGCCAGGCTTGCCGGGGAGCAAAGGCCGCTCGTCGAGGCCGACGAATTCACCGGCGAACCCGGTTTTTCGGCCCCCCTCTACGAAGTGGATTACGCGCCGCGGAAAGCCCGTTGCGATGTCCTGCTGAACGGCAGCGCCTACGCCCCGGGCGGCAGGCCGGCGTCACGGGTGGTGGTGGGCCTCAAGGTGGGCTCCATCCGCAAATCCTTCGCCGTCGTCGGCAAACGTTTCTGGCAGGCGGGCTCCGTCGCCATCGGGCCGGGCGCGCCGGGCCTGTTCAGCGTCATGCCCATCTCTTATGACAATGCCTTCGGGGGCTGTGACGACTTTCATCCGGACCCAGGCAGGCACAGCGCCTACATGCCAAACCCCGTCGGCCGGGGCTATCACGCCCAGTTGGGACAATCCCTCGTCCACGACACCCCCATGCCGAACACGGAAGAACTCGACGCCCCCGTCAAAATGCCCAACCTGGCCTACCGCCCCATGGCGTTCGGCCCCGTGGGGCGGGGCTGGGAGCCGCGCATCAGGCATGCCGGCACCTATGATGATGACTGGCTGGACAATGTCTTCCCCTTTCTGCCGGCCGACTTCAGCGAGGCCTATTACCAGGCGGCCCCGCCGGACCAGCAGATGGCCTATCCGAGGGGCGGCGAAGAGGTCATCCTGGTCAACCTCACGCCGGAGGGGCGCACCGCATTCCAGCTTCCGTCCATAGAGGTGCCTATCGTCTTTTTCCGCAAGAAAGGCGAACAACACCACACCCAGGCGGTGATCGACACCATCGTCATCGAACCCGACAACGGCCTCTTCACCATGACCTGGCGCGCCAGCCTGCCGCTCAGGAAAAACATCTTCGAGATACCCCAGGTGCTTGCCGGCAAGATGCCGCGCGGCTGGTGGCGGGCGCGGGAACTGGGCAAGACCTACTACAGCTCTCTCGAAGAGCTCAGCCGATCCAAACGCCGCGAGGCGTCGGAGGCCGAAGCGTGAGCCTGCCGGCCCTGGCGATCAGCGGCTCCGGGATGGTCAGCGGCGTGGGCCTGAATGCCCCCGCATCCTGCGCCGCCATCCGGGCCGCTCTCGACAACTTCCAGGAGACCCGCTTCATGGACCGGGGCGGCGAATGGATCCTGGGCTGCACCGTGCCCCTGGAACAGCCCTGGCGCGGCCGTACCAGACTGGTCAAGATGCTGGCCATGGCGCTGGCCGAATGCCTCGGCTCAGGGCCCGGCCTCGAACCCGCTAAAACCCCGCTCATGCTGTGCCTCGCGGAGACCAAGCGGCCCGGCCGGCTGGAGGGCATCGACAACGAGCTGTTCCTGGAAACGGAAAGGGAACTGGGCGTCCGCTTCCACGACAAATCCAGAATCATTGCCCAGGGGCGGGTATCCGCCGCCGTCGCCCTGCACCACGCCCGCCAACTGATGGCCGGAGGCGATATCGAAAAGATCATCGTGGCCGGCGTGGACAGCCTGCTGACCGGCCCCACCCTCGCGGCATACGAAGAACACGAACGCCTGCTCACCAGCCAGAACTCCAACGGCTTCATCCCGGGAGAAGCCGCGGCGGCAATACTGGTCGAGGCCGCCAGACCCACATCGCAGCCGCAACTGATCTGCACCGGCATAGGCTTCGGCATCGAAAAGGCGACCATCGACTCGGAAGAACCGCTGCGCGCCGACGGCCTGGTGCAGGCCTTCCGGTCCGCCCTGGCCGACGCCGGGACCGACATGGGACAAATGGACTTCCGCATCACCGACCTGTCCGGTGAACAATATGGCTTCAAAGAGGCCAGCCTCGCGCTGTCCCGCACCCTGCGAAAACGCAAGGAAGAGTTCGACATCTGGCACCCCGCCGACTGCATCGGAGAAGTGGGTGCCGCCATCGGGCCGGTCTTACTGGCCGTAGCGGATGCCTCGGCCCGCAAGGGTCATACCCCCGGCAACAACATCCTCTGCCACCTGGGCAGCGACGAGGGCAAACGTGTCGCCATGGTGTTGAGATACCAACCAGGGAGGGCTGCCTGATGAGTAACGACGTCTTTGCCAACGGGCGGGAAATTTCGTGCAAATCGGGAAGTGGCAAATCAATCTGCGCATTCCCTGACGTCTGCTTTACACCACCGGAAAACGCCGCGACACCTCCAGGTGTCCCTATCCCCTACCCGAATACCGGGATGGCCAGCGACACCACATCCGGTAGCAAGACGGTAAAGATCACCAAGAAGGAGGTGATGCTAAAGAACAAATCCTATTTCAAGAAAAGCACAGGAGACGAAGCAGGGAGCGCAGCCAAAAAAGGAGTTGTGACAAGCGTAAACCGGGGCAAAGTTTATTTTAACGCCTGGTCAATGGATGTGAAGATCGAAGGGGAAAATGTGGTTCGGCATTTAGATTTGACTACGCATAATCATGCGTCATCAACAACGAACACACCACCGATGATCCATGTCGACAGCATGGCATATGAGTTTCCAGTATCCTGCAAGAAACACGTCGACGACAACAATGAGGCATGTCAGGGTGCGACGCAAATCAAAAATAAAAAGGGAGCAAAGCAAGGCATGAATTGCGATAATGCAAAAGATCCGAAAAAGTGCAAAGCGGCAAGGCGCTGCCTGCTCATGTCAAAAGCGAAGGATAAAAGCTTCTGTTGCCATCCAAGTACTACCGGTCATCATATGATTGAGTCTCACTGTTTTTGTGAGAAAGGAGACCGAGGTACAGCGTTACCCGAATTCCAAGGCTATGATGTTGAAGCAGCCCCATGCGTCTGCGCAGAAGGTCCTCGGCATCATGGTGAACACGGAGATTTCCACGCGATTCAAGGTGTTCGGGAGCGTGGCAAGATCTTGATTGTCAAGCAAATGATTGCGGAGGGGCAGCCGACTCGCCGTACACCTGAACGAGCCTGGAGCTACGGTGAAGCTAAGCAAGCAGGGCTAGATGCGCATGAGGATGTGTTTGGACCTGGTGCCTGCGATCCGGGTTGTTTAGAAGATCAACTAGACAAATTTCATAGCAAATTTTTGAGCGAGGGGGATGATACCTTGGTGCGCAGCTACAACAGTTCACTTTCCTCCAAGCATAATCAAAAGAATCGCGGCGTAAACCTCGAAATAAGCCGTATCAAAGCGCGTATTAACTCGATGGCCGGCGGTAGTTGACACGAGAGGGTACCGATGGCGGTAAGCAATGAGAACTGGGTTTTCGGTCGTGCGTATGCCTCAAGCCGCATGCGCATAGCAATTCTTTCCTATTGGCGCGAGAATGACCCTGCAAGTGATGAGGAGCAAGAGACGCAGATAATTCTCTGTGCCGATGGCCAGGTTGATTCGGTCTTAGTACCCTATCACTGCGTGGATGTCCTGGAAATCAACGAACCGAGACCACATGTGCTGGTAGTCGGCCTCGAAGGAGACGTTGCTGTAATAGATGGCAACGTCTTATACCGTGACTTCCTAGATGATAGCGATAACGGCCCACGCGGACGCGGCGACATTCGCAGCTTGGCACGTGTGTCCGATTTTATCTTTGCTGTCGGCATGCAACGTCAAGTCTACCAACGGGGACAGCCACCCTCAGATACACTCGCAGCACCCTGGCACCATTACGAAAATGGACTGTCTTGGTCACCTCTTGATATAGCAGGATTCAATGGTCTGGCCGGGATTTCACCTGACGAACTGTACGCGGCCGGATGGCGTGGCGAATTGCAGATCTGTGAATCGGGGCAGTGGAGACCGATCGAACTGCCAACCAATCTTAAACTCGAACGGGTGCTAGTAGCGCCCGACGGCAAAGTTTATCTGGCAGGTATTCGCGGAGTTTTATTGTCCGGGCGAGGAGACAGTTTTGAGATCATTGCCCAGACCGCAACAGAAGAGTCTTTCTGGGGTATGTGCTGGGCTTTTGATACTCTCTGGCTGGCTAGCGCGACCCAACTATTTCGTCTTGTGGATGATGATCTCGTAGAGGTTGATCCAAAGCTCGGCGATACCATGACATTTAGATGCTTGACCGCAGCAGATGGACGGCTTTGGTCGGTCGGTTCAGACCACGTCATCTATACGGACGACGGGCAGACGTGGGCCCAAGTGTTTTTTTGAAATACGGGGAATTACCAACCCTAACCATAACAAAGCTACATTGAGCTTGCGAGGAATGATACATGGATGGATTGTTTATAGGATAAAGCGGGGTAAATTTTTAAAGCATGGAGACTTAACTTTGTCTAGAAATAAAACCGCTGCCCCTACCGGTGAGGTCATTGATTATGGCAGTACTCGAGCCGAAACACCCGGACCACTGGGCATTAGTGATTCAGCAAGCCCAGATACGGCAGCTGAGCCTGGTGACACACCAGGCCCTACAGGATTAAATGATTTTGGTGAATATGTAGCTGAAGATCATAGCCGGCAAACCCGAGTCTCTCCCTCTACACCACCACGCTGCCAGACGGGTTTGGGGCTGCTGCATTTCCCGGTCCAATATGAACCGGGTTTTAATAACACTCGAACACGTACGGCTACTGAGCGGGCCGTACGTGTTACTCGATCCGCCCGCAGGGGACGCCGTTGCCGGGCGGTGTTTTGGATTTACTTTGATAACAGCTTTGCTGCGCCCAGACCGCATCATGGCGGCATTGATATTGTCGGGCCTTTGCGGTCCAGGATTGTCGCCACCAAGGATGCGACTGTAGTAGGCGCATGGCAGGGCGGCGTCATGAGAACACAGCCGGACGGAAGCCGGCGACTTGAAACCGTTACCTACAGTTCAGGCGTGGGGATAACAGGTGAAGGCGCCTACTATATTCGTCTGATTGACGATGCAGGTAATGTCCACTATTACGCTCATCTCAACGATAATCCTGCGTCGCCTCCGCCCGGGCTGGGCCTGCCCAGCCTATCAACCGGGTCTCGTATTCGGGCGGGCCAGATTATCGGTCGTTTAGGAGATACCGGCGCGCGAGGCATTGCCCATCTGCACTACCAAATCAACCGTGCACGAGAAGCCACCGGGCGCTTCAGCGCCACTACGCCAAGCGGTACGAGTTATAGCAGCAGAGGGGGAGGACGGGTTAATCCCTATTGTGAACTCGTGCGCCTATGTGTGCGGGACCATGGAGCCGCAAGAAGTCAACTGAAAAGTGATCGTTATGTTATTCCACCACCAGGGAGTACTTTCCCTCCTCCCTGTTAAAGCTTGTGAACACAAACAATCAAGAGGTTGCAAGGCATTAACCCGCATTTCTCACCAGGATTTGGATTTTGGAATCTCCAGGCACGAAATGCTGGTGTTTAGCATGTAGAATTTTTTCCAAGCCGTATCCGTCCTTGCCTGTTAACACTAAGACCCAAAACACAGGGGGTTCTATTCCTTATGACGGATCTTCACCGCAAGGCGATCAAGATTGATGATTACCTCTATGGTTTCATCAATAGGCGTCTCGACCGACGCCCGCCAGGTTGCATTGTCGAGATCCCGGTAGGCGGCGATTACGCCAAAGTAGCGTGTCTTCATGTTCAGTTCCCGCTTCATCTCCCGGGTCTCGCCCGGAAGCAACGTCATTTCATCCCGCGCCAGCATGTCCTGGCCGAGGGTTTCGGCGTCCTGATCATAAAGGGCGAAGAAGTCCGCCGCATTGAACGAACCCAGCGCCTTCAGCTCGTAGAAGCGAAAGACAATGGGATTCGGGTTGCCCGTTGAATCCGGGTTGAGGTCGGAGGCTGCCGTAATGGTGGCCTCGACAACAGGCGGCTCATCCTCCAGGGCCTTGTCGAGCACGCCCTTGGTCATTCCGGCGACCATGTCGGCACAGCCGCTCAACATAGCCGGCATCCCCATCAGCATGAGGGTCGCACCAACCACCCGAACAAACCCCATAGGCTCACACTCCTCCGGATAGATAGAAATTTATGACGAAGCCGGATCTATGGCAGGGCTAATCTCTGACAAGAGTTTCTCATCATGGTTTTTGACGATCTCGAGCAGGTGATCTCTGAGGGGATCCGACATCCGGGCGATGTCTTCCAGGTTGACCACTTCCTCAAAGGCCATGCTGCCCGATATTTCCGTGCTTTGGATGATCACCTCATCCGGCGGACGCATGGTCGAAACCGGGCATGAAATGCAGGTAAGCGGCAGGTGGCCGAACTCTTCCGATTGACTGGAGCTTACCGGAAAACGAAGCGCCTCCAAAACCCCAGCGACTCCCGGCCGCCTGCCCATAATGAGGTGCATGACGAGGGTATGCAGGATGCAGGCCTGCAAATCAGTGACGTCCGTGCGCAGCGGTACGCCAATGAGTTCCCGCAACCGTTGCGGTCCCATGCCTTTGTAAGAGAGGGTCCATTTCAAAGGCGAGATAATGGTAATGCGTTTACCCGGCCCGCTCCCCGCCGGAACATAGGCGTATTCAGCCGGAGTGGTCTCGACCACGGTATTGAATATATCCAGCGGCGGCTTGAGCGTCCCTTCGAGTTGAAAGGGCTTGGCGGGGGCGATGGACTGGTAGATCTTGCTTAATTCCCGAAAGGCCTTTTCCGAATCCCTCATGGCAGCGCCGCCACGAATGTGCTCACCCAGCAGCATCTTGGGGTTCAACAAAGGGGCGAGATTGGCAAGCTGCTCCATCAGCCGCCGTTCAAAATACTCGGCTATCGCATTGGTCAGTTTTCTGAGCACCAGCATGCGGGGGATATCGAAGTCTTGTTCCATGAAAGTGTCTCGCTGCGCCTCGATGCCTTGCGCCAAAAATAGTATGGAATTCTTGTAGTTATTGCCGCCTGCTCACGATATCGCGCAGCGTTGCCGGTGTCAACGTCCTTGCAGGCCGGGGACCCTTTGCTTTACTGTGGAAGCCTGGCGGCATAAACCAAATGGAGCCGATGATGCACACACCGGCCGGTGAAGACGAGCTCCGGCATCTCAGCCAGCAGGCGTTGCAACGGATTCTTGAAGAGCACGGCGTATGGCTGGATGCACAGCAGACGGGGGCCGCGCCTAAAGGCAGGCAGGCCGACCTCGGCCGGACGGATTTATCCGGCATGGATCTTTCCGGTGCCCGGCTGCATAAGGCCGGCCTGCAAAAAGCCAATCTGGCCGGGGCCGATCTACGGGGCGCCATCCTGCGGGAGGCCGACCTTTCCGGCGCCAATCTGTTGCGGACGAATCTTCAGGATGCCGACCTGCGGGACGCCGATCTCAGCGACACCGGCATCTTGTTGGCCAGCCAGCTGGCCGGGGCAAACCTGGCCGGCGCAATACTTCCCGGCAACGGCCCCCGGTTCGAGGGGCTGAACGCCGTCGGGGAGATCTCAAAAAACGCCCGCCATGTATTTCTGCTGATCCTGACCGCCTGTTTCTACACCCTGCTGACCATCGCCACCACTACGGATCCGCTGCTGCTGACCAATACGGCCTCTTTTGCACTGCCAATCATTGGCAGTCAAATTGCAATCGCCAGCTATTACTGGATGGCGCCGCTGGTATTGCTGGGGATGTATCTCTATTTCCATCTTTACCTGCAGCTGCTGTGGGACAGCCTTGCCGGCCTGCCCGCTGTCTTTCCCGATGGGATGCGGCTGGACAAAAGGGCCTACCCCTGGATGCTGACCAGTCTCGTCAGCCGCCGGATGGCGTGGCTGCGCAGGGAGCGCCCGCCCTTTTCCGGCCTGCAGGCGGCGATATCCATTACAACAGCCTGGTGGATCGTTCCGGCGGTATTGATCGCCGTATGGCTGAGATACCTGGTGAGACACGATTGGTATGGCACCAGCCTGCACATCATTGTCTGCACCCTCGCCATCTACGCCGGCATCCGGTTTTACCATGCCGCCAACGCCACTCTGGGCAGGCAGCCGCAGGCCCCCGGCCCCAAGGCGCTTCATGCCGGTTTAAGGAGCTGCGGCCGGATCGGGGCAACCCTTGGAATCGCCGTTGTTTTCCTTGTCGTATCCTTCGGGGCCATCCAGGGGGTTCGCCACGAAGAAGAGCTCCCCGCCGGCGGCGTGAGGCTTTGGGTGCCGCATCTGCTGGAGGGGCTCGGCATCAGCCCGTTTGCGGATTTTTTCGAACAGGACATCTCGGCAAAGCCTGATCGCTGGACCGAAGAACAGGGCATCAAGACCGTCAAGGGGGCCCGCCTGAAGGCCGCCAACCTGACCCATGCCCAGGCCCGCCGGGCCTTCCTGGTCAATGCGGATCTGCGCGGTGCAAACCTCGCATTTGCGGATTTGCGCGAGGCCGATCTGCGCGGGGCCGACCTGCGCAACGCCAGGCTCAGGGCGGCGAAGCTTCACAAGGCCGACCTCAGCGACGCCTACCTGCGCGGCGCCGGACTTCAGCAAGTCGACCTCAGCGGATTCAATCTCGGCCAGAAGGATCTCAGAGGCGTCAGCTTTCGAAAAGCGAACGTACAGGATGTCAAATGGGACAACGCCAATCTCCAGGGCGCCGACTTGCGGGAGGTGACGGGCCTCGATCCAGAGGCGTTACGCCGGGCCAGAAACTGGGTCCTGGCGGATTACAGCCCGGATCTATTGGCAGAACTCGGGCTTCCTCCCGATCATGGGGAAAGGCTGCAAAAAAGGGACCTCCATGGACTCAGCGTCAAGGATGCGAATCTGACCAACGCCCGCTTGCGGGGATTCAACCTCCGGGGGGCCAGCCTTGAAGGGGCCGGACTCAGTTGGACCGACCTCAGCGGCGCCGACCTGCGCGGCGCCAACCTTCAGGGCGCGCGTTTCTATAAAACAGACCTGCGCGGCGCCAAGCTGCAGGATGCGGATCTGCGCGGCGCAAGCCTGAACATAAGCAAGCCCTATTTCATTGGCGCCAACCTGCAGAATGCCGATCTTTCCTCGGCCACATCGATGAGCACCAGCTTTGAAGGCGTGGATCTGCGCGGCGCCAACCTGGAAGGGATGCAAACCAATGATTGTTGGTGGCAGATTGAAGGCGCAATCCTGGACGAGCGCACCAGGCTGCCTCAAAAATGCGCCAAGGCCCCTTAAAAATCAAGAAAACCACCTGAATCGTCATCATCGGACCCTGACTTGCTGCTGCCACCGCCGCCAAAGAAACCCTTCTCTTGCGGCGGGTTCCAGCTCGTCGCAAACTGCAGGGGCTCCGGCTCACGCTGGGATACGACCTTGTCGCCGCGCTTGATCTTCGAGGATTTGACCCCCACGGGTTTTGCAATGGAATACTTCTCCTTGACAGCCACGATCTTGACCGCGCCGATCTTCTCTTCCTCGCCTCCCAGGGAGATGCCGGTCTCGGGATCGATCAACTGCTCGCCCATTTTCATCAGGTCCATGACGTCACCCGTGGATACGGAATTCTTTCCCAGGTTGATATAGACCTTCCCCCCTTTCACCTGGATGACCGATCCGGTCGCCCGGCTCGCGCCCACCTGCTTGACCAGGTTGAAAACACCCTGGTTGGCGGCGGATATCACCGCCTGTCCAATGGGGGTCTTGGCATACTCCGACATGAACCCGCCCAGCCCGGCACCGCCGGTGAAACCGAGGCCGCCGAAACTCAGGCCCGATTCCTTGATGGCGACCTCTACCTGGTCGGTATAGACCACTTCGCTGGTCTCGGCATCGATCAGGCGGAAGTTCATGCCAAGCACCGCCTTGGATGATTTCATGGACAGCCCGCCCAGGATGGCGCCGGCGCTGCCGCCGATGAGGCCGCCCAGGCCGCCGCCCTTTTCCTCGACCCCGGCCTCATAGTTGGTGACTACGGCCTGAAACAGGTACTGCGCCCCCAGCACCTTGCCGATCTTGGCGGCGGACGGCTTGGCGATGCGGCCGGTTGCGCCGAGATCCTGCTCCTGGAGGGTCTTGTGCAGCATCTTGCGCTCCACCAGGCGGAAGCGCCCGGTGCGGTGCATGACGTCGGTGATGATGGCTTCGATGCCCTGCACCGGAACGCCGCCGCTGCCGGCGCTGTAGGTCACGCTGCCGCCGGGGCCCATGATATTCACGGTGGAGGTGGAAGAGGTGTTCTCCACCGGCAGGACGCCGATACGGGCCTTGCTGCCCTCATACTTGCCCCACTCCACATTGATCAGATATTTCACATCGATGTTGTCGATCCGGCTGGGCAGCGGGCGCCTGACCCCATCTTGATCGACGGAGTAGGCCACATAATCGGCCTGAGCGACCGATGCCGCGGTCATGACCGCCAGAGCCCCGGCCAGCAAAAATCCCCATTTCAGCTTCAACATGAGTCAACTCCCTCCTTAATATGGAATTCTGTCGCATTCGGCCTGCGCGAATGCGTATCTGAGGCATCTTGGAAGACATTGTGTCGGAAGTGGCGGATATTTTCCACGCCCCGGTTCATTCTCCCAATTCGGCCCGGATGCCTTGCCGCAGCTTCAGCAGGCGGGGATGCCCGGGGTAGGCCTTGAGTCCGGATGCCGTCTCGGCCAGGGCCCGGCGCAGATCCCCCGCCTCGCGGCTGGCGCGGGCCCGCTGCTCGAAACGGGTTGCGATCTTTTCCAGGCCGGCCAGGGCGCGTTCGTTGGCGGGATCGTATTCCAGCACCGCCCGGTAGGCCTCCGCCGCATTGCTCCCCTCGGGCTCCACCAGCCGGCCCACCAGCAAATGCAGGTCCGCCACTTCCAGGATGCGCTCGATCCTGGCCAGGGTTTCGGCATCGGGCGTTACAACCTTAGGCGCCTCGGGCTCCTCGATGGCGACAACGGCTGGCGTGGGGGCCGTCGCTTTCTCCGCCACATCGGCCGGCGGCCTGAGGAAAAGGTAGGCCCCGCCGCCAATCAGCGCGCCCGCCAGGATGAGGCCCGCAATGCCCTTCCACCTGCCGGAAGCCGGCGCGGCGGCGCTGAGCCCCGCCATGAATTCCGCGGCGCTGGGCGTACGTTCATTGCGCTCGAAGTTGAGCGCCCGCGCGAAGGCCCGGTTCTGCCCGGGTTTGAGCCCCGGTATGGGTTTTGGCTTCATTCGCCGCTGCCGGGCCTGATTCGCCGGCAGCCTGTTGAAAGGATGACGCCCGGCCAGCAGTTCATAGGCCACGCAGGCCAGGGCGTACACGTCGTCCCTGGGGTCGGGGGCGGCCTGATCGAACATCTCGGGGCTCGCGTAGGCCGGGGTCAGGGCCTCCCACTTGGAGGGATCGAACAGGGTGGCGTCCCGGGACGCCTGCCCGGGGCGCTTCACGGCGCGGGCGATGCCGAAATCCAGCACCTTGACCAGGCCCTCTTCCGTGACAAAGGCGTTGCCCGGCTTGAAGTCCGAATGGACGATGTTTCTCTCGTGGGCGTAACCCAGGCCTTTGGCCATGCCCTCGATGATGGGCAGGGCGTCCTTCAGGGGGAGACCGCCGGGCCTGACCCGCTTGACCAGGTTTTCCACGGGCTCCCCTTTCAGGAACTCCATGGTCATGTATACCGTATCGCCGTCCCGGTCGAAGTCGTAGACCGTGGCGATATTGGGATGGGCCAGGTGCTGCGCCTTCTTGGTCTCCCGCTGCAGGATGATGAAGGCGTCGGGGTCGCCCTGGAAGTCCTCGTTGAGCACCTTGACCGCCACGAAGGGGTCGCGGTCCCGCGCCTCCTCCTTGCGCAGGTCCCGGGCCCGGTACACCGTCCCCATGCCGCCACGGCCGATCTCCTGCTCCAGCACGAAGCGCCCCTTCAGGACGGCGCCCACCCCCGGTGTCTGCGAGCGCGCCGTTTCGGGCGGCGGCCTGTCTCCATCCGCCGCGGCGGGCGTGGCAGGGTGCATGCCGCCCGGGGCCAGGCGGGTGCGCTGATCATGAGCCCCGGCATCTTCGGGGGCCGGGGCCCGTGGTTCGCCGCCAGCGGCGTGGGACTGCCCGACACGCTCCTTCAGGGAGAGATAGACCTGCACCGGCAGCCGGTCGCTGCGCAGCAAATCTTCCAGCAGCCCGGCGATCTCCGGGGCCCGGGCGGGGTTTTCGGCAAGCTCCAGGTCGAGCCTTTGCCGCAGCTCCTCGAAGTCGATCCCGCCACTGAAAAAGCCCTCCAGCGCCTCTTTGAAATCAGCCATGATGCCTTGTTGTGTTCAACCCTGCCCTCACCTCGCACCCCGTCCTGCCGGCCACCGCTTTAAACAGGATTGGGGCGCGGGTTTTCCCGGAAAATGCGTACATCCTGTCAATCCTGTTAATCCTGTCAAAAAAAAGCGGCCTGGCGTCAGAGAGTCATTCCCGCTTCTTGCCCACCAGCAGAAACTCGCCATACTCGTGGCCGGTGCGCTTGAGCTTGGCGTAGCGGGGGACCTGCTCCACGTTCAGCTCCTCGGCCCGGGCCATGATCTGCGACTTTATCTGCCGGTACAGCTTGGAGCCCTCCAGCACGCCCTGGTTTTCCCTCAGGGCCTTTATCAGGGCGTTGGCGAAGATGGAGTGGCCGTTGCCGCCGTCATCCAGCACCGGCTTTACGCCGCCGGAGGTGAGCACGTAGCGGGAACGGGTCTTGGCGATGACCCGCAGCCATTTCATGCGGACCTCCTCCGACATGCCGGGATCCAGCTCGGTGCCGGCACTCCGGGTCAGGGCCCCGGAGTAGCAGGAGTCGGCGACGACCAGCACGTGCTTGGCGGACATGGCATTGATGATGTCCGTGATGGCGACGGTGGAGACCCAGTTCGCCGTGCTGTCGCGCTCGGCATCCACCGGCAGCCAATGGCCGCGGTTGTTGGCCTTGTCGTATTCCCCGTGGCCGGCGTAGTAGATCAGCAGGTTGTCCTTTTCGGTCAGATCCCGGCGCATGGCGTTCAGGGCCGAAAGCAGCTCATAGCGGGTGGCGTCATACAGCTTGGTGACGGTGAAGCCGTATTTTTCCTTCAATATGCCGGCGATGGCCTCGGCGTCATTGATGGGGGTGACAAGGTCGTCCAGTTTTTCATAGCGGTTGCTGGCGATGACCAGGGCATAGTATTTGCCGAACACGCCGGCATCGGGCGTTTTGCCCGGCGGCTCCTCCTGAAGGGCCTCCGGCAGAAGCCTGAACTCCACCGTGCTGCGCTTCCCCTGCTTGTCCACCGCCACCACGCTGACCGGCGTCTTGCTCTTGCTCACCGGCACCGTCACCTTGAACAGGCCCTGCGAATCCACCGTCTCGGGCCGGCCGTTGACAGTGAGAGAGAGCAGGCCCGCCGGGGCCTCCACCCGGCCCACCACCAGGCGCCCTCCGGCCCCCGCCGGGGTGATCACGTTGGTGACGGACCTGGTGTTGGCGATGGGGGGGTCGATGATATTGATGGCAGGCCCCGCCAGTTCCCCCCGCACCGCACCGGCGGACGTCCCGGCGCCGGAGCGGTAGTCGTCGCGGGCCGGGGGGCGCTCGTGCCTGATCACCGTCTCTTCCCTGATCAGGACCTCGGGCCTGGCGAGGCGCTTGAGCTTGGCGCCCCTGGCCTCCTTGATCTGCTGCATAATGCCCCTGGCCTCATCCTCGGTCACCCACAGGACATCATAGCGGGACAGCCCCGAGGATGATTTGAGCAACACCTGCTGGAGTTTCTTGCCCGGCTCGTTGGGATCACTGCAATCCGCGGCCTGGATCTTGTACAGGTCACGGGAGGAAAAGGATGAAAAGCCGGTATCCCCGCTGCAGTCCGTGGTCTGGACCGTGATCTCGATGGGCTCCAGCGCCGCCGCCGGCTTCGGCATGCCCGCTATCAGCCCGATCAGAATGAGGCCAGGCGCCGCCCGCCCCCCGTATCCGGCAATGCGGTGAAGGACATGGATGATGCTTGCAATACTGGAGGTCATGGTTCGATTCCTTCCTCTGAGTTCACCGGGCCGGGCCGGAGCAGGTCTGTTATTATCGCCTGTATGAAACTGGTACTCCAGTCGGCCCAAGGATAATGAAGAAGCCTTCACCGGCCCTCTCCCGCCCGTGATTATCGAAACCATCATAACCCAGCACGCCGAGGAGGCAGCCTTTCTGTGGCTGCTGCGTGATGCGGCCGTCCGCGCCCCCCACTACAGTCTCAAGGACCTGGCCCGCCTCGACGAACGGGTGGAGGCCCACCTCGACGGCCTCCGCATCGCCGGCGACGCCGGCTGGGCCATCTGCGCCGACGCCCTGAAGCATGAGGAATCCGGCGAGGTGTTCGCGGCGGCGGTCCCGGCGCTGGAGGCGAACGACCCCGAACGCATGCAACAGGTATGCGCGGCGGTGGAGGCCGCGCCGGAGACAGCGCGCGGCCTGATCTCCGCCTTCGGCTGGGTCTCCCCCGACAGATCACAAGACGCCATCCATGATCTGCTGGCATCGGCATCGGCCCTGCACCGCCGGATCGGCCTCGCCGCCTGCTCGGTCCAGCGCATGGACCCCGCCGGCCTGCTGCAGGCCGCCCTCGACGACGAAGACCCGGCCCTGCGCGCCCGCGCCCTGCGGGCCGCCGGGGAACTGGGACGCACGGATCTGCTCCCCCATCTGCTCCGGCGGGTCCGGGACGAGGATGCGGCCTGCCGCTTCCGGGCCGCCTGGTCGGCCCTGTTGTTGGGAGACAGGGGGGACGCTCTGGAATCCCTCAAGGCCATGGCGGGCTCCGACTCACCCTTTCGGGAGAAGGCGCTGCAACTCGCCCTGCGGGCCATGGATGGCGCCAGGGCCCGGGACTGGCTCAAGGGCCTGGCCCAATACCCCGACTGGCTGAGGTATGTGGTGCTCGGGGCCGGCATCGCCGGCGACCCCGCCTACATCCCCTGGCTGATGGAGCAGATGGAGACTCCCGAACTGGCGCGGCCGGCAGGTGAGTCTTTCAGCATGATCACCGGCGTGGATCTGGCCTACGAGGATCTCGACGGGGAATGGCCGGAGGGCTTCGAGGCCGGGCCGACGGAGAACCCGGAGGACCAGGATGTGGCCCTGGACCCGGACGAGGATCTCCCCATGCCGGACCCCGGCCGGGTGCGGGCATGGTGGCAGGCCAACAAGGACCGTTTTCAGTTGGGCGCCCGCTACCTGGCGGGCCGAACCATCAGCGTGGAAAACTGCCGGCGGATCCTGCAGGCCGGATTGCAAAGACAGCGCAATGCGGCGGCCCTGGAACTTGCGCTGCTGCAACCCGGCGCCCCCCTGTTCGAAACCAGGGCGCCGGGATTCAGACAAGAGCAAGTGCTGCAAGCCACGGCGCAAGACGGTTCATGACCAATGGGCGCGCCGCCTCTGGACGCCGTCTTCGCCATATTGGCCATGATTTTCATCGGCCTGGCGGTCCGTGATTACCGGGTCGCCGGTAAAAGGCTCACCCCCCGCCGCAAGGCATGGCTGCTGATCGGTTTCATATTCGCCGCAGTCAGCATCGGGTTGATTGCAATCCAGGGCTCATCCCCGTAAGTGCGGGTCATGCTTGAATTTATTTCAAAACCAGATTGCCGCGACCGGCTTTCCTCCATTAAAATACTCCGGGCGCATTGAAATAACGGATTACAAAAGGAAAAGCATGCCGCCATTCAACCCCCCATCCCGCAACACCCGCCCCCGGCGCTCCCGTTTCCTGCCCGCGCTTTTCATTTTGGCCTTTGGATTGACGGGTTGCTCCCACCTCACCGGGCAGGCCCCGTGGCCGGGCGGAAAAGACTGCGGCCCCGGGAAGCCTCCCCACGACCCCTGCATGGCCGCTCTGCCCGTCAGGATCCAAGCATCCGATCTCGATCCTTCGAACCGTCTCGAATACCGGCTGGAGGGAGACCTGCAGGGGTTGGCGGTGGCGGACGAGGTGCTGCTGGAATTCACCCCGGACGCCACGGAAGAAAAGATCCGGACCCTTGCCGAAGACCTGGACGGCGCCCTGGTCGGCGCCATTCCGGCCCTGGGGATATATCAAATCCGCTTGTCCACACCGCTGAAATCCCCCGAGGCGCTGGGGACGCTGCTGAAAAAGCTGAGACAAGACCCCCTGGTAACGCGCGCACAACCCAATGGAATCGGCTCGGGATCGGCGGTAACACCCTTGATTCCGGGTGATCCGGAGTATGGCCGGCAGCAGGCCGTACTGGAATTGATCCGTGCGCCCGAGGCATGGAATATCTCGAAAGGCGGCGGCGTGACCATCGCCATCGTGGATACCGGCATAGACCTCGACCACCCGGACCTGGCCGGCAAGGTCAGCGCCGGCTGGGACTATGTGGGCAACGACAATGATCCCGATGACGAACACGGCCACGGAACCCACGTGGCCGGAATCGCCGCGGCACTAACCGATAACCTGGCAGGGGTGGCGGGCGTGGGATGGAACAGCCGCCTGCTGGCCATCCGGGCGCTGAACCATAACAACATCGGAACCAACTCCGCCGTAAGCGACGCCATCAGGGAGGCCGCCGACACCCCGGGCGTGAGCGTCATCAATGTGAGTTACGGCAACATTATGAAATACCCCCTGTGCCAGGCCGTGGATTACGCCATGGCCTCGGGGAAACTGGTGGTGGCCGCCGCCATGAACAACAATACCAACACCAGGTACTATCCCGCCGGCTGCCAGGTCAGGGAAGCCGACCCCGGGCAGGACCAGGCGGACGCCGTCGCCGTCGGCAATACCACCCTGGCCGATGTCCGCTATACCGGCCCGGCCGGCGCCAGCAACTATGGCGCCTGGCTCGACCTGGCCGCCCCCGGCGTGGACATCTACTCCACCGCCATGGGCGGCGGCTACACGACCATGACCGGCACCTCCATGTCGACCCCCATGGTCGCGGGAGCCGCGGCCCTGCTGGCATCGGCCGAACCCACATTGTCACCGGCCGAGCTGAAACAGCGGCTCATGGATGCCGCCAAGCCCTTGCCCGGCGAGCAATTGGGCGCGGGGCGAATCGACTTGTTCAAGACCCTGTGCCCGCCCGCGGTGGACGTGCCGGTCCCCGACGTCGTCAACCGGCCGCAGGACGATGCCGTGGCCAGGGTGCGGGCGGCATGCCTGGATGCCGCCGTCCGCGGCTTTGAGACCAGCCCGGCGGTTCCCGCCGGCCGGGTGGCCCGCCAAAATCCCGCCGCGGGCAGCCTGCAAACCCCTGAAACCCTGGTCAGCCTGTTCATATCCACAGGCCCTTTGGCGCCGCTGCTGGGTTTTGCCGGCACGGAGGATTACGAGGCGAACGGCCGCTTATGGACCCGCTACAGAATCCCCGTGACCAACTGGGCGGATTTTCCGCCGGAGCTGTTTCAAGCGGCACCGGACCTGCCCCCCTGCGGCCTGAACGACAACGCATCCCGGACCTGGGTAGACATCTACAACGGGGCCACCGGCGCACGCATCTATGGCTTTTGCGCCTTGGGCGCGCCAAGTGATTTGCAGCGGCTCTGGTTCGCCGTGGAGCGCGGCGGCGCGCCCCCCGCCGGGGTCTATATCGAACTGCACGACCGGCGGACCGGAAGCCGGTACCGCTCCAACAGGGTATCGTTTCCGTAGGCCCCCATGGTCAACCACGAGAGAGTCAAAATGAAAGACACCACAAACGGCAACCAGCGCAACAAGCCCTCCTGCCGGACGGCGCTGGGCATGGGATTGTTTCTGGCGCTGGGCCTGCCATCGTCCGCAATGGCTTCCGGCGACGGCGACTTCTGGGATTTTCTGCTGGTGCAATGCACTAAAAATGAGGGCAATCCCCCCCCGGAGCTGGTCGGCATGTGCAACGACGCCCTGGTGGGCGGCGGCGGCGCGGGGGCGCCCCCCTCAAACGCCGCCCTCAACACCGGCGGCCTCGGCGCCCAGGGGCGGACTTCAATAGCAGCGGCGGCCCAGCAGCGCAAGGGCATAAGGATGCGCCTCGATGAACTCAAGGGCGGAGACGGGTCGAAAGGGGGAGGGGCAAGCGCCGACGAATCATTCGGCCGCTGGAGCATTTTCGCCTCAGTGCGGTATACGGATACCGACCGGGACGCCACGACCCTGGAGACAGGTTATGACGCCGATCTGGACGGCATCACCCTGGGTGGCGATTTCCGCTGGAGCGACAAGGCAGTGATCGGCCTTGCCCTGGGCTACACGGACACCAACCTGGACTATGACCGCAACGCCGGCGACCTGGATCTCAGGAGCATGGACATCACCCTGTACGGAAACTTCACCCCCATGGCCAACGCCTATATCGACGCCTACGCCGGCTATGCGCGGCTCGAGTACGACACCAGGCGGAGAATCAAAATAGGGCTGATCTCCGGCGCGGCCAAGGGTGATACCGACGGCGACCAGCTATTGGCGGGCCTCGCGGCCGGATACGAATGGAGCCACGGCCCCTGGAGCATGGGTCCCGAGATCAAACTGGACTATGTCAGCACCGACATCGACGGCTACCGGGAGCGCGGCTCCACCGGCCTCGAACTCAGCTACCAGAGCCAGGACATCGACTCCCTGACCACCAGCATGGGCGTCCGCATCTCCTACGCCAAGGCCGTCTCCTGGGGGGTCATCCTGCCCCAGGCGCGGCTGCACTATGTGCATGAGCGCAAAAACGACTCCCGCTCCATCTCCAACTCGCTGGCCCTGGATCCAAGCGGCGTATTCACCAACAAAACCGATGACCCGGATCGCGACTACATGATCGCCAACCTCGGCGTATCCGCCGTCATGCGCTACGGCCTCCAGGCCTTTCTGGACTATGAGCAGCTCATCAATCACGATTTTCTGGACAGCTGGACCCTCGTTGGCGGCATCAGGAAAGAGTATTGACCTTCGCCCAAAACGGGGATGTCCGGCATTACGATAAATGGTATAACGGCTTATGAACGCTTAGGGCCTGTCAACACCGATCCAACAGGCTCCGCTGCGCCAACCAAGCCAGAAGAGCTTCGAACCATGCGGTTACTTATTGCGAAGCCGGGTAGAGCGACAATCCGGCCATGGAACTGACCCTCACCGTAGTCCGTTACAAGACCCTGCCCCCAGCCCGGGAACTGCGCCTGACGGTGGATGAACAAGGTTGCACCGTCGGGCGAAGCCCGGACAACGACCTGGTCCTGCCGGATCCCGAGCTCTTCATTTCCGGGCGCCACGCCGAGATCCACTTCAGGGACGGCGCCTTTTACCTCACCGACACCAGCACCAACGGCACCTTTGTCAACAACGCCCCCCAGCCGGTGGGAAGAGCAAATGCAGTGGAGCTGCATGACGGCGACCGGCTGGCCATCGGCGACTACGAGATCCAGGTGGCGCTCACCGGTCTGAAGGCCGCCACGCCGCCCCTTGCCGGAACGGCGGTATTCGACACACCCGGCGGGGCGGCCCGGCCTGAAGCCGTTTCTCATGGAATCCCGGAGGAATCCACCAGGCCGCCCGACGTGCTGGACCTGTTCGGCGGGCCCGAAAAGCAGCCGGAGCCCCCCGGGGAGACAGACCTCCTTCACCCCAAGCCGGCCCCGGCACAACCCCAGGCCCCTCCCGCCGCCCCGCCGCCCTTTCCCGAGGAGTTCGACCTGTTGCAGCCCAAGCCCGCGGAGCCGGACTGGACCGGAGGCGCCTCGGAAGCGGATCACACCCCCGCCGAGCAGGACCAGTTCACACCGCCCCAGGCCATTCCCGAAAACTATGATGTGCTGACGGGGGAGATCGTCAGGGAGCCGGAGCAGGAGCAGGAGCCGGCGGCGCCTGAAGGCCCGGTGTCCCGGCCGCCGGCGGAGCCGGCCGGAAAAGAGGCCCCACAGGTCCAGGCCGCGCCTGCATCCCCGCCGCCCCCCCAGGCGCCCGCACCGGCGGCGCAGGCCCCCGCCACCCGGCCGGCCCCCGCCGACACAGAGGCGTTGCGGGCCTTGCTGGCGGGGCTGGGACGGCCCGACGCGGAGGTGGCCCCCGAGGAGATCCCCGCCCTCATGCACACGGCGGGCCAGCTCATCCGCCAGACCACGGAAGGACTGATGAAAATCCTCGCCAGCCGGACGAGCTTCAAGAGCGAACTCCGGATCGAGATGACCACCATCCGCCCGGTGGAAAACAACCCCCTGAAGTTTTCCGTCGATACGGACGACGCCCTACAGCACATGCTGTTCGGCGAGACCAAGGGCTACCAGCCCCCGGTGGAGGCCGTGCAAAACGCCCTGGACGACATCCTGGCCCACGAGCTGGCCATCATCGCCGGTCTCAGGGCGGCCTTGAGTGCCCTGCTGAAGCGCTTCGACCCCCATGCGCTGGAGCAAAGACTGAGCCAGGCCTCCAGGCTGGACAGCCTCCTGCCCATGGCCCGCAAGGCCAAGTGCTGGGACCGGTTCACCGAAATCCACGACGAGGCCGCGGCGGACGCCGAGGAGGGCTTCATCCGCCTGTTCGGCGACGAGTTCACCCGGGCCTATGAAGAGCAGGTGTTACTATTGAGACAAGCCAGAAGCCACAGGAAAAATGACTGAAACGACAGGCTGGAAACATTGGGCGCCGATGACGGCGCTGGCATTGATTCTGACCACCCCGGCGCTCACCGGCTGCAAAAGCGGCCTGCTGCGCATGATGGGAATGACACCGGCGAAAACCAGCATCGCCGCGGAGATAACGGCGACGCCGGGGGTCAACCCGGACATCAACGGCCGCCCCTCCCCCATTGTGGTGAGGCTGTATGAACTCCGCGCCAGCGGGATGTTTGAGGGCGCCGACTTCTTCAGCCTCTACGAAAGCGAAAACGAGGCCCTGGGAGGCGATCTGCTGGGCCGCGAAGAGTTCGAACTGCAGCCGGGGGGCAGCCGGACCTGGGAACGCAGCCTGGCCGCCGACGCCCGCTACCTCGGCGTCCTGGGTGCCTATCGGGGCCTGGATCAGGCACAATGGCGGGTGACGTACAAACTGCAACCGGAAAGCGAGAACAAGATCAGCATCGAGATCGGTGATCGCGCCATCACGATACAAGAACGCTAAGGCACGCCACATGTCCTGGAACAACAAAATCATCTGGTCGGAAGGACTGTTCCTGCGGCCCCAGCACTTCCAGCAGCACGACCGCTACCTCGAAAGCCTGGTGCACGCCCGTTGCGGCGGCCTCTCATGCTGCGGCTGGGGCATCCGGGAGCTGGAGCTGGACGAAAACCTGCTGACCCTGGGAAAATTCGCCGTCACGCGATGCCAGGGCATCCTGCCGGACGGGACCCCTTTCAACATCCCGGCCGACGAAGAACCGCCGACCCCCCTGGAGATCCCCGAAGACGTTCACAATCAGATCCTGTACCTGGCGCTGCCGCTGCGCCAACCCGGCCTGACGGAAACGGCCGCCGGCAACGGCGACAACGGCATGACCCGCTACCTGCGCGCCGAAATGGAGGTCAACGACAGCAACGCCGGCGATCAGAACCCGGCCGCGCTGGAGGTCGGAAAGCTGCACCTGCGGTTCATGCTGGAGCGGGACAATCTCAACGGCTTCACCTGCATCGGGCTGGCCCGGATTGTCGAATCCAAGGCCGACAAGCAGATCATCCTCGACAAGGAGTTCATCCCCCCCTGCCTGCATTACAACGCGACCCCGAAGCTGGCGGGTTTCATCAATGAGCTGCAGGGGCTCCTGCACCATCGCGGCAAGGCCATTGCCGGCAGGATGACGGAGGCCGGACAAGGAGGCGTGGCGGAAATCGCGGACTTCATGCTGTTGCAGGTGGTCAACCGGCTGGAGCCCCTGACCGCCCATCTGGCGGCCATAAAGGGGCTGCACCCCGAGACGCTGTACCGCTATCTGCTGCAAATGGCGGGGGAGCTGGCCACCTTCACCAGCAGCGGCCGGCGGCCGCCCGAGTTCCCCCTTTACCGCCATGACGACCTCCAGGCCAGCTTCGACCCCGTCATCCGGGAACTGCGCCAGGCCCTGAGCAAGGTGCTGGAGGAGCGGGCCATCGCCATCCCCCTGGAGGAACGCAAATACGGCTTCCGCGTCGCCCTGATCACCGACCGCAACCTCCTCAAGAACGCCAACTTCATCCTGGCGGCCCATGCCGACATGAGCCCGGAGCTGCTGCGGAAACGCTTCCCCCCCCAGGTGAAGGTGGGCCCGGTGGAACAGATCCAGCAGTTCGTCAAGCTGGCGCTGCCGGGCATCGGCATGCGGCCGCTGCCGGTGGCGCCGCGGCAGATCCCCTACCATGCCGGTTTCACCTATTTCGAACTCGACCGGACCAGCGAATACTGGAAACAACTGGAGGATTCGGGCGGTTTCGGGCTGCACATCGGCGGCGAATTCCCGGGACTGCAGCTTGAATTCTGGGCCGTGCGGGAGTGACCGCCATGACCACCGACGACCCCTTCTTCGATTCGGGCGGCGCCGACAAGACCATCATCCGCCCCCGGCCCGGCGGCAAGCGGCCCCCGGGGCCGACGGCCCCGCCTCCGCCGCCGCAGCAGCCCGGCCCCGCCGCCGCAAGGCTGCCGGACGCCGGACTGAACCCCCTGCTCAGCGCCGCCGCCCCCCTCCTCACCGTGGTGACCCAGCTGCGCAACACCCTCTCCCACCGGGACATCGAGGGCCTGCGCAACCGGCTGCTGGAAGAGGTCAGGCGGTTCGAGACCAACGCCCGGGCCAAGGGCGTGACGCCGGAAGCCACCCTGACCGCCCGCTACGTCCTGTGCGCCCTGATCGACGAAACGGTGCTGGGCACCCCCTGGGGAACCGAAAGCATCTGGAGCAAACAGGGACTGCTGATCAGCTTCCACAACGAGGCCTGGGGCGGAGAGAAATTCTTCCTGCTGCTGGACAGGCTGCTGCAGGATCCCGCCGGCAACCGGCACCTGCTGGAGCTCATGTATGTCTGCCTGACCCTCGGATTCGAGGGCCGCTACCGGGTGCTGGAAGGCGGCTACCGCCGGCTGGACGAGCTGCGCGAGCAGCTTTACCGCACCCTGCGCCTCCAGTCCGGGGAGTTCGAACAGGACCTGTCGCCCCACTGGCAGGGCGTCACCGACAAGCGCAACCCCCTGATCCGCTACGTGCCCCTGTGGGTGCTCGCCGCCGTGGCCTGCGCCCTGCTACTGGCCATGTACAGCGGCTTCAGCATCAGCCTCAGCCGCGCGTCGGACCCGGTGCTGACCGCCCTGCACAATGTGGGCAATGACGCCGCCACCATCCTGACCCGGCCCAAGCCCGAGGCGCCGCCGGCCCAGGCGCCAAGGCTGCGCCTGCTGCTCGCACAAGACATCCGCGACGGCCGGGTGGACCTGATAGAACAACGGGGCCAAACCACCATCCGCCTGCGCGGCGACGGCCTGTTCGGCTCGGGGAGCGACCGGGTGAACCCGGCCTTCGACCCCCTGCTGAGGCGCATCGGCGAGGCCCTGATGAGCGTCCCCGGCCGGGTCCTGATCACCGGCCACACGGACGACATCCCCATCCGCACCCTGCGCTTCCCCTCCAACTGGGACCTGTCCCAAAAGCGCGCCGAGGCAGTCGCCCGCAAGCTGGGGGCCGTCACCGGCTCCCCCGGCCGCTTCGCCTCCGAGGGACGGGCGGACACCGAGCCCCTGGCCCCCAACGACTCGTCCGCAAACCGGGCCCGCAACCGGCGGGTGGACATCATACTGATGGAGACGGGATGGAACCGCCCCTGACGCATACCGCCACATTCGCCTGAAAAGATGAAGAAAATCCTAGGCTTCCTGAGAAACCCCCTGCTGCTGTCCCTGCTGGGCGTCACGGCACTCGCCCTGCTGGTCTGGTTCATCGGCCCCCTGGTGGCCGTTGCCGGATACGAACCCCTGGCGCCGGAACTGAACCGCGCCATCGCCATCGGCGCCATCCTGGCCCTGTGGGCGCTGAACCGGCTGCGGATCTTCCTGGCCTCCAGGCGCAGGAACAGTGAAATAATCGACGGCCTGGCAAGCTCCTCCGCCGCCCCCCTGGACGCGGCGGGAATGGAATCCGCCGAAGAAATCGCCCTCATCAAACAGCGCTTCGAAGAGGCCCTGGACCTGCTGAAGAAGGCCAGGCTGGATCACCGCCACGGGCGCAACTTTCTCTATCAACTGCCCTGGTACCTGATCATCGGCCCCCCCGGCAGCGGCAAAACCACCGCCCTGGTCAACTCGGGCCTGCGTTTCCCCCTGGCGGAACAGCTCGGCGCCGACGCCGTCCGCGGCATCGGCGGCACCCGCAACTGCGACTGGTGGTTCACCGATGAGGCGGTGCTGCTGGACACCGCCGGCCGCTACACCACCCAGGACAGCTACGAGGAGGTGGACCGGGCGGCCTGGACGGGCTTCCTCGAGCTGCTGAAAAAATACCGCCGGCGCCGCCCCATCAACGGGGTGCTGGTCGCCATCAGCGTGGCCGACCTGCTGCGCCAGACCGAGGCGGAACGGGCCGCCCATGCCCGGGCCATCAAGCGGCGCATCCAGGAACTGCACCAGCACTTCGGCATTCGTTTTCCCGTCTACCTGCTGTTCACCAAGTGCGACCTCATCGCCGGCTTCATGGAGTTCTTCGCCAACCTGGGGCGGGGGGAGCGCGCCCAGGTGCTGGGCATGACCTTCCCCCTGGACGAGGAGGAGGCCCGGCAGGGGGCCGCCGGGCGCTTCTCCACCGAATTCGACCTCCTGCTCCAAAGCCTGAACCACCGCCTGCTGGAGCGCCTGCAGGAAGAGCGGGACCCCCAGCGCCGCAGCCTGATCTATACCTTCCCCCAGCAGTTCGCCGCCCTGAAGGATATCGCCGACCCCTTCATCGCCGAGATCTTCCAGCCCAGCAGGTTCGAGGAGCACCCCATGCTGCGGGGGATCTATTTCACCAGCGGCACCCAGGAAGGCAGCCCCATAGACCGCATCATGGGCGCCGTGGCCACCACCTTCGGCCTGGACCGCCAGGCCCTGCCCGCCTTCGCCGGCCAGGGCAAGAGCTTTTTCATCACCCGGCTGCTGCGGGAGGTGATCTTCCAGGAGGCCGGGCTGGCCGGCACCAACCTGCGCCTGGAGCGGCAGCGGGCCTGGCTGCAGGGCGGGGCCTATGCGGCAACCCTGGCCCTCACCGCACTGGCCGCCGCCGCCTGGTTCACCAGCTACACCCGCAACCAGGGCTATATCAAGGAGGTGCAGGCCCAGGTCGACACGGCCCAGAAGCAGATCGAAGGCATAGTGCCCGGCCAGCGGGATCTTCTCGCCATCCTGCCGGTGCTGAACATGGTGCGGGATCTCCCCGGCAGCTACGGCAGCCAGGACTACAGCAGGCCCTGGCTGATGGGGCTGGGGCTCTACCAGGGCGACAAGCTGGGCGCCCAGGCCCGCTCCGTGTACCAGCGCCTGTTGGTGCGGGCCTTCCTGCCGCGGATCATCCTGCGCCTGGAGGACCAACTGCGTGAAGGTTCGGGCAACCCGGACTTTCTCTACGAGGCCCTGAAGGTCTACCTGATGCTGGACGACCGGGACCACTTCGACGCCAAAACGGTGCAGGCGTGGATGGTGCTGGACTGGGAGCACAATCTGCCACGGGACATCCCCACCCGGCAGCGCCGGCAATTGCAGGCCCACCTGGGCGCCCTGCTGGAGAGCGAATTCCATCCCCTGCCCATCGCCCTGGACGAGGACCTGATCAGCCAGGCCAGGGGAATACTGAAGCGGATCCCCCTGGAGCAACGGATCTACGTACAGCTCAAACAGGCGGATCTGGGCAAGGGCATCCCCGACTTCCTCATCAGCAAGGCGGCCGGCCCGGACGCCCCCCAGGTCTTCGCGCGCAAAAGCGGCAAGCCCCTCAACCAGGGCATCCCCGGCCT
Organism: Sedimenticola sp.; assembly: GCA_011051655.1. GTDB lineage: Bacteria > Pseudomonadota > Gammaproteobacteria > Chromatiales > Chromatiaceae > DRKS01. The sequence goes on from DRKS01000071.1 coordinate 31,164, forward strand.
GTACACCTACGACGGCTATCACAAGGCATTCCTGCGGGAAGGCCCCGCCCTCATCGCCAGCCTGGCGAGTGAAAGCTGGGTGCTCGGCATCCACAAAGAGATCTCTCCGGAATCGGAAGGGCTCCAAGAACTCATCGGCAACGTCCGCAAACGCTACCTGGACGACTATATCCGGCAATGGGAAGAGCTGCTGGCCGATATCAAAATCATCCCCTTCACCAGCCTGCGCCAGGGGGTGGAGGTGCTGCGCATCCTGTCGGGACCGGACTCCCCCATCAAGAAGCTGCTGGTTGCGGTGGAGAGGGAAACCAACCTGATCCGCCCCCGGGACGGGGGCGCCGCCATGCTGGAGCAGGCGGGCGCCAAGATCTCCTCCATCAGGAACCGGCTGGAAGGGCTGTTCGGCGAGGCCGCGAAAACCCTCCCCGATGCGGCCCTGGCCAGGCCGGAGCAGGCGGTGGCGAAACGCTTCGAAGCGCTCAACCGGCAGGTGCAGCAGCCGGCGGACGGCCCGCCGCCGCTGGAGAAGACCCTGGCCCTGCTGAACGAACTGTTCATCTACCTGAACTCCGTCGCCAGCGCCGCCGACCGCGGGGGCGCCGCCCTCGAGGCCGCCAAGACCCAGGCAAGGGCGGGCAGCGATCTGATGGTCCGGCTGGGGGCCGGGGCCAAGCGCCAGCCCAAACCCATAAGGGGATGGCTCCAAAGCGTGGCCCGGGGGACATCCAGCCTGTTCCTGAGCGATGTGCGCACCCAGCTCAACGCCGTCTGGAACTCCACCGTCCTGCCCTTCTGCAACAAGGCCCTGAGCAAGCGTTATCCCCTGGACCGCACCAGCCGGCGCGAGGCGACGCTGGAAGACTTCGGGCGTTTTTTCGGCCCCAACGGCCTCATGGACGAATTCTTCCAGCAATACCTGCAACCCTTCGTGGACAGCTCCGGCCCGACCTGGCGCTGGCGGCGCTCCCTGGGGATCCCCAACCGGGTCCTCCGGGAATTCCAGCACGCCGCCTCCATCCGGGAGACCTTCTTCCGCGGCGACGGGCAACGGCCCGCCATCACCTTCGAGCTGCTCCCCCTCAGGCTGGACGCCAACATCACCCAGTTCCTGCTCGACCTGGAGGGGCAGAAGCTCGAATACCGCCACGGCCCCACCCGCCTGAGCAAGCTCCAGTGGCCCGGCCCCGAGCCCGCCGGCGGTGTGCGGCTGGTATTCGTCGACATCAACGGCAACCGCTACAGCATCGCCCGGGACGGGCCCTGGGCCTGGTTCCGCATCCTGGACGACGCAACGCTGGAGGCCACGGACAGGCCCGACCGTTTCCATGTCACCTTCAACGTGAAAAGCCACAAGGCCAGCTATGAGCTGCGGCTCAGCAGCAGCGTGCTGAACCCCTTCCGGCCCGGGACCCTGAGAGAATTCAACTGCCCCGGCAGACTATGACCCGAAACGACGACAAGCAGGCCGGCTTCTACGGCAAGGTCCCGACCCACGGGGATTTCGTCTCCCGCCGGCTGCCCCGCAGTTTCATCGATCCCTGGGACCACTGGCTCCAGGGGGCCATCGCCTCCAGCCGGGAACAGCTCGCCGGGGACTGGCTGGACATCTATCTGACCAGCCCCATCTGGCGCTTCGTGCTGTCCCCCGGCATTTGCGCCGAAACCTGCTGGGCCGGGGTGCTGATGCCGAGCGTGGACCGGGTGGGACGCTACTACCCCCTCACCCTGGGCTGCACCCTGCCGGCCGGCGTGAACCCGCTGCAGATCGTCAATGGCAGTGACGCCTGGTTCCGGCAGTCGGAAGAGCTGCTGCTGACCTGCCTGGAGGACGACTTCAGCCTGGAATCATTCGACAAACAGGTATTGGAACTGGGCTCCCCCCTCGACTGCAATCCCGAATCGCAGATCCCAACGGCCGACCCGGTCCGGAACCAGGCGGGAGGCAGCGCCTGGCGCCTGCCCCTGGCCGACCCGGCCAGCCTGCGCGGCCTCTGCCCCGGTCTCGCCCGGCAACTGCTCAAGGAACTGTTCTTCGCCTACAGCCTCTGGTGGACATCGGGGTCCCACCGCATCGACCCATCGCTTCTGATCTGCCAGGGACTGCCCCCCCTCGACGGTTTCTCCGCATTGCTCTCCGGCGCATGGGAAGAGCGCGGCTGGCGGGAGAAGAGACTTGGCCCCGCCGCCTGAGGTGCCGGCAGGCGGATCATGACCACCACCAGGCCTTTCCGCTGGGAGTCCGCCTGCCAGACCCACACCGGCATGGTGCGCCAGATCAATGAGGACGCCTGCCTGATGCTGCCCCATGCCGGGCTCTGGCTGGTGGCCGACGGCATGGGCGGACATGCCGCCGGCGACCTGGCGAGCCGGATTGCGGTGGAGGCGCTGCGGGACATCCCGCCGCCCGCCAGCCTCGGCGCCTTTGTGGATGAGGTCCGCCGGCGCCTGGAGGCCGCCAACACCCGGCTGCTCCAAGAGGCGGCCCGGCTGGCAAAACCCACCATCGGGGCCACCGTCGCCGTGCTGCTCGCCTACCGGAATCACGGCGTCTGCCTGTGGGCGGGCGACAGCCGCATCTACCTCTACCGCGACCGCCGGCTGCGCCAGTTGACCCGTGACCACAGCCAGGTGGAAGAAATGGTCGCCGAAGGCATCCTCAGCCGCGAACAGGCCGAAAACCACCCGGCGGCCAACATCGTCACCCGGGCGCTGGGCGGGGCCGACGAACTGGAACTGGACACGGGAATCCATGAACTCCGGGACAACGATGTCTTTCTCCTGTGCTCCGACGGCCTGTACAAGGAACTCGGCGACACGGATATCGCCCCCCTCCTGGAGGGGAAAGACATCCGGCAGACCGCCCGGGACCTGGTGGACCTCACCCTGCACAGGGGCGCGCGGGACAATGTCACCGTGGTGGTGGTCCGCATCCTCATGACCCAACCGCCAGGCGCGGCCTCCCCCGGGCCCGCGACAATGACGAATGGATAAAATCCAGGTCGCCAATTACAGAATCGAGAAGGAGATCGGCCGCGGGGGCATGGCAACGGTCTATCTGGCCATCCAGGAATCACTGGAACGCAAGGTGGCACTGAAGGTGATGTCCCCCGCCCTGGCAGCGGACCCCCTCTTCTGCAAGAGCTTCCTCAGGGAAGGAAAAATCATCGCCCAGTTCAATCATCCCAATATCATCGTCATCTACGACATCGGGGTATCGAATTTCAATTACTACATGGCCATGGAATATGTGGGAGGCGGAAGCCTCAGCGCCCGCATCGAAAAGGGCCTGTCCCCACAGACCGCCCTCACCATCATGCGCCAGGTGGGCGGCGCGCTGGGATACGCCCATGAGCGGGGATTCATACACCGGGACGTGAAGCCGGCCAACATCCTGTTCCGCGACGACGGAACGGCCCTGCTGACCGATTTCGGCATTGCAAAATCCATCGGGACGGCGGGAGAGCTGACCCAGATGGGCTACATGGCCGGGACGCCCTACTATATGAGCCCTGAGCAGGCCACCGGCAAAAAGGCCGATGCGCGCTCCGATCTCTACAGCCTCGGCATCCTGTTCCACGAGATGCTGACCGGCAAAAAACCCTATGTGGCGGACGAGACCATCGCCGTCATGAACATGCACCTGAACAGCCCCCTGCCCCGGCTGCCGGCCCGGTTTGCGCAATTCCAGCCCTTTCTCGACCGGCTGATCGCCAAGGACCCCGATGACCGGTTCTCATCGGCGGCCGAAATGATTCGCGCCCTCGAGCAGGCCGGGACCGGGGCGACACGGATAATGCCGCCGCCGGCCAAGACCCGCATCATGACGCCGGCCGCCGAAACCAGGCAATATGAAAAACCCCGGCCGGCCAAGGCCGGGCGCAAAGGCGGCCGCCTGGCGGGGGCCGCTGTCGGCCTGGCCGTTCTGCTCATCGCCGGCGCCTTTTATCTCATGCGCGAACCGGCCGTCCAGCCGCCGTCCACCCAAGAAGAGACCGCGCCGTCCCGTCCCTCTTTGTCCCAGGCCGAAAAAGAGAAAATAGCCCGGCTGCTGGAGGCGGCCGAGGCCCACCTGGCGGTGGGCCGCCTGCGGGAGCCCCCCGGCAGCAACGCCTACGAGGCCTACCGCATGGTGCTGGACATCGACCCAGCCAACCGGCGGGCCCTGAACGGCATGGAAGAGATCAAGCGGATCGAAGCCGCACAGCAATAGGGCTCAGCGCTCCATTTCATCCCGCACCGCCCGCAGCACCACAGGCCAATACCGGTCCCAGCAGCAACGGTGATCGAGGCCCTCCACGACCACCACCCGGGCATGCCCCCGGCCCGCAACGGCGGCCCGGACCAGGGCGGGCGGAACCCTTTCATCCCCGGCGCCGACATAGTGAATCTGCCTGATCCGCTCCGGCAGGGGGGGGCCGTCCGCCGGATTCAAAGAGCCTTCCAGGGCGCTGTAACCATGATGGGCGGCCCAGGCCCTGACATCCAGATTGGCCCCAAGGGTCACGACCATCATGGTTTGCGCAAAGCGCCCGGCCAGCAGCATGGCCAGGACCCCTCCCCCGCTGTGGCCGAAAAGGACCAGGCGGCGCACATCATGCCTTTGCAGATAACCGCCCAAGGCGGCGGCCATGCTGGCGACGACCTTTTCCGAATAACGCCCGTCCGTCCAATGGGAGGGGTTGCAGGGAGGCGTCTGCGCCAATCCGAAATAACAGGGCCTCCCGAGGTACAGGGAGGGGGCGCCGTCCATGGCCATGAGCCGCAGCATCAGCGGATCATCCGGCGTCGGATCGGGCGAGACGAGATTTTTCCTTATCCAGGGCGTGCCGTCGCCTTCGACATAGACATGCAGGGGGGAGCCGGGCGATGGGACGCCCTTGCGGTAGACGACATGCTGAAAACCCTCCCCTGACAGCATGCCGCGCTCATAACCCAATTGCAGCGCCAGCCTGTCACTGCGCCCGGCCGGCCCGGCGCATGCCTGGACCAGCAGGGCGGCGACGGCCGTACAGAGAAAACGGCGCCATTTTCCGCCCCTGCGATGACAGCGGTTGGACCCGGCCATCCGTTGTGGTTCAATGAACGCCATGCCCCTATTATGCAACAGCAAAGGGAATCCTTGGCCATGAGCGCGGCCCCGTCCCCGCCGGGCCGGAAGGGATGGCTCGCGCCCCTGGCCCTCCTGATTCTGCTGCAGGGGTGCGTTTCCCAACCCGTCCCCGTGCAGGAGGCCGGGGCCGGCCATGAAAACGCCGACCGGCTTCTCATCGTCGACTGTCTGCTTCCGGGGCAGATCCGGAAACTGGGCCGGCAGGTCACCTATGTGACCCCCAGGCGGCCGGTGAAAACCACCGTATCGGACTGTGAAATCCGCGGCGGGGAATATGTCGCCTTCGACCGGACCAACTACGCCACCGCCCTCAAGATCTGGCTCCCCAGCGCCCAGGAAGGCAATCCCGCCGCCCAGACCTATGTCGGCGAAATCTACGAAAAGGGCCTGGGCATAGAGGCGGATTACGCCCTGGCGGCCCAGTGGTACCGAAAGGCCGCGGCCCAGGGCTATTCCCGCGCCCAGATCAACCTGGGCTATCTCTACGAGAGCGGCCTCGGCGTCCCCCGCAACTTGGCGGTGGCCATGGACTGGTACCGCAAGGCATCGGGCCTGAGTGGCGACGATCTGGAATATGCATCATCCGTGGAGGCGGCCGGAGGCCGGACCGTGGCGCGCAGGGAGAAATCATCCCCGGAGGCATCGAAGCAGTTACAGGACCAGTTGCTGCGCCAGCAACGGGCGATGGCCGAGTTGCAGGCCCAGCTCGCCCAGACCCAACGCCGCTTCGAATCCGCCAGCAAGGAACTCGAGGCGGCCCAACGGGACCTCAAGCGGGCGCGCGAGGAGCTGGGCCGCTCCCGCAAGGCCAGCCAGGCGGACCAGAACACCCAAAAAATCGAACTCCTCCTGGCCAAAATGACGAAACTCGAGCAGGAGATGCAGGAGCAGAAAAACAGCCTGAAGCTGGTGCAAGAGGCGTCCCGCAAGGGAGAGGACCTCATCCCCCGGAAAGAGCGGGACGCCGGGACAAAGGCGGGGCCCGCCGTGGTTCAAACCACGGCGCTGGGCCCGACCATCGAGATCATCGAGCCGCCGCTCAGCATTACCCGCGGCATCCCCAGCATCGAGCTCCGTTCCAGGATATCCAGGCTGGAGATCATCGGCCGGGTGACGGCCCCGGCAAAACTCCTGTCGTTCCGCATCAACGACCGGGTCGAGACCCCCGATGCATCCGGACTCTTCCAGGCGACCATCCCCATCGAGGCGGCTGAAACACCGGTGAACATGGTCGCGGTGGATAAAAACGGCAAGCGCTCCGCCGTCTCCTTCATGCTCACATCCGCAAGGGCGCAGCCACCCGCCAAAAAGAAGGCAGACAGCACGGCGGCCGGCCGCCCTGGTGCCTCGCCCGGCGTCGATTTCGGCAACTATTACGCCCTGGTCATCGGCAACGATGAATATGCGAACCTTCCCGATCTGAAGACGGCCAGAAACGACGCCAGGGCGGTGGGGGACATCCTGCGGACCAAGTACGGCTTCAAGACCAGGGTGCTCACCGACGCCGACCGCTACAGCATCCTGTCCGCCCTCAATGAGCTGCGTGAAAGCCTCACCGAACAGGACAACCTGCTCATCTACTACGCCGGCCACGGCGAGCTGGACAAGACCAATCTGCGCGGCTACTGGCTGCCAGTGGACGCCGAGCCCGAGAACACGGCGAACTGGATTTCCAACGTGGCCATCACCGACATCCTGAACGTCATGTCGGCCAGGCATATCATGGTGGTCGCCGATTCCTGTTATTCCGGCACCCTGACGCGCTCCTCACTCGCCAGGCTCCGCAGCGGCATGTCAGGGGAAAAACGCAGGAGGTGGTATCAGGCCATGACCAGGACAAAGACGCGCGTCGTGCTCACCTCCGGCGGCGAACAGCCCGTCCTCGACGCCGGCGGGGGGGAACATTCGGTCTTTGCAAGGGCGTTTCTGGAAGTGCTGCGGGAGAATGACCAGATCCTGGAGGGCTATCGCCTGTACCGGGAGGTGCAGCAGCGGGTAAAGCGGGCCGCCTCCCTCTACCGCATCGACCAGGACCCCCAATATGCGCCCATCAAATACGCCGGGCACGAGGCTGGGGAGTTCTTTTTCCTGCCGGAGAAGACCGCATCCACGGGCCGGCCGCGCATAGCCCTCGCCCTTTCCTCGCAGGACGGGGGAGATTAACGCTCAGCCGCCGCCCAGCCTGTCCAGGCGGGCGCGCATGGCGTCGAGCTCATCCAGCAGATCCAGCACCAGGGCCGCGCCGGCGGCATTGACCCCCAGGTCCCGCTCCAGGCGCAGGGCGCAGTGGACCCGCCGCAGGCTGATGCCCCGGAAGCGCCAGTGCGCCAGGTCCCGGCCCTCGGGCTCGACGACGCCTTCCTCCACCAGCTCGAACACCTGTTCGGCCGACACCCGGCAGGCGCGGCAGAGTTCGGCCAGGGTCAGCTCCACGTCCTCTTCCAGCACCTCTCCCGACAACAATGACAGCAGCTCATTCGTCATGGCGGATCACACCCCCAGGCGCGCGCGCGGATTGAACGGCAGCGCCTTTTCAAAATCCCGGTAGGCGGCCCTGGCGGCCTCCGTTTCCGCGGGCGGCAGGGCAATTTGCAAAACGGCGTAAAAATCCCCCGGCGGCTTGCCCGGAATACCCCGTCCCTTGAGCCGCAGCTTGCGGCCGGCCGCCGAGCCCGCCGGTATTTTCAGATCCACCGGGCCGGTGGGCGTCGGGGCCTGGACCGTGGCGCCCAGGGCCGCCTCCCAGGGCGCGACGGGCAGGTCCAGGAATACGTCCCGGCCCTCCACGTGATAGAAGGGATGGGGCCGGAACTCCACTTCCAGATACAGGTCCCCGGCCTCGCCCTTGCCGACACCCGCCCCGCCCTGGCCGGCCAGCCGGATGTGTTGTCCCTGGTGCACGCCCTTGGGAATCCGCACATTGAGGGTGCGCTCCTTGACCCGGGGCCGGCCATCGGCGCCCAACTCGGTGTGCTTCAGGGTCAGGGCGCGGGTGGCTCCCCGGTAGGCATCCTCCAGATCGATCAGCACCCTGGCATGGATGTCTTCACCACGTGCGTGAAACTCGGTGTGGACACGGCCGCCCCTGGCGAAACCACGGCCGAACAGGCTCTCGAAGAAATCGCTAAAGCCGGCGGCGTCGGCGCCGGTGAAACCACCACCGTGGAACTCAAAGCCCTGGTCCCAGCCCGGCGGCGGCCGGAAATCCTGGCCGGCCTTCCAGTTGGCCCCGAGCTGGTCGTAGGCCGCTCGCTTTTCCGGATCCTTGAGGACCTCGTAGGCCTCTCCGACCTCCTTGAACTTGGCCTCGGCATCCGGCTCCTTGCTGACGTCCGGATGATATTTGCGCGCCAGCTTGCGGTAGGCGCGCTTGATCTCATCCTGGGTGGCGTCGCGCTTGACGCCCATGATCTGGTAGTAGTCTTTGAATTCCATTGCGTTCGGTTTTTATCTGCCCGCCAGCCCGTCAATCCACCAGCTCGGCGGTCAGGGCGCTGGAGAAGACCAGCTCCCCGTCGCGCACGTCCACCTCGATGGTCTCACCGGGCTGGAACTTGCCGGCCAGGATCTGCTGGGCCAGCGGATTCTCCAGCTGCTGCTGGATGGCCCGCTTGAGGGGACGGGCCCCGTATACCGGATCGAACCCGGCCTCGCCCAGCTTGTCCAGTGCCGCATCCGTTACCTCCAGCCCCAGGTCGCGGTCCTCCAGGCGCTGACGCAGGTACCCGATCTGGATGCGGGCGATGGCGCGTATCTGATCCCGCTGCAAGGGATGGAACACCACGATCTCGTCCAGCCGGTTGATGAACTCGGGCCTGAAGGCAGTAGTGACCACCTCCATCACCGCCGCCTTCATCTCCCGATAATGCTCTTCCGTCGCTCCCGGCGTCCTGCCTCCCGCGACACTTGTACCTCCCTGTACGTCGCCGGCCACCTTTTGCTGGATGATATCCGAACCCAGGTTGGAGGTCATGACAATGACGGTATTGCGGAAGTCCACGGTGCGGCCATGGCCGTCGGTGAGCCGGCCGTCGTCGAGCACCTGCAGCAGCACGTTGAAGACGTCCGGGTGGGCCTTTTCCACCTCATCGAGCAGGATGACCGCATAGGGGCGCCGGCGCACCGCCTCGGTGAGGTAACCGCCTTCCTCGTAGCCCACGTAGCCCGGAGGCGCGCCGATGAGCCGGGCCACCGAGTGCTTCTCCATGAATTCAGACATGTCGATGCGCACCATGGCCTCTTCGGTGTCGAACAGGAACTCGGCCAGGGCCTTGCACAGCTCGGTCTTGCCCACGCCGGTGGGGCCGAGAAACAGGAAGGAGCCGTTCGGCCGGTTGGGATCGGCCAGGCCGGCGCGGGAACGCCGGATGGCGTCGGCCACCGCCTTGATGGCCTCGTCCTGCCCGATCACCCGCCGGTGGATATTCTCCTCCATGTGCAGCAGCTTCTCACGCTCACCCTCCAGCATCTTGGACACGGGGATACCGGTCCACTTGGAAATGACCTCGGCGATCTCCTCGTCGGTCACCTTGTTGCGCAGCAGCCGCATTTCCTGCATTTCCGCCTGGGCGGCCATGTCCAGCTGGCGCTCCAGTTCGGGTATGCGGCCATAGGCCAGCTCGGACATGCGGGTCAGGTCGCCGGCGCGGCGGGCCGCCTCCAGCTCCAGGCGGGCCCGGTCCAGCTCTTCTTTGATGTGGGCCGTTCCCTGCAGGGCGGCCTTCTCGGATTTCCAGACCTCTTCCAGATCGGAGAACTCACGCTCCAGGCGCCCGATCTCCTCCTCCAGGTCGGCGAGGCGTTTCCTGGAGGCCTCGTCGGATTCCTTCTTGAGGGCCTCCCGCTCTATCTTGAGTTGAATCAGCCGCCGGTCGAGCTTGTCCATCTCCTCCGGCATGGAGTCGATCTCCATGCGCAGCCGGGAGGCGGCCTCGTCGATCAGGTCGATGGCCTTGTCCGGCAACTGGCGGTCGGTGATGTAGCGGTGCGAAAGGGTGGCGGCGGAGACAATGGCCGGATCGGTGATGTCCACGCCGTGATGGAGCTCGTACTTCTCCTTGAGTCCGCGCAGGATGGCGATGGTGTCCTCCACGCTGGGCTCCTCCACCAGCACCTTCTGGAAACGGCGCTCCAGGGCCGCGTCCTTCTCGATGTTCTGACGGTATTCATCCAGGGTGGTGGCCCCCACGCAGTGCAGCTCCCCCCGGGCCAGGGCGGGCTTGAGCATATTGCCGGCGTCCATGGCGCCCTCGGCCTTGCCGGCGCCGACCATGGTGTGGATCTCGTCGATGAACAGGATGATGTTGCCTTCCTGCTTGGCGATATCGTTGAGCACCGCCTTGAGCCGCTCCTCGAACTCGCCGCGGAACTTGGCCCCGGCGATCAGCGCCGCCATGTCCAGGGACAGCAGGCGCTTGTGTTTCAGCCCTTCCGGCACTTCCCCGTTGACGATGCGCTGGGCCAGGCCCTCGACGATGGCGGTCTTGCCCACGCCGGCCTCGCCGATGAGCACCGGGTTGTTCTTGGTGCGCCGCTGTAGTACCTGCACCACCCGCCGGATCTCGTCGTCACGGCCGATGACCGGGTCCAGCTTGCCCTGTTCGGCCCGTTCCGTAAGGTCGATGGTGTATTTCTCCAGGGCCTGACGCTGCTCCTCGGCGTTGGGGTCGTCCACCTTCTGGCCGCCGCGCAGGTTTTCGACGGCCTGTTCCAGGGCGGCCTTGTTGGCGCCGGCCTGGCGCAGCAATTCACCCAGTTGCCCCTTGTCCTCCACGGCGGCCAGCACGAACAGCTCACTGGAGATGTACTGGTCGTTGCGCTGCTGGGCCAGTTTGTCGGTGACGTTGAGCAGCCGGGCGAGATCGTTGGAAAGGTGCACATCCCCCGCCACGCCCTGCACCTGGGGCAGGCGGTCCAGGGCCTCGCCGAGACCGGAACGCAGCTGCTTGACGTTTACGCCCGCCTGGGTAAGCAAGGGCCGCACCGTACCCCCTTCCTGGTTCAGCAGGGCCAGCAGCAGATGCGCCGGCTCGATGAACTGGTGATCCCGGCCCACGGCCAGGCTCTGGGCGTCCGCCAGGGCCATCTGGAACTTGCTCGTCAATCTGTCCATTCTCATCTCATGTCTCCGGTTTGGTTGATCATTACACCCGAACATGGTGTCGAGGGAGCACTTATACAAGTGAGGGGCGTCATCTTCCGTTCCATCCATGGCCGCAGGGGGCCGGGACGGCCTGGCCGTCCCGGCCGGAGGGTCACCAGCTCAGCGCAACAAAGCGTTGCACCTCGCCCTTGCGGATGAGCAACAGGACGCGCTTCTCGGCGCTGCTCTGCTCAACCGCGCGCCTGAACCCGGCGGCGCTGTTCACCGGCTTCTGGTTCACCTGCAGGATGACGACGCCGGGCGTTATGCCCGCCATGGCGGCGATGGAGCCGGGCCGGACCCGGGTCACCACCACGCCTTCACCGGCCTTGGCGCCGAACTGCTCGGCCAGTTGCGGGGTCAGCGTCTGCACCGTCAGGCCGATCTCCTCGCTGGTCTGGGCGGCTCCGGATCCCCCGGCGGCCAGTTTGTCCTTGGTGAGCCTGCCGATGGTCACGCTCAGGGTCTTGCGCTTGCCGTCCCGCAGAATGGTCAACTCGACCTCGCTGCCCGGCGGCGTCAGCGACACCTGGTTGCGGAAACCGCCGACGTCCGTGACCTTCTTGCCGCGGTAGGCGACGATCACGTCACCCTGGCGCAGGCCGGCCTTTTGGGCCGGCGAGTCTTCCGATACCTGGGCCACCAGTATGCCCTGCCCCCCCTCGACATCAAACGACTTGGCCAGCTCCGGCGTAAGCTGCTGGATTACGATGCCCAGATAACCCCGGGTCACCGCTCCCTTCTCGATCAACTGATCGGCGATCACCCTGGCCAGGTTGATGGGAATCGCAAAACCGATGCCCATGTAGCCGCCGCTGCGGGTGAAGATGGCGGTATTGATGCCCACCACCTCACCGTCCAGATTGACCAGCGGGCCGCCGGAATTGCCCGGGTTGATGGCCGCATCGGTCTGGATGAAATCCTCATAGTCGTTGATGCCCACGCTGGTGCGGCCCTTGGCGCTGACCACCCCCACCGTCAGGGTGTGGCTCAGGCCGAAGGGATTGCCGATGGCCACCACCCACTCGCCGACCTCCAGGGCGGAGGAATCCCCCAGTTTGACCACCGGCAGGCCGGTGGCCTTGATCTCGATGACCGCCACGTCGGACTGGGGGTCCCGGCCGGTGACCTTGGCGTCGTATTCATGGCCGTCCTGGAACCGCACCCGGATCTTCTCGGCATTTTCCACCACATGATTGTTGGTGAGAATGTAGGTCTTGTCCGACAGCAGGCCGTCCTTCGCCGCGAACACGAAGCCGGAGCCCTGCCCGATGACGTGGCGCTCACCCTGGGGCGGGCCGGAGGGCGGCGTCCGGGGCGCACCTGGAAACTGGTCCCCGAAGAAGCGCTTGAACAGATCATCCCCAAAGGGCCATTCGTCGCCGAAGGGCGACGGTAACTGGCCCATGGCCGCAGCCGATGCCTTGGCCTCGACCTGTATGAACACCACCGACGGCGACACCTCCCGGGCAACGGCGGCGAACGCCTTGCCGGTCTGGCGCAGGTTTTCGACCCCGCTGTCCAGGCCATGGGCCGGCAGGGCGGCGAACCAGAGCAGCAATATGAGCCGTGTAATGGATTTGATTTTCATCGCCCTCTCCTATTTCACATCGACCTTGATGGTCTTGCGCCGCCGGGAGGCCGTCTTCGGCAGCTCGATCCGCAAAACGCCGTTTTTATAAGTGGCGCTGGCCTTGCCGGCCTCCACTTCCTCGGGCAGCGGAATCGCCCGTTCAAAGCTTCCATAGGCGCACTCGGTCACATGGTAGCGGCCCTGGGTGCGCTCCCGCTGGAGCTGTTTCTCGCCACGCACCACCAGATAGTCCTCCAGCACCTGGATATCGAAGTCACTCTTCTCCATGCCCGGCGCTTCCAGGCGAACCACCACCTTGTCGTCATCATCGAAAACCTCCGAGGCCAGCAGCCCCCAGCCGGTGTTGCGCAGGGCGATCTCGTGACTCTCGCCGGCGCCGCCCTCCTTGGCCTTCCCGCCCGGGGTAAACCGCGTGAGGGCGCCCGCGGCGCGGCGGTACAGGCGCTGCCATCCGTCCAGCAGGGTGTCCCATGCTTCATTCAGGCCTTCGCGTAATTGTTGCAGTGTGGACATGATATTTTCTCCTCTTGTGCAGTGATTTCACTTAACCAACTCCCTTACCAGGTTGCCAAAAGCGTGCCAACAGGATCCGGCCAATGAATACAAGCGGTTAGTCCATGATGCCGGGCCGGCCCGTACGGCCCGGCGGCCACTGTGGCCGCCTGCGTCCACCATGGCTCGGCCACTTTGGCCGCGCACCGGCCGGCGAAGAAGAAAGGGCCGCGTCATCCCGCTCCCGCAACAGCCAGTGCACCAGGCCAAGCACCAGCACCGCAAAGCCGAGGGCCCCGATCTTTCCCGCATCCATGGATGCGGCGTCCAGAATGATGAATTTCCGGGCCAGGGCGAGCTGAGCAATAAGGATCACCGTCTTGACCTGGATGATATGGGCCTGGCGCTCCAGCACTTCGAGGATGGAGTGCTTGAACTCCAGGGCGATCAGCAGGGTCATGATCATGCCGAATATCCCCTGGAACACCCGGTGGTCCAGGGGATCGAGGGCGCCCAGGATCAGCAGGGAGAAGACCTCCCTGACAAGACGCCACAGGGCGATCACCACAATGACACTGATCACCCCACCCAGCAGCAGGGCGATGACGTGTTCAAAGCGCTCGTAAAAGGTCATGACGCCCCAGTACTGGCGGGTCTTCGAGGGCGGCTGTTTGGTACGTTGTCTGATTTCGGTCATGCGTCACTCCTTGAGGCCGGCATGCCGGCCGCCGGCCGGGGCGCCGCCCATCAGGCAGGCGCAGGCCCGTTCGAGGGCCTCGCGGCTGCCTTTCAGCAACATCACGTCCCCCGCCCGCAGGCGGGTATCCATGAGATGGCCGGGCACCCGGATGGCCCCCCGGCGCACATCCACCAGTTCCACCTGGTGTTCGGTGAGGTTCAGTTCCTGGGGCGTGCGCCCGACCGCATGGTGCTCCTCGTCGATGACGATGGCCTTCACCTGCTCCGGATAGTCCTGCGCGGCCCCCTCCGGTTCCGCCGAGTCATGGAAGAATACCCGCAGGGGCGCATAGTCCTCCGCCCGGATGCCGTTCAGCCGCGCCTCCACCCGGGACGGCGGCACATCGAGCATGATCAGCAGTTGACCGGCGAAGGCCAGGGCCGCCTCCAGTCCCTCGGGGAACACCTCGGCCCCCGCCTCCACAAGGGCCTGATCGTCACGGCCCTGGGTGCTGCGCACCAGCACCGGCAACTGCGCCCCAAGGCTGCGGGCATGGCCGACGATACGCCCGGCCACCGCCGCATCGTCAATGGTGATCACCAGCGCCCGCGCCCGTTCCAGCCCCGCGGCCCGCAGAACGCCCGGCTGGGCGGCATTGCCGAACAGGACATTCTCCCCCGCAGCGGCGGCCTGCCGGACCCGCTCCGGATCCAGGTCCAGCGCCAGCGCCGGGATGGCCTCCTCCGACAGGATCCGCACCAGATTCTGGCCCACCCGCCCGTAGCCGCAGACGATGACGTGCTGTTCGAAACCGCTGCTCTCCTCGGCGATATGGGCCTCCAGATCCAGGGGCGCCACCCCCCCCTCCCCCGGCAAGGCGGCCAGGCGCTCATTGAAGCGCAACAGCAGCGGCGCAAGCACCATGCTCAGGATCAGCCCGCCCAGCACCGGCTGGGCCAGGGCCCTGTCGAGCAGGCCCAGCCCCAGGGCGCTGGACACCATCAGCAGCCCGAATTCACCCCCCTGGGCCAGGCTGATGCCAACCCGCCAGGCGTCCCTGACGGTATAGCCGAAGGCCCTTGCCAGGGGCGCCAGGATCACCGGCTTGCCGATCACCAGGGCGGCCAGCACCAGCAGGATTGCCGTGGGCGAAGAAATGAAGATGGCGGGGTCGAGTTGCATGCCGATGGTGGCGAAAAACAACCCCAGCATGAGATCGCGGAATGGCCGGATATCGGCCTCGATCTGGTGCCGGAAGAGGGTTTCCCCCAGCAGCATGCCCGCCATGAAGGCCCCCAGGGTCGGCGACAGGCCCGCCAGGGCCGCCGCCCCCGCCGCCGAGAGGGCCAGCAGCAGGGCGCTCAGCATGAACAGTTCCAGCGAGCGCGTCGCCGCCACCCAATGCAGCACCGGCGGCAGCAGCCTGCGCCCGATGAACACCAGGCCGGCGAACACCAGCGCCGCCTTGACCAACGCCAGCGCCAGGGCCCCGCTCAGGCCGGCCGGGTCCGCGGCCAAAACAGGCAACACCACCAGCAGCACAACGGCGGCGATATCCTGAAACAGCAGAATCGCCGTGACGGCCCGGCCGTGGGGCGCCGGCAGCTCCATCTGCTCGCCCAGTTGCTTCAACACAATGGCGGTGGAGGACATGGCCAGCGCGCCACCCAGCACAAAGGCCTGGGCCCCCGAAAGCCCCGACCACCAGGCCGCCAGGGCAAACAGCAGCATTGCCGACAGCACCTGCGCGCCCCCCAGGCCGATGACCAGGCGCCTGGCCGCCAGCAGGCGCGGCAGCGAGAACTCCAGGCCGATGGTGAACATCAGCAGCACCACCCCCAGCTCCGCCAGCAGACGGATGGTGGCCCCATCCGCCAGCCAGCCCAGCGCGGGAGGACCCACCAGCACGCCGGTGGCGAGATAGCCCATGATGGGCGACAGGCCAAACCGCAGGCACAGGGCGACCATCAGGGCGCCCACCGCCAGCACGGCTGCGAGTTGCGCTACGACCGTATGCTCCATGACCGCGCACCGGTTATGGAAGACACAACACCGGCCCACACCCCGGGCGCATGGCCGCGGGGCATGGGCGCATGGCCGGCATCAGCCTGCGCTAATCTCGATCTTGCGCGGCTGGAGCTCGGCCCGCTTGGGCAAGTGCAGGGTCAAGACGCCGTCTTTCAACTCGGCGCTGATCCTGTCCATTTCCAGTTCGTTGCTCAGGGTGAAGCTGCGGCGGAAGCGGGTGGCGCCGACATCCGCATACAGCGCTTCCATGTTTGCCGGGGTGTCAATGGCCGCCTCGCCCTCGATGGCCAGGGTATTGCCGTCCACCTGGACATCGAGCCGGTCACGGGAGACGCCCGGCAGATCCGCCAGCAGGGTGATGCCCTTGTCGTCTTCGTAGATATCCACCGCGGGACGCAGAAAGACATCCGGCTCGGTCCGGGCCTGCATCTCGCGGCTCTCCGCGGTCTTCATTTCTTTGCTTTCGCTCATGGCTAACCTCCAGGATTCGTCGATCTGTCAATGCCTCAACTGACTTCAATCCGGCGCGGCCTGACTTCCTCACGCCGCTGCACGGTGATATGCAATACGCCGTCACGGCAGCTGGCGTTCACCCTGTCGGGATCCACGTCCTCCGGCAGGGTGATGGTGCGGTGGAAGCTGCCGTTGAACCGCTCGCGCCGGTACAGCTGCACATTCTCCGGCAGCTCCACCTTGCGCTCGCCGGATATGCTCAGCAGATTCTGCTGCAGCGAGATATCCAGGCTGTCCGGGGCTATCCCCGGGGCGAAGACATAGACATCCACCTGCTCCGGCGAGGCGCCGACGTTGATGGCGGGAAAGCTGCCCGCCGCCATGGCGCGGATGCCGGTGGCGCCGCTCCAGTCGCCGAACAACCGGTCCATCTGCCGGCGCATGCGCTCGAACTGGTCAAAGATGTCGTTATCGAAACCGCTCAAATAACCCAACATGTCGCACCTCCTCGTTCAGTCTATTGGGATTGGTCCTGGGGCGGGATGGCCGCCCATAAAACGCTCATCCATAGCAAAAGCAACCCCCGTGCCAACCTGTAACAGATTGTTTTTTCAAGGCAAGTTCAAACAGTCTGGGATCATATGCGGTCAGAGTGACCGGGTGGGACGGGGCCGGTCGGCCAACTTGGCCGGGCATGGTGATCGCGGCGGCGCGGCGGGCGCCGTCCCCGGGTCAGGATTCGTTGAGCTTCCGCCGCAGGGTGCGCTCGCCGATGCCCAGCATCCTGGCGGCCTTGCTGCGGTTGTAGCCGCTCTCCTTGAGGGCGGCGTCGATCAGCAGCCACTCGGCATCGGCCAGGGTGGAGCCCTTGGGGATGAATACGCCCTCCTCCGCCGCGCCGGGGCCATGACCCTTGGACGGCAACAGCGGCGTCAGCAGCTTGGGGCCGATTTCCCGCACCGTCTCCGGCAGACGCACGGCCAGGCGGGCCATCATATTGCGCAGTTCACGCACGTTACCGGGCCAGGAGTAGGCTTCCAGCCGGGCCAGCGCCTCCGGGGTCAGGGCCGGTGGCGGCCCCCGCCAGCCCATGTCCCGCACGCTGTTGGCCAGGAAACGCCGGGCCAGCAGCGGGATGTCCCGGGGACGTTCCCGCAGCGGCGGCAGGCGTATGGGCAGGACATGCAGACGATAGAGCAGGTCTTGGCGGAACAGCCCCGAATCGCCCCGCTCACCCAGGGGCCGGTGGGTGGCCGCCACCACGCGCACATTCACCGGCACGGCCCGCTCGCCGCCGATGCGATAGACCACCCCCTCCTCCAGGATGCGCAACAGGCTGACCTGGGCGGCCAGGGGCATTTCGCCGATCTCGTCCAGAAAAAGGGTGCCTTCGTGGGCCTGCTCGAAACGGCCCCGGTGCAGCCGGCCGGCCCCGGTGAACGCGCCCTTCTCGTGGCCGAACAGTTCCGCCTCCAGCATGGTCTCCGGGATGGCGCCGCAGTTCACGGCCACGAAGGGGCCCTGGGCGCGGGGTCCCAGGCCGTGCAGGGCCCGGGCCACCAGTTCCTTGCCGGTGCCGGTCTCCCCCTGGATGAGGACCGGCTCACTGCTGAGGGCGAACCGGGGCACGTCCATCAGCGCCTCGGTCATGGCCGGATCGCAAAAGGCCAGGTAGGGGGAGAGCAGTTTGGTCAGGCCCTCCCGGGCCTGGGCCCCCGCCATGTCGTTTTGCAGGCGCCGGGCGAGGACCAGGGGGTCCACGGGTTTCTCAAAGTAGTGGCGGACGCCCTGCTGCAGCGCCTCCACCGCATTGCCCACGCTGCCGTGGCCGGTGATGATGTAGAAAAGGCCCTGGGGGTTGCGCCCCTGGTAGTCGGGGAGCAGGTCGAGTCCGGTCCCGTCCTTGAGCTGCAGGTCGGCGAGCACCACATCCGGCGCCTTTCCGGCCAGGGCCAGGCGGGCCTCGCGCACGCTGCCCGCGCCGGCCACGTTGGCACCCAGTCCGCCGAGCACCCGCTCGAAGCCGCGCACGATGCCCGGATCGTCGTCCACCACCAGGAGGGACAGGCCGCTCAGGTCCGGGAGATCTTTTTCAGGCTCTTCAACCAATGTGGCGGCTCCTTCTGCTCCAGCGGCAGGGTGATGACGATGCGGGCCCCGCCCTGGGGCAGGTTCTCGGCGCGGATGCGGCCATGATGGGCCCGGACGACACGCTGCACAATGGCTAGGCCCAGTCCGTTGCCCTGGGGCTTGGTGGTGAAAAAGGCGTCGAACAGGCGGGGCAGGTGCTCGTCCGGGATGCCATCCCCCCGGTCCTCCACCACGATGGCCATGGCGCCCTGCCGGGGCTGCGTTTCAACCCGGACGAGCACGGACCCTTCTTTCTGGCCGCTCTCGGCGGCATTGATGATGACATTGAGCAGGGCGTCATGAATCGCCGCCTCCTGCAGCACGGGGCGGGGCAGATCCGGCGGGATATCCAGCTCTATCTCCAGCCCGTGCCGGGCCAGGACCGGCCCGGCCAGGCGGGCGGCGTCCCGGATCAGCGCTCCGATATCGGTGGGGGCGAAGCTGTCGTCATGGCTTCGGGTCAGCTTCAGGAAGCCGCTGAGCTTGTCGTTCAGCGCCACGATGTCCCGGTCCAGCTCATCGACGATCTCCCGGGTGTGGTCCGGGGACACCAGCAGCGCCTTGATGTTGGTGCGCAGCACCGTCAGCGGATTGCGCAGATCGTGGACCAGCTCGGCCGCCATCTCGGTGACCGACGCGCGCCGGTAGATCTCCTGGAAATACCGCTCCACCTGCCGGGTGGTGCGCATCGCAATCACCGTGATGCCCACCGCCAGCAGGATGCTCGCCCCCCCGGCCAGGGAAAACCACAGAATGGCCTGGCTGATGGCGCCCAGCCCCGCATTGACCCGGGCCAGCAGCATCGGCCGGTCGAAGCTGAGATCCAGGCTGACCAGAGGCTCGGTCGCCGGCGTCAGATCGAAACGAATCAGAAACCGGGCCCCGGACTCGGCATGCAGGCGCTGGGCCGGGGGCGGATCGGCGCTCGCCCGCCTCCTGTCCGGCGGCAGGGGCGCCGCCGCCCGGGTCGAGACGGCCCCGTCGGCGGCAACGCCCATTTCGAGACCACGGTCCTGGCCCCGCACGAACACCCCCCGCAATGACGGATATTCAGCGAACAGATCCCGCACGCCGCTCACCAGCCAGGCGTCCGGCTCTTCCATTGAGGCAATGGCGTCGACCGAGGAAAGCCTGTCGGCGAGGGGGCCGGCCCTTGCCAGCAGCCCGCCGATAAGCGAGCGCGTCTCCACCGCGCGCACCTGAAGATAAAGCCAGGCGCCGCCGCCTCCGACAACCAGCATATAAAGCGCCAGCAAGGCCCCGTAGGGCAGGATGATCAGGCGCGTAATGGCGAAATTCGACCGGATCACGGCCTGCCTCTGACGGCGCGCCCTTTTTCATAGGCCTGCAGCACGATGGGGATGTCCAGCTCACGCCCGTCCCGCCAGATGCGCAGCGTCACCCGGTCGCCAATGCGGTAGTCGTCCAGGCCGGACAGCAGGGCGCCGACCGTCCCGACGGGCCGGCCGTCCAGCGCCAGAATGATGTCCCCCGGAATGACCCCGCCACGGCTGTCCACGCGGGTGCCGCGCAGGCCGGCCGCCTCGGCCGACGAACCGGGCTTGACCCTGAGCACCAGCACACCCTCTATACCCAACTGCCGGGTCACGGCCGCGTTGACATCCTCGTCCACGACCACCCCCAGGCTGGGCCGGATATATTTGCCCAGGGCGATCAACTGGGGCACCACCCTGTTGACCGTATCCACCGGCACGGCAAAACCGATGCCGGCATAGGCCCCCGAGGGACTGTAGATTGCGGTGTTGATGCCGATGAGCCTTCCCGCGCTGTCCAGCAGCGGGCCGCCGGAGTTGCCGGGATTGATGGCGGCATCGGTCTGGATCAGGTGTTCAATGGTTGCCCCGCCCTCTTCCTCCAGGGAGCGGTCGAGGGCGGAGACCAGGCCGCCGGTGAGGGTGTAATCCAGGCCGAAGGGGTTGCCGATGGCGAAGACCTTCTGGCCCACCTTGAGGTCGGCGCTGGTGCCCACGGGCACTGCCGGCGGGCGGTCGAAGGGGACATTGATGCGCAGCACCGCCAGGTCGTGCGCCGGGGATGCGCCGACCAGCACGGCGCTGTAGGTGCGCCCGTCGTTGAGCCTCACATTGGCCTCGGACGCGCCTTCTATGACGTGGTTGTTGGTCACCACGTGACCCAGGTCATCCCAGACGAAGCCGGAGCCCGTGCCCTTGGGCACGCTCAGGACGTTACGGGTCCACAGGTTCACCACCCGCTGCCTGGTGCTGATGAACACCACCGAAGGGCTGGCCCGCTCGAAGATTTCTATAGTCGCACGCTCATCGGCGGCCAGTTCGCCGCGGGCGGTAACGGCGCGGGGTTCCGCCGTCAGGCCGATGAGATAGCGCTCGATCCACGGCAGGAACTGCCAGACGGTAACGATCAGGACAATGGACCAGGTGACCCAGCGCAGGCGTCGCAAAAAGATATCGGCTTGGGTGCTCATTGGCAAAAGATTCTCCCGGTCACGCCTCGATGCAATTTTGGAAACCTGGATGGAGCACTAGCCCGCATTTCTCACCAGGATTTGGATTTTTGGGGCAAGCTGGCGAAGCAGGTTGGACGATCGGCCGCCGAAGCATAGCCGTAGCTATGATTCAAGGCTGATCGTTCAAGATGCGAAGCCAGGTTGATGGAATACATCCCTGTATTCCACCCCTTCGGGGTCGCTGTGCGGTCCAAATTCGCTCCAGGCGAATTTGTGTTCCAAAAAC